>JBCCEE010000019.1:0-39477 GCA_039030415.1 Acidobacteriota bacterium
TCCGGCAAGGCGCCACGGTCCAACTTGCCATTGGCATTGAGCGGAAGCTCCTCGAGCGTCACGAAGGCCGCTGGGATCATGTAGGCGGGCAAAGAGCGGCTCAGCCATGCTCGCAGCTGCACCGGCTCGATAGCCGCTGCCTCGTGTTCCGGCACGACATAGCCCACCAGGCGCCGCTTCCCGTCCATCGCTTCGCGCGCTACATCCTCGCGCGCCACGACCGCCGCAGCGCCGACCTCGGGGTGGCCCCGAAGCACTGCAGCGATCTCGCCGGGCTCGACCCGGAATCCACGGATCTTGATCTGGTCGTCCACCCGCCCCAGGAACTCGACCTCGCCATCCGTGAGCCAGCGGGTCAGGTCTCCCGTGCGGTACAGCCTGGCGCCGGGCACGCTGCTGATCGGGTCGGGCACAAAGGCTTCCGAGGTGCGGCGCGGCTGCCCCAGGTAGCCCCGCGTCACGCCGGCACCACCGATATGGGCCTGGGCAGAAATCCAAGCCGGTACCGGCTGCCCTCGGTCATCGAGCAGGTAGACCCGGCTGTTGGAGAGCGCTCGGCCGATAGGCGCCGTAGCGGGAGCCGGCTCGGGGCCTCGCTTCATCACTTCGTGGGCGAGGGCTCCCACCGTTGTCTCGGTCGGTCCGTAATGGTTGAGCAAGCGGCATTCGGGAGCGAGCTCACGGACGCGAGCAACAAGCTGCCAGGGGCAGGCTTCACCGCCCATCACCAGCCAATGTCGGGGCAGCGGCGGGGTTTCGGCCGGGGCGTTGAGCAGCGCCTCGAGGTGGCTCGGCACGATCTTCAGCACGTCGATCTGGTGCTCGCTGAAGTACCGCCCCAGAGCGACGGAATCGGTGGCGCGCTCGGCTGAGATCACGTGCAGACTGCCGCCACCAGCCAACGCCGGAAACGTACACGTGTGGCCGAGATCGGCAGCGAAGGTCGAGACCATTGCCAGGCGCCAACCCGGCTCGAGCTGCAGGCGCTCACGGATGGCACGGGTGTAGCTCGCCAGCTGGCGGTGCTCTACCGCCACGCCTTTCGGGCGTCCCGTCGAGCCGGATGTGTAGATCACGTAGGCGACATTCTGCGGACTCGCCAGCTCCTCGAGGCGTGCCGGGCTCTGCGACTGGACCGCCGCAGCAGACTCCTCGAACAGCAGCGTCGTCCAGGGACCTCCGTATGCAGCCTCGTACAGCTCTCGTCGGGTGATCAGGACTTTCACACCACTGTCGGCGAGCAGGTACTCGAGGCGCTCCGCCGGCAGCTGGGGATCGATCGGAACGTAGCCGCCTCCGGCCCTGAGTACGCCCAGGATCGCGACGACCATTTCGACCGAGCGCTCGAGGCGGAGGCCCACCAGGGTCTCCGGTCCCACCCCGAGCGACCGCAGGTGGCGAGCCCAGCGGTTGGACCGCCGATCGAGCTCGCTGTAGGTCGCCCGTTCACCTTCGCAGACCACGGCAAGCTGGTCGGGCCAACGCGCGGCCGAGGTTTCGAACTGCCGATGCACCAGCTCTGCGTCAGACACCTGGCGGACCGTGTCGCGCGGCGTATATAGCCGCTGGCGCTCGATCTCGGACAGCCACTGGAGGTCACAGAGCGCCGCGCCGGGACGTTCCACAGCAGCGCGGACCAGCGCCAGGAACGACCTTCCAAGCATCGCAATATCGCTGGACGTGCAGCGATTCGTGTCGTAGTGAAGCTCGAAATCCAACCGGTCATTTTCCGCTGGCCACCGCTCGCAGCGCAGCTGGACGACGAAACGATCGATGCGGGCATCGTGACGGATCGGCGAGAAGCTCACCTCTCCACCAGGGAGCTGACGTGGCCGCTGCAGGTATTCGAAAGCGAATGGCAGGTAGTCGGACCTGGCCTCTGACCCGGAATCGGCGAGGGCGTCCTGCCAGGAGAAATGCTGTTGCCACTGGACCAGCTGCTGCCCGTGGGTCTCGACGCGGCCAACCAGCTCAGCGAACGACAGGCGCGGCTCCAAGCGGCTTGCGAGCGGCAGGTATCGGGCGAAGAGCCCGATCGCACCCTGCAGCTCCTCGTAATCACGTCCGTCCAGTGCAACGCCTACGGTCACCTCGTGGCGCCCACACCACCGCGCCAGCACCACCGCCCAGCAAGCGAGCAACAGACTCTCCTCCGCGACCTCCAGCTCCGTCGCGGTCGCCGCGATCTCCCGGGCCGTGACGTCTTCGGCGGCGAGCGCCAGGAAACGAGGCGCAAAACCAGGATCCGCTGCTGGCACCGGGCGCTCGAACGGCAGCTCACACTGCGCTAGTGATGCCAGGCTTTGTCTTTGCCAGAAGCTCTTGCCGCCACGCGTCTCGGGCGAGAGCAGGATCTCGTTCTGCCACTCCGCAAGATCCGCGTATTGGATGGCATCTTCGTCGGTCGTGCCACGGTAGGCCTCGGCGAGCTCGAGTGTCAGCAGCTCCAGGGTCCGCTGATCCGCACACAGTGCCGGCAGGTTCCAGACCAGCAGGTGCTCGTCCTCATCCAGGCGAGCCAAGGCAGCCTGCCAGGGGGGCTGGTCTGTAAGGTCGCGAGGCGCCTGCCGAAGCCGCTCATGCAGCTGATCGAGAGCGCCCTCCAAGGGCTGGTCCGTCGGCTGGTCTTGCTCCCGCAAGGCGACAGCACAACCTTCGGACGCAATGATCTGCAGCGGGATCACGGTATCGGCGGGGCAGCCGAAGCTCGTGCGCAGGATCTCGTGCCGATCGACCAGCTTCTGCAGGGCTTGCGCCAGGCGCTCACGATCGAGAGCCCCGTGGATCCGAATCGCGCTCTGCGCTCGGTAAGGCGCGGCGCCGCCTTCCTGTTGAAGCTTCCAAAGCCGTTTCTGCTGTGGCGAGAGACCATAACCTTCCATCAGCGGCTCACCTCCTCGATCGACTTCCCACTCATACCTGGACCGCCTTTCGCCGCACCCGCTTCAGCTTGGCCTTGAGGAGCCGAGCCTGTGTTTGCCCTTCTTCTCGGTCGAAGCTTTCGGCGAGCTCGGAGAAGCGGGTGTCGGGATGCTCCGTGACCCGAGACAGGACGCTCACCAGCTGCTCAGCGAGTCCTTCGACGGTGGCCGTCTCGAATAGCTGATCGTCGAAATAGAGCACGCCTGAGATGCCCTCGCCGTCGTCGACCAGCGATAGGTGAAGGTCATAGCGCACCGGTGGACGGCCGATCGGGATGGGGGTAATCTCCAAATCGCGCAGCTCCGGCGCCTGGCTAGGCCGGCTCTGCAGCTCGGCCTTGACCTGGAATAGCAAAGGACGGCTCGGATCGCGGTCGGGCCGCAGCTCCTCCACCAGCTTTTCAAAAGGCAGATCCTGGTGCGCATACGCCGACAAGGCCACAGCACGCACACGCTCGAGCAGCTCCCGGAACGACCAGTCACCAGAGAGATCCGTGCGCAGGACCAGCTGGTTGATGAAGAAACCGATCAACTTCTCGGACTGAAACTGATTCCGATTGGCCGCGTTGGTTCCCACGACGATGTCACTCTGGCCGGATCGATAGCGCAGTACCGCTTTGAAGGCCGCCAGCAGCGTCATGAACACCGTGGCGCCCGCGGCGTGACTCAGCTTGCGCAGCGCGGTGCTCTGCTCCAGTGAAAATCGAACCGGCACGCTGCGCCCCCAAGAAGTTCTGACCGCAGGGCGCGGACGATCCAGTGGCAACCGCAGATCCGGCGGCGCATCAGCGAGCTGTACACGCCAGAAGCGCAGCAGCTCCTGCAGCGTCTCGCCGCGCAGCCATTGCCGTTGCCAGTGCGCGAAATCTGCGTACTGCACCGGCAGCTCTGCCAGCGGGCTCACCCTGCCCTCGAGTCCGGCGCGATAGAGAGCGGGCAGCTCCTGGACCACCAGGGTCATCGACCAGGCATCGCTGATGATGTGGTGCATCGTCATCAACAGGTGATAGCCCTGTTCAAACCGCAGTAGCATGGTGCGGAAAAGGGGGCCACGCGCCAGGTCGAAGCTCCGCTTTGCTTCTTCGGACGCCAGACGCCCGGACTCCAGCGACTGTCGATCTTTGGCCAACCGGCTGAGATCGATGATCGGAAGGAGCTGCGCGCCGGCCTCGGCGATCACCTGACGCGGTTTGCCGCCAAGCTCGGGGAACGAGGTGCGGAGCACCTCGTGACGGCGCACAGTCTCGTTCAGCGCCCACTGCAAAGCGTGTGGAACGAGCTCCTGCGATAATGCGACGTTCGTCGGGATATTGTAGAGCGGGCTCTCTGGAGCGAGCTGGTGGACGAACCACAACCGCTCCTGGGCGAAGGACAGCGGCAGCTCACCGTCGCGCGCCACAGGCTCGATCGGCGGCGACTCGACTCGGGCCTCGGCGCCCAGCGCCGCGCTGATCACACGGCTTGACGCCGCTACTGTCGGCTCGTCGAAGAGCTCCGGTAACGACATTTCCACGCCGAACGCTTCCCGCAGGCGGGAGAGCAGCTGCATCGCCAGCAGCGAGTGTCCTCCGAGCTCGAAAAAACTGTCCCCGACACCCACCGACTCGCGCTCTAATAGCTCGCACCAAATACCGGCGACGACGTCTTCGATCGGGGTCTTGGGCGCGGCGGCACTGGCTTCGCGGGGGCCTTCCGAGTCCGGCGACGGCAGAGCGCTGAAGTCTATCTTGCCGTTGGCCGTCAGGGGCAGCTCGTCCAACACTACGAACGCAGAAGGCACCATGTAGTCCGGCAAGCTGCGGGCCAGCGCGCTCTTGAGATCGCCCACTTCGAACCCGCCTGAAGCCGGCAAGACATAGGCCACCAGCATCGCGCTCGCACCTGCTCCTTTGGCGACCGTCACTACAGCCTCACGGACCGACGGATGGCGGCGCGCCACTACTTCGATCTCACCGAGCTCGATGCGATACCCCCGCAGCTTGATCTGGCGATCAATCCGACCGAGAAATCGCAGGCCACCCTCCGCCAGGTGAACGACCAGATCACCAGTGCGGTAGAGACGCGAGCCAGCAGACTCGGCAAACGGGTCAGGGACGAATCGGGACGCCGTCGAACGCGGCTGCCCCAGGTAGCCGCGAGCCGGCGCATCGCCACCGACGACCAGCTCACCGGGGACGCCGAGGGCGACCGGGTTCAGTCTGGGGCCGGTCAGGTAGATTCGAGAGCCCGAAAGCGGCTGCCCCAACGATGGGGAAGGGCGCTGATCCTTCGGGCGGCCGATGGTGCCGGCCAGCACTCCGACGGTAGTTTCCGTGGGGCCGTAGTGGTTGAAGATGCGGCAGCCCGGCGCCGCGGCTGCGACCCGCTGCACCAGCTCCCAGGACACGGCTTCGCCGCCGAGGATCAGAGCGCGCCGCGGCAGGGCAGCGGAGCCCGAAGGCGCCAGCACAGCGCTCAGGTGTGAGGGTACGATTTTCAGCACGTCGATCCGGCAGCGGTCGAAATATCGCCCCAAGCGCTCCGGATCCGCCGCGCGCTGACGCGACACCACATGCAAGCAGCCACCTCGCGACAGCGCTGGAAACAGCACCGTATTGCCAAGATCGGCGGCGAAGGTCGAGACCATGGCGTAGCTGGCTCCATCCGTTATGCCCAAGCGCTCGACGATGCCGGCGACGTAGTTGGAGAGCTGTCGGTGCTCGACCCCGACCCGCTTGGGCTCGCCGGTCGAGCCCGAAGTGAACAGAACGTAGGCGAGATTTTCCCGTCGCGCCCGCGGCAGTGCAGGCATGAAGTCCGACCTGTCAATCTGCCAGCGGTCGATCAGGAAGATCGCAGAACAACCGGACGGCAGCCTCTCGAGCAGCCGCTCCTCGGTGAGGATCAACGGCGAGCCGAGGGCCTCGAGTAGGCTCGCAAGACGGTGTTGCGGAACCTCTGGATCGAGCGGTACGTAAGCGCCTCCGGCTTTGAGTACGGCCTGTAGCGCTATGATCATCTCGAGTGAGCGATCGAGCACCAGCGCAACCCGCTCCTCTGGCCCAAGGCCGGACGTGATCAGAGTTTGCGCCAGCTTTTCGCTTCGGGTGTCGAGCTCACCGTAGGTCAGGCAGTAGTCCTCGAAGACCACCGCGATCCGCTCTGGCGCCCGCCGCGCCCATTCGGAGATCTGCTCGTGCATGCTGCGCCCGTCAGGGGCAGCGCCAGCGGTCTCGTTGAGCTCGGTGAGCAGATAGCGGCGCTCAGCGGCGCTCGAAAGCACGGCATCTTCCAGTCGCTCGAGAGAGCCAACGTGCTCGAGCAACGTTCGGGTCTGCTCGGCCAGCGAGTCGGCTTCTTCCGCGATGATCGCAGCCGGATCGTAGCGGAGCTCGGCGCGACACCCTTCTCGACTCTCGATGAACTTCAGTTTGACGAGGAATCGGTCGATGCACGCATCCAGGTCGAGGATGGAGATCCGCAGGTCACCGCTCGTCTCGAGCTCCCCCAGGCTCTGATACTCGAAGCACAGAGGAAAGAACCGCGGTGAGGCTGCATCCGGTTCGGCAACCAGATCGTCCCAGGTGAAACACCCCTGGGAATCTTCGGCTTCCTGGCTCAGCTCCTCGATACGCTGCGCCAGCTCGGCGAAGGTGGTGTGCCCGTCCAAGGTGAGGTGCAGCGGCAAGAACCGGGCCAGCAGTCCCGGGGCTGCTTCGAGCTCTTCAAAATCCCGGCCATCGTAGACGACACCCAGTACCAGATCAGCTTGGGAGGTGCGTTTCCAGAGCACGGTCCACCAGGCTGCCAGCAGCAGCGCCTGAAGGCTCACCTCGAGCTCGGACGCTCGCTGCTCGAGCTCTGCCAACCCTAGCGGTTCGAGGTTCCACGAGATCGCCTCGGGTGCGAAGTCGGAAGTCGCACGGCGGTACCTCTCGAAGGGTAGCTTCCGACCCATCCGCACAGCCGGGCCGCGCGCACGCCAGTGCTCCCGAGCGACTTCGGACTCCTCATCCTCCAGGAACTCGTCGAGCCATAGGGCGATATTCGAATAGGGAATCTCGTCCTCGACCCTGGCGGCGGGCTCGGCATAGGTTGAGAACAGAGCTTCGATCAAGGCTCGGAGCCCTGGTGCGTCCATCGAAAGGGCGGGCAAACCGATCAAAAAGATATGGCGCTCAGGCGACAGCGTCAGCAGTGCAACCCGTACCAGCGCACCGCGCGCTAAGTCGAAGGGTCTCGCGGTCAGCCGCTGTGCTTCGCGGTCGATCTCGGCTGCCTGGCGCTCGCCAACGAAGGAGCACAGATCGCGCTGCTCGAAGACCAGCTCCGTCTCCGCGGTTACCATTAGTGGGAGCTCGAGCTCGGGCGGGCGCTGATAGGTAGTACGCAGGATTTCGTGCCGCGCGAGCAGGCGCTTCAAGGCTTCGCGGAGACGCTCAGCGTCGAGCGCCCCTTCGACGAGCACGCGACCGCTACAGACAAAAGCGCGAGCTCCAGAGCTCTGTTGGATTCGCCAGAGCCGCCTCTGCTGCGGCGAGCATAGAAAACCCGTCGTGGCCTCAGCAGCTGCTGCGAGTCGATCTTCGACGACAGAAGTGGTCATACCCGGCTTCCCGCGTTGTCGTGCTCCGCCGCAGTCGCGGGCACTCGAAGGGATTTCAATCTCTGCAGGCGAGACTGGCGAAGCTTCTGTCTCTGAGCGCTGCGCTGTTTCCGATCGGAAGCCCCGAGGAGATCCAAGAGCTCCGCCAACGTCACGTCCGGGGACTCGGCTACCCTGCGCGCTAGAGTCTCGAAGTGACCGGCGAGGCGCTTTACGGTAGTGGCGTGGAACAGCTCCGCATCGTAGTAAAAGAAACCATCGACCTGTTCGCGATCCGCAGAGATCGACAGCATCAGGTCATACCTCACGGTGCCCGGCCCAACCCACAGCGGGCTCAACTCCAGCTCGCGGGCCTCGGCGCCACCGCGCAACGCGTTGTGTAGCACGAAGAAGGCTTCAAACAGCGGCGCACGACGATCGCTGCGGCCCGGCTGCAAATCCTCGACCAGCTTGTCGAACGGTAGCTCAGCATGCTTAAAGGCGCCGAGGCAAACGTCGCGAACCCGCCCTAGGAGCTCGGAGAAGCTCGGATCCCCGGAGAGATCGCTGCGCAGCACCAGGGTGTTGACGAAGAAACCGATCAGCGCTTCCAGCTCTGGCCGCGGCCGCTCGGCGATCGAGGTTCCCACAACCGCCTCACGACGCCCGGCGAACCAGCTCAACACAACCTTGAACAGGGTCAGGAGCAGCATGTAGAGCGTCGCGCCCTGCTGCCGTGCCAGATCACGCAGTACCGTGGTGCACTCGGCGGGTAGATCCAAATCGAGGTAGCCAGCCTTGGCTGGCCCACCGGACCGACGCGGACGATCGGTCGGCAGCTCAGGGAGCGCCTCGACGCGGCCGATATGCTCCCGCCAATAAGCGAGCTCTTTGGACAATGTCGGACCTTGCAGCCACTCCCTCTGCCAGCGCGCGAAATCACCGTACTGCAGCGGCGGCTCGTCCAGGGGTGAGGCTTCGCCGCGAGCAAACGCCTCGTACAAGGCGCTCAGCTCGCGCGCCAGGATCGTCATCGACCAATCGTCGCTGACGATATGGTGCATCGTCAGTAGCAGGACATGCTCCGTTTCCCCCAGGCGCAGCAGGGCCAGGCGCAGCAGCGGTGCCCGGCTCAGATCGAAGACGGTGCGCGCGTCCCGCAGCGCCAAACTCTGCACCTGCACTTCGCGGTCCGATGCACGCAGGGCGCTCAGGTCGAGCACCGGCAACGTCAGGCGCAGGCTTGGTGCGATCTTCTGGACCGGCCGGTTGTCCGCCTCCGCGAAGCTCGTGCGTAGGATTTCATGCCGCCGCACAACCTCGCCGAAGCTCCGCCTGAGGGCCGCCAAGTCGAGCGGACCGTTCAGGCGCAAAGGTGAAGGCAAGTTGTACGCGGTGTTTTCGGGATGCAACCGGTCCAGGTACCACAGCCGCTCCTGCGCGAACGACAGTGGTGCGGTGTCGGCGCGCGGCCTACGTTGCGGCTCCCGAATCTGGGATTCAAGTTCAGATCCGAGCCTTGCCTCCAGCTTCGCCGCCAATTCCTCGATCGTTGGCGCCTCGAGCATCGATGCTACGGACACTTCGACGCCGAGGCTCTCTCGAATGCGCGAAGTGACCTGGGAGGCGAGCAGAGAGTCTCCGCCCAGATCAAAAAAGTGGTCCTGGCGGTCGATACGATCGAGCCCGAGGACCTGCTGCCAGATCTCTTGCAGGCGTATCTCGGTCGGGTGGCTCTCCGATTCGTCCAGCGTGGACTGGGAGGAAGCGATGCTCAGCCCCTCAGACTGTGCTCGGTCCCCAGACTGTGCTCCGTCCCCAGACTGTGCTCGGCCCTCAGACTGTGCTCGGTCCCCAGACTGTGAGCCGACTCTCGCTCCGCCGCCAGCTAACTCGAGCTCGCCCCGACGGCCCTCGAGCCAGAACCTCTGACGCTCGAAGGGATACCTGGGCAGCGGTACCCGGCACCGCACTTCGTCGCCATAGTACCCGTCCCAATCCACCTCCACTCCCGCCAGCACCAGGCGGCCTAGATTCTTGAGCAAGCAGCAGTGCTCGGCATCGGGGTCTCTGGGATGGGGCAACGAAGTCAATATCCGAGGCTCGGCCGAGGCGGCTCCTTGCTGATGTCGGGCGAGACTCGCCAGGGTATTGCCCGGGCCGACCTCCAGCAGGATCCGGTCCGGCTCACTCAAGAGCTCTTCGAGCCCCGCAGCGAAGCGCACCGTCCCGCGCGACTGACGGACCCAATAGTCTGGATCCGTTGCCTGCTCTGGGGTGATCCAGGTACCGGTGAGGTTGGAGAGCAGAGGAATACGCGGTGGGCTCGCAGCGATGCGTGCGACCACAGCTCGAAATTCGCCCAGGATCGGATCCATCATGTGGGAATGAAACGCATGCGAAGAGTGCAGCACGCGACCCTCGACACCATCGGCTTCGAGCCGGTGCTGCAGAGCCTCGACCTCGTCCGGCGGCCCGGACAGCACACAGCGCGCCGTCCCGTTGACGGCTGCCAACGAGAGGCCTCCTTGGGCCAGCGCTCCGGCTTCGTTCTCACCGAGCGGCACTGAAAGCATCGCGCCAGCTGGCAGGCGGCTCATCAACCGGCCGCGCGCCGCGACAATCGCCAGCGCGTCTTCCAGCTCGAAGATTCCCGCCAGGCAAGCCGCAACATACTCACCCAGACTGTGGCCGATCAACGCCTGGGGACGAATTCCCCAAGACATCCAGAGCTGCGCCAGCGCGTATTCGACTACGAACAAAGCGGGCTGAGTGATCTCGGTCGCAGCCAGGCGCTTTGAGGCCGTTTCCGTCGGTGCTCCGGCTGGATAGAGCAACGACAGCAGATCGGCCCGAAGCCATGGCGTGAGGATCTCGACACAGCGGTCAACGTGGTGCCGAAACACCGCCTCGGACTGATAGAGCTCGTGCCCCATGCCCACGTGCTGAGCGCCCTGTCCGGGCAACAGGAACACCAGGCGGTGTTCGCTCTCGCCAGCGCAGCCGGAGAGCACCTTCCGACGGTCGCGCTGCTCCAGCGCGCTCGCCACCTCTTCCACACTTCGTCCAACGGCGACTCGACGGTGATCGAATAGCCGCCGTCCACGATGAAGAGTATGCGCCACGTCGGCCAAGCTGCGTTCAGGATGCCGACGCAGGTAGCTAGCGAGTCGTTCGGTTGCCGCTTCGAGCGCAGTGGGCGTTCGAGCGGAGAGTAACAGCTGCTGCCAGGGCCTCGAAGGGGCGGAGGCCGGCGCAGAAGGCGCCTCTTCGAGCACCACGTGAGCGTTGGTGCCACCCATTCCGAATGAGCTGACCCCGGCACGACGTGGCGCCCCCTGCTGCTTCCAATCTTGCAATGCGTCGGCGACGTAGAGCGGAGAGGCGGACAGATCGATGCGAGGATTCGGTCGTTCGAAGTTCAGCGTCGGCGGGATCTGTCGGTGCTCCAGGGCCAGTATGGCCTTGATCAGTCCGGCCACTCCCGCTGCGGTATCGAGATGGCCAAAGTTCGACTTGACCGAGCCGATAGCGCAGGGGGCCGTCTCGCTTTCGCGGTCGAAAACCTGGCGCAGGGCCGCGATCTCGATGGGATCCCCAAGCGGCGTCGCAGTGCCGTGAGCTTCTATGTAGCTGATGCTCGCGGGTTCGACCTCCGCCATGTCGAGGGCTGCACGGACAACTTCGGCCTGACCGCGAGTGCTGGGAGCGGAGAATCCAGCCTTCTCCGAACCATCATTATTGATCGCAGATCCTTTGATCACCGCTCGCACGCAATCGCCGTCCTCGAGGGCGTCGGTGAGCCGCTTGAGCGCAACCACGCCAACCCCGCTACCGAATAGGGTGCCGCCGGCGTCGGCATCAAAAGAGCGAGTGTGACCGTCTGGTGAGAAGATGTCATCGGGTGCATGGAGGTAGCCGCTCTCCTGCGGTACGCGAACGGAGACTCCGCCAGCCAGGGCGATATCGCACTCGCCGTTGAGCAGGCTCTGACAGGCAAGATGGACCGCCACCAGCGCGGTCGAGCAGGCGGTCTGCACCGTGACGCTCGGCCCCTCGAGATCGAGCTTGTAGGACACCCGGGTCGCTAAATAGTCCTTGTCGTTGCTCAACAGCAGCTGCAGGTAGGGCACGGAATCTGCGGTCGAAGGATCCGAAAGAACATTGGCCAGATAGCCACTCAGGCTCGCGCCTCCGAAGACTCCAATCGCACCGGGATAGCTGGGTTGGACATAGCCCGCCTGCTCGAGGGCCGCGTACGCGCTCTCCAAAAAGAGCCGGTGCTGGGGATCGAGAATCGTGGCCTCGCGCGGGCTCATGCCGAAAAACTTGGCATCGAAGAGCTCGACCTCGTCCAGACTCGACATCGCCGCGACATAGCGGGGATGGTCGAGCAGGCGCGGCGCCACGCCCCGGCTCTCGAGCTCTTCGCGGGTGAAGAAGCGCACCGATTCGACGCCCTGGCTCAAGTTGGCCCAGTACTCTTCGAGACCCTTGGCACCCGGGAATCGGCCATCCATGCCGATGACCGCGATCTCCAAGCCGGTCGCCTGATCTTGCTCTGAGGTGCCACTCATGCCGATCCTCGCCGACGATTTCTCTTCTTCAGACGCTGCTTCATGCGTGCCTTCCCGCTGGTTCGCGATGCCTGCCGCTGCTCGTTGTCAGGAGTTGTCTCTGCCACAGCGTCCTGGCTCAAGTGCTGCGCGAGAGCCCGGATGCTGGGCTGATTGAACAGCGCGGTGATCGGTATGTCGTCGCGTCCCAGAGCTTCTTGAAGCTTGTAGTGGAACTGGACCATCTGCACCGAGGTGCCACCCAGCTCGAAGAAGTTCTCGTTGCGGCCGATCGATTCTCGGCCGAGCACCCCCTGGATTAGACCGGCGATCTCGCGCTCGAGACCGGCTCGGGGCGGCGACGCATCCGTCAGAGCTGCCGACTCGGCCACACCCGGCGACGGCAACGCTCGGCGGTCGACCTTACCGTTGGAGGTCAGCGGCAGCGCGTCGAGCACCGTGTAGGTAGCCGGGACCATGTAGGCGGGCAGACGCTCTCCCAGGTACGCGGTCAGAGTCGCGCCCCAATCCTCATCACGCGGTGGCTCGCTCGCGGCGGGCTGCGCCTTCGTGCTCGGCTCAGCGACTTGCTTCACGGCCGGCTTCGTGACCGGAGCCCCGCCAGCCAACAGGGTGTGGAGCAGAATGGCGTCCGAGCTCAGACCCAGCTCGGAACGGATGCGATCAAAGCTAAAGGTCCCCACCGGGCAACAGCCTACGGCACAGCTTTCAGCTTCGGTCATCAGCAGCTGGCCGAGGGCCCCTGCTTCCAGGCACAACAGCTCTTGCGCCAAATTGCCGTAGGCGGCGAGGGCGGCGCTCGAGCGGCCCACGAGGAAGATCGAGACCGCCGAGCAGTCGAAGATGCCGTGATTGACCGCCGCATGCAGGCCGCGGTCGATCCGCAGCTCCGCCGCCAACGGCACCAATCGATGGGAGCCGAAGTCATAGCGGTAACCTCCGGCCGCAAGGCCCTCGACCCTACCAGGCTGGACGTAGAGGTAGATCTCCAGCGAGTAGTGATTCGCCGCCGAGAGTTAACGGCGGCCGCCCGGTAGATGGGCATCCTGTTGGCGCAGGCAGCTCAACCAGCGCCCAAGATTATCCGCCAGGAGCGGCTGCTCTAGATATTCACGTACGCTACGCCGGGCCCTGTAGGACTCCAGCCACCCGGCATCCTGCTCTGGCTTAGGCAGAGACACTGTCGGCAAACCGCTCTCTCGCCGGATGCCCGGCTGGCGGAGCTTGAGCTCGAGGCGTTCTAGCTGGCTCAGCGGCGCCTGCTGCGGAGTCGATGCCAGAGCGATCTCGGCCTGGGCGCGCAGAGAATCGGGGGATCCGGTCGCAGCACCCCAATCGACGGCGTCAGCCCAGGACACAGCCTCATCGCCGCGCGCGGAATCCCCCTCGCCTGCAGCCAAGCCGAAGAGCACGACCTGGCTGGTTTTCAGCGCGAAGGCCGTACGCAAAGGCTCTCGAGCGGCACCCGCCAGCAGGGTCAATCCGAGACCTTGTCCGGCCGCCGATGTCGTCAGCTCCTGAGCGATATACCCCGCTTCCAAAGCGAGAAATGCAGGTGCCAGATCCGCACCGTAGATTGGCGCCACCGCGTCGAGCTCACCGACCAAAAACACTGTAAAGGCAGCGCTCTCGAATACTTCGGCGGTCGCAGCAGGGAAGAGATCCGAAGCGTACAGCCGCCGCTCGGACAGCCGCACCAGGCAGTGATCGATCGGATGGTAGTAGTAGGAGCCGCCGGGCACTCCTTCGACTCGGTTCGGCTGCACGTAGACCAGCGCCTGGACGCCGTAGAGATCGCCTGCTGAGGGATAACGGTACTTGGGCAGCGGCTGGTCGCTGAGCCGGGCCTGCTGCAGCACACCGAGCAATTCATAGAACGCTTCGCCAGGCATCGGCCCGAGCGCCTTGGATCGGTCACTGGGGAAGGCAATTTGAACGCCTCGGGTCGACTGCCGTGAGGCGAGGGCCACACTTCCTGGCGGTGCTGTGTCTCGCGTTTCTCGTCGGTCCGCATCGAATGTCGCCGAACGCACCGCCGGATCGCCCTCTCCAGCCGACTCGTCACTGCCAACTGCAGCGTTGCTATCGGGCACGAGATAGGCGGCAAGCTGCCGGTAGGCTCGCGCCTCGCCGACTGGCGCTACCACCGCTGAGCGCACGCCAGGATGCTGCTCCAGGACCGACTCGATCTCTCCGAGCTCGATCCGGTGACCTTGAATCTTGACCTGAAAGTCCTCGCGTCCAAGAAATTCGATCGTGCCGTCGGGCAGAACCCGTCCGAGATCGCCCGTGCGGTAGAGGCGCTCACCGCTCCGCGGGTGCTTGATAAAGCTGGCCGCGGTCTTCTCAGGGTCCCGCCAATAACCCTGGGCGAGGCCGATGCCGCTGATGCAAAGCTCGCCTGGCACCCAGACCGGACGCGGTTCCAAGGCCGCGTCCAGGACGTGAAATTGCTGATTGATCATTGGCCGCCCGTAGGGAATGCTCGGCCATTCAGGGTCGACGGCCTCGATCGGAAACAGGATCGACCAGATCGACGCCTCGGTCGCGCCGCCCAGACTGATGACTTCTAGCTCCCCCGCCAGCTCGCGGAGCTTGTCCGGCAGGCCCAGCGGGATCCAGTCGCCGCTCAGCATGGCCAGCCGCAACGATCCCAGCTCGATGTCCGGCCGGTTCTTGCCATACTCGGTCAGCATCTCGAGCAGCGCCGGCACCGAATTCCATACGCTCACCTCTTCCGCCGCAACGAGCTGCGACCAGCGCTGAGGATCGCGCAGGCTCGCAGCCTCCGGCAAGATGAGAGTCGCACCCGCCGCCAACGTACCGAAAATGTCCCAAACCGAGAGATCGAAGCTCAGCGACGACAGCCCCAGAACCCGATCGCCAGGGACGACAGCGAATCGCTGGTTGATATCGAGGATCGTATTCAGGGCGCCACGATGATCGATCATCACCCCCTTCGGCAGCCCGGTGGAGCCCGAAGTGAAGATGACGTAAGCGAGATCTTGGGCTTCCTGAATCGGCTCGAGAGGCGCTTCGTCGGCCGTGGCCTCGAGCTCGTCAACCCGAATGCGCTCGACTTCCGCCGGCCAGGCCAGACGGGTATCGATCCGTGCCTGGGTGAGCACCATTTCTACCTCACCGTGGGCCAGCAGGTAGTGGACGCGCTCCTCCGGCAGCGCGGGATCGATCGGCAGGTAGGCAGCTCCCGATGCCGTCACTCCCAAGACCGCCACTACCTGCTCCCAGCCTTTCTCCATGACGACGGCGACCAGGCGGTTCGGTCGCGCGCCGCTGGCCCGTAGCCTTCGGCCGAGCGAGCGAGCCCGGCACTGCAGTTCACCATAGCTCAGACGCCGGGCGCCAGCAACCAGCGCCAGGTGCTCCGGGTGCTGAGCGGCCTGGCGCTCGAATGGCATGTGCAGCAGCTCCAGGGAAATCGGCGATTCGGTAGCGTTGACCTCGGCGCACAGCGCTCGCTGGTCGGCAGGGATCAATCCCCGCTCCGTTGACCGCCAGCGCTCATCCGACGACGCTAGCTCACTCAGGAGGCCGTAGAAGGCCTCGAACAATCCGTCCAGAAGGCCGTCCGGGAACAGCTCCTCTACCGCGTCCCAGTTGAAATCCAAGGCGCCGCGGTCCTCACGCACTTGATGGTCCAGCCACACCTGAGGCGTCTGCGAGATTCCGAAGTCGGGCTCCTGCTGCAAGCCGGCTCGAATGTCTTCTTCAGCCTCGTCGTCTTGACCGTCGCTGAAGATCAGGCTGGTGAAGACCACCGGCATCAACGCCCGATGGGTTCCGCCCTGCTGCCGGGCGAGCTCTCTCTGCAGCCGGACACCGCTGAAGTAGCGATGCTCCAAGTCTTGCCAGAGCTGCTCCTGGAGCGCCCGAGCCCGCATGTCGAAGCCTCCCGGCAGGGCTGTATCGACCTCGAGCAAGGTCAGGGAGGTAAAGTCACCGACGACCTCGTCGACTTCAGAGTGGAACGGGAGCCGCCTGAAGGTAGTGACGTTTAGGGTAAACCGCGGCTCTTTGCACCAGGTCGCCAGGGCTTCGGCAAAGGCCGCCAGCAGGACGCCCGAAGGGGTGATCCCACGACTTCGGGCCCGCTCTTTCAAACGGCGCCAGTCGCCCGCAGCAAGACGCCCGCGACGGCGACGGAAGCGTGGCTGCTCGAGTGAACCCGGATCCTTCGCCAGAGGCAGCTGAGGAGCGGGCGGCAGTGTCGGCAGGCGATCCCGCCAGTAAGCTTCTGATCGCCGCATGAGCGGCGAGCCTTCGAGGGCCGTCTCTGCTACAACGTAGTCGCGGAAGGAGAATGCGAGAGGCTCCAGATGCTCACCTCGCGCCATCCGCCCAAGATCCTTGCGCAATAGCCAGGCGCTCCAGCCATCTGCGACCAGGATGTCGATGCTGACATGTAGTCGGGTCGCGTCCTCGTCCTCCAGCGTCGCCCGCACCTCGAAAAGTGGCCAGCGATCCGCTGGCATCACCTGGTGCGACATCTGCCGGCGCACTTCGTTCAGCTGCCGCTCTGCTTCCTGCTCAGCCACCCCCCGTAGATCGAGGACTTCGATCTCGTAGGGCGGCACCTCCTCGAGAACCCGCTGGCGACCATCGGGCAAGAACACCGTGCGCAGCATCGCATGGCGTTCGATCAGCTGGCGCAGGAGCGAGCTGAGCCAGTCCAGATCCAGCTCTCGGGCCATAATCTCACTGTAGGCGTGGGAGGCGACATTGCCGAGCTCGAAGAGCTCCGTGCGGCCGATCCAATAAGCCTGCTGAATGTCCGTCAGCGGGAAGGGTTCGTGCAAACGGTCGGGGTCGGGGGTAGTGCGAGGCACTTCGCCCGCGGACTCTCCTTCGGCAACCTCGGCTCGCAAACGTCCCACCAGCTCGGTCAGCTCGGAGATCGTCGGGGCGTCGAACAGGCCGCGCAGCGGCACCTCGACGCCAAAGGACTCCCGCACCCGCATGACGAGCTGGATCGCCAGCAGAGAGTTGCCGCCCCGGGTGAAGAAATTGTCGTGTACGCTGACCTCTTCAAGCTCGAGTACCTGAGTCCAGAGTGCGGCCAGCTCCCGTTCCATAGGCGTCCGCGGAGCGACCGATTCCACTGTAGGCTCACCTTCTACCGCTTCGGGATCCGGCAGGGAGCGCCGGTCGACTTTGCCGTTCGAGGTCAGGGGCAGGGCGTCCAGGACACTCCACGACTTGGGCACCATGTAGTCAGGCAATCGTGATTCGAGGTGGCAGCGCAGCGCTTCGAGATCGAGCGCGTCCGGCAGCTCGGGCACGACGTAGGCCACCAGGTGGCGGTAAGCCCGCTTCTGCCCCACCGGCATGACCGCCGCAGACCTCACGCTTGCATGACGTTCCAACGTAGCCTCGATCTCTCCCAGCTCGATCCGGTGCCCCTGCACTTTGACCTGGAGATCTTCCCTGCCTAGGAACTCGATGTTCGAGTCCGGCAAGTAGCGTCCGAGGTCACCGGTTCGATACAGCCTCTCGCCGCTCTCGGGATGCCTCACGAAGCTCGCCGAGGTCCGCTCCTCATCGCGCCAATAGCCGAGAGCCAGGCCGATACCGCCAATGTACAGGTCCCCCGGGACCCACTGAGGCCGGCTTTCCAGACTCTGGTCCAAGACGTAGAAGTGCTGATTGCGCATCGGGCGACCGTAGGGAACACTGGACCACTCAGGATCCACGTCCTCGATCGGATACAGAATCGACCAGATCGAAGCCTCCGTCGCCCCGCCGAGGCTGATGATCTCGGTCTCGCCGCCAAGCTGCCGCAGGCGATCCGGCAGGCTCACTGGGATCCAGTCCCCGCTCATCATCACCAGTCGCAAGCGGCTCAAAGCCTGACGCTGATCTGGATGCTCGAAGGTCGCCAGCATCTCCATCAAAGCCGGCACCGAGTTCCAGATCGTGACCTCGGCCTCGAGCACGAGCTGTAGCCAGCGGCTTGGGTCGCGCGCAGCTGAGGGTTCCGGCAACACCAACGTCCCGCCGGCAGCGAGTAAGCCGAACACGTCGTAGACCGAGAGGTCGAAGCCCAGAGAAGCCAGGGCCAGCACGCGATCTTCCGGCCCCACCGAGAACCGATCATTGATGTCGAGGATCGTATTGACCGCTCCCCGATGGTCGATCATGACGCCCTTGGGCTGCCCCGTCGAACCCGACGTGAAGATAACGTAGGCGAGATCCTCGAGCTTTTGGGCCGGCGACAGCGGCGCCTCGTGCTCGCCGGGCTCAAGCTCGTCGACGAGCACGCGCTTCACCCCCTCCGGCCATGCCAGCTCACCGTCGACTCGACTCTGGGTCACGGCCAACGAGACCTCGCCGTGGGCCAGCAGGTGATGGATCCGCGCCTCCGGAAGGTCAGCGCTGATCGGCAGATAGGCGGCTCCGGATTGCAGAATGCCCAAGACCCCCACGACCTGCTCCCAGCCCTTCTCCATGACCACCGCGACCAGTTGATTCGGCCTGGCTCCACGCTGCCGCAGCCGGCGCCCCAAGGCCCTCGACCAGCTTTGCAGCTCGCCGTAGCTCAATCTTCGATCCTTGGCAATCACGGCCACCGCGCCGGGCCGCTGGGCGGCTTGCTGCTCGAACGGCTCGTGCAGCAGGAGCTTCGGATCTGCTCCGACCGTGTCGTTGGCCCGAGCCTGCATCGCTCGGTGTGTTGCAGGAAGCAGGTCGCGACGTGACGAGGTCCAGTGCCTCTCGGATTCCGCCAGGCGCTCCAGCAGACCGCAATAGGCGTCGAACATGTCGTCGAGAAGCTGTTCCGGGAAGAGATCCTCGACCGCATCCCAGTTGAAAACCAGCTCTCCCTCCTGCTCCCGCACCTGGTGGTCGAGCCACACCTGCGGCGTTTGAGAGATACCTGGTCCAGGTGTGGATCTTCGGGTCCTGCCACCTGGGCTCTCTTCGACATCCGCGCCGTCCTCGTCGGCCGCCTGCTCGAAGAGCGCGCTCGTGAAAACGATCGGCATCAGGCTGCGAGGGGCCGCCATACCGGCGTCGCGAGCCAGCTCGCGGAGCACTCGGACGCCGCCGAAATGTCGATGCTCGAGATCTTTCCAGAGCTGTTGCTGGATGGCCCGAGCGCGTTCTTCAAACGAGCCGGCGCGGGATCCGTCGACGGCCAGCAAGGTCAGCGAGGTAAAGTCGCCGATTACCTGGTTGATCTGCGGATGCAGCGGCAACCGATTGAACAAGGTGACGTTGACCGTAAACAGCGAATCCTTACTCCACGTCGCCAGCACTTCCGAAAACGCCGCTAGCAGCAGTCCCGACGGGGTCAGCTCGGAGCGTGACGCGCGCTTCTTGAGCCAGCGCCAGGCGCGCGCGTCCAGAATTGCGCGGCGACGCTGAAAGCGCGGCTGCGCCAGGGAAGCCGGGTCGCACGCCAGCGGCAGCTGTGGAGCAGCGGGCAATTCCGGCAGCCGCCGAAGCCAGTACGCTTTGGAGCGTTCGAGCTGCGGCGAGCCTTCGAGAGCGACCTCGGCCACCACATAGTCTCGGAACGTGATGTCGAGGTGCGGCAGCTCGACACCCGGCTGCTCATAGAGCTGATTGAGCTCCTGGAGGAGTTGACGAAAGCTCCACAGGTCTGCGATGAGGATATCGAAGCTCAGATGCAACAGAACCCGATCGTCATCGAGTCGCGTCGCGCGCAATTCGAACAGTGGCCAGCGATCCGCCGGCAGCACCTGATGGGACATACGACGGCGAACGTCCTCGAGCTCGCTCTCCATCACCGCTGACTCCCGGCCACGCAGATCGAGAACCTCGATCTCGTAGGGAGGGACGCGCTCCAGAACCTGCTGCTGGCCATCTTCGGTAACGATTGCTCGCAGCATGTCGTGACGCGTGATCAGAAGATCCCACGCGGATTGCAAACGCGCGATATCCAGCCCTTGAAACTCGAGCTCGCTGTAGCCATGGGATGCGACATTGCCCATCTCGAAAAGGTCGCTGCGGCCCAACCAATAGGCTTGCTGTACGTCGGTGAGCGGGAACGGCTCGAGTCGATCCGCAGGATTCGGAACGATCGGTGGGAGAACCTTGGCGCTACGTTGCTTCTTACCCTTCAACCGGCGAGCGAGCAGCCTCAGCTTCGCGGGTGATAGGTCGGCGACCGCCGGCCGAGTTTCAGTCATGAGCAGACCTCTCTTCGGTTATGGCCGAGTCCTCGGCCAACAGTGCCTCGACTTGATCATCGGAAAGTTGAGCGAGCTCGTCGAGAGCTTCGTCCAACGACTCCCCATCCGCCTCCTCGGTCAGCAACCCGACAATAGCCTCGGCCAGCCGGGCTACCGTCGGTGTCTCGAAGATCTGCGCCACCGGCAGCTCGACCTCGAAGATCTCCCGTAGGTCGGAAACCAGGCGCAGGGCCAGCAGCGAGTTGCCGCCGAGCTCGAAAAAACTGTCGTTGACGCCCAGCCGATCGATGCCTAGGGCCTGTTGCCATAGCTCACCCAGCCCTTCCTCGATCTGGTTTCTGGGCGCCAGGTAGGGCGTGGCGAGCTGAGGGCGTCCATGCCCCTCACGATGCTCCGCCGCGCTCGGCGAAACCGGCTCATGCGGCGCCTTCGCCCGTTCGAGCGCAGCGCTGAGATCTCGTGGATTCACCACCACTACGGGGGGACAGGTGGTCGCGATAAGCCGTTCGAACGTCTCTACTCCCTCAGCTGGCGAGATCCGCCCGCGGTCTTCCGGGGCGACCTGCTGCGGCGAGCTGTCCGTCGCGGACGAACTGTCTGCCGCGGGCGAGCCGTCCATCGCGGGTACCGCCACCTTGCGTAGCGACAAGCCGCGGATATCGACGACCTCACGGCCGTCTTCCGCCATCAAGGTGACGTCGAACCCAAGGACTTCCTTGGCCGCGTCTTCGCCACCGGCATAACGAACCCAGCTATAAAGCCGATGAGGTAGCCGTGCCCGAACTTTCAACCGGGAGTAGGACATCGGCAGGTAGGTGCCAGTGCTCGCCTTGGCTCTCAGGCCAAAGCTGGTCGCGACGTCCAGCAAGGCGGGATGGAGGGTGAAGTCCTTCACCTCGCCTGCCATGCTCTCCGGCAGCTCGATGAGCGCCAGCCCTTCATCGTCTCCCTGCCAGACTCGCTGCAGACTGCTCCAGTGGGGACCGAGCTCGACAAACCGTCGCGCCTCGTCTTCCAGCTTGGATTCCTCTCCAAGCTCGATCTCAGACAGCCGCGAGCGGATGGCGTTCAGGTCGCGATGGGGCTCGGGCTCGTCAGCCAAGCGGTGCAGCGTACCGGTCATGTGCTCGTGCCACGTCGTCTCCGAGTCCGCCGCCCGGCGACTGCGGACCCGCAACTCAAGCCTGCCGTCAGCGCCCTCGAGCACGGTCTGGACCTGCTGAGACGACCGGTCGGCGACCTCGAGCGGTGACAGGAAGACCGCGTCTCGGATCTCGACGCTGTGCTGCCCGAGACTCCCCTGGCCGGCATCTACTGCCAGCTCGAGCAGGCCGGTGCCCGGTAGTACGGCTCGTCCGCGCAAGCGGTGCTCATCGAGCACCCAATGTTCTGCGGCACTGAGCCGGCACTCGTAGATCTGAGCGCCGTGGCCATTGGAGATCAACCGGCTGCTGAGCGCACCGCTGGGCGCCGGCCGGCCTTCGGTCACCGCCAACGACGACGCGCTAGACGCTGTCTGCGCGCTAGACGCTGTCTGCGCGCTAGACGACTGCGAGCTGGCGCGGGACGCCATGCCGACCTCTCGCCAGCCACCCCAATTGACCGCCAGGATCGGAGTGCTCGAAGTGTCCACGCGCGCCTCGGCCAGGGCGTTCACGAAGGCATTCGCAGCCGCGTAGTCTGCCTGGCCGATACCACCGATCCACGAGATGACCGAGGAAGCGAGCACCACGAAGTCGAGCTCATGATCTGCGACGGCCGCCAGCAGCGCCAGCGACCCTTGGACCTTCGGGCGCAGCACGGCTTCCACGTCCTGACGCGACTTGCGCTGCAGGATACCGCCGCCAGGCACGCCTGCGAGGTGTAAGACGCCGTCCAGACGACCAAAACGCTGATCGATCAGAGCGACGACTTCCCGCATGCGCTGGCGATCGGCGGCGTCGGCCCGCAGGATCAATACCTCGGCCCCCGCAGCCCCGAGCGCCTCCAGTCGGCGCCGGGTCTCTCTGCCCGACTCACTCGTCACGGGCAGATCGCGCCACGCACCCGAGGCTGCGCCGGTCCGACGGCTGGTCAGGATCAGTCGAGCGCGCACCTTGCGCGCCAGAAAGGAGGCGAGCTCTAGACCGAGGCCACCGAGGCCACCAGTGATCAGGTAGACGCCACCGTCCCGCAGATGCAGCGGGTCATCCACCGGCGCCTCCAGGTGGGTCGGCTCGAAGCCACGCAGCCACCTTCGAGGACCACGATACGCGACCCAAGCCTCATCGAGCGAGGCTCCGGTCAGCTCGGCGATCAGACCATCGACCAGCCTAGCTGGCACCGCCCCCGAGGATGGTGGGGAGATGTCGATACTGACGGTGTCGAGGCCTGGATACTCCTGGGGAATGACGCGACTGATGCCAAGCGCCGTGGATCGGATCGGATAGATCTCATCTTCGCCTGTGACCTGCTGCATGTGACTGGAGATCACGCCGAGACGGACCGGACCCTGCAGCCCTGAAACTCCCAGGGCCTGAGTGAGATAGAGCAGGCTGTAGAAGCCGCGATCCAAGCAGCTCTGCCTGAAGACTTCGTCCGAGACTTCGTCCGAGACTTCGTTCGGCGCGCCTCCGAGCTGCCCGAGATGCACAACGTGAGTCGGCAGTGACAGGTCTTGGCGGAGCATCTCGAACAGCCTTCGATAGTGATCTGCGGCGCCAGAATCCAAGACCACTGCCCTCTCACCGAGACGTTCGAAACGGTCGCCAAAAGTGACCGTAAACGTCTCCTGGCCCAACTCCTCGAGGCGCTGCACCAGCCGCTCGCCGAACCCGGAGTCGTCGAGAATGATCAACCAGCTTGCGCTGGGCATCGGCTGCGGCAGCGGCGGCGCCACTGACGGCTTCCAGAAAGGCAGGTAGAACCAGTCGGCTAGCGATCGACGCTCGTTTTCGCTGGCGGTCGCTCGCAGCGCGCTGCCCGGCTGACGATCAATCCAGAACCGGCGACGCTCGAAGGGGTACGTTGGCAAAGCGACTCGCTGCCGGCGCTCGTCGGCGAAGAAGGCCTCCGTGTCCGGTTCAATGCCTGCCAGCCACAAGCGGCCGAGGTTCTCGAGCAGAAATCCCAGGTCTGAGACGCGGTCGCGCCGATGCCTCAGCGAACGGGCGATCGGCGGTCGCTCGTTCCACTCGTGCTTGCGAGCCAGAGAGCTGAGCGCACCCCCTGGGCCAACCTCCAGCAGCACTACGTCTGGCTCTTTCGCGAGCTCCCGGAGACCGGCCGAGAATTGGACGGCGCGACGCAGGTGCCGCGTCCAATAGCCAGGGTCCGTGGCCTCAGAGTCGAGAATCCAGGTGCCGGTCACATTCGACACGAACGGGCACCGCGGCGAGCTCAAGGCGACGCTGCTGATGCTGCGCTCGAAGCGTTGCAAGACATCGTCCATCATCGCCGAATGGAAGGCGTGCGAGGTCTCGAGCTTCTGGCTCTCGACCGCTTGCGCTTCGAGCTGCTGGTGTAACGCCTCGATCGCCTGTGACGGACCGGATACGACACACTGCCGCGGGGCATTGATTGCGGCGACCGACAGCTTGGGACCCAGCAGTGGCCGCACCGCCTGCTCGTCGAGGGAAACGGCCAGCATGCTGCCGGTAGGCAGCTCCTGGATCAGGCGACCGCGTTCGGCCACCATGGTCAGGGCATCTTCCAGGGAGAAGACGCCTGCGATGCAGGCCGCCACGTACTCGCCGATACTGTGCCCGAGCATTGCCCAGGGTCGGACGCCCCAAGCCATCCAGAGCTGCGCCAGCGCATACTCGACCACGAACAGAGCCGACTGAGTGAAACGAGTCTCAGCGAGCCTCAGCGCCGCGGTCTCCACCTGTCCTTCCGGCGGATGCAGGAGCTGACGCAGATCCAGGCCGAGCCGGGATTGCAGCAGGTCACAGCACCGATCCACCTCACGCCGATAGACGGCTTCCTCGCGATAAAGCTCTCGTCCCATCCCGGCGTACTGCGCCCCCTGGCCAGGAAACAGGAAGGCGACCGGCCGATCGGAGCTCGCGCCATGAGATTCCAGAAGCCGTTCCGACCCCACTGCCAGCGCAACCGCCGCATCGCGGGCATCGCGGGCGGTGACGATGCGCCGATGCTGCAGGCGCCGACGGCCGACCCGCAGGGTGTAGGCGACGTCCGCCAGATTACTCTCCGGATGACGCTCCAGGTGAGAGCGCAAGTCGTCCGTCCTCGCTGCCAGCGCTTCGGGTGTCGCCGCTGAAAGCGTCAGCAGATGGTGAGATCTCGAAGGGCCTGAAGCTTGGCGAACAGGCGCCTCCTCGACCACGACATGAGCGTTGGTGCCACCGATTCCGAATGAGCTCACACCAGCCCGGCGGGGGCCTGCCCCAGCTTCCCATGGCTGCAAGCGGGAGTTGACATAGAACGGGCTCGCGCCCAAGTCGATGCGCGGATTTTCTTCTTCGAAGTGCAGACTCGGCGGAATCTCACGATGCTGCAGCGCCAGTATCGTCTTGATCAGGCCAGCGAGTCCGGCGGCCGTGTCGAGGTGGCCTAGATTGGTTTTGACCGACCCAATGGCGATCGAGCCACGCTTTTCGGTCTGCTGACGGTAGACTTTGCTGAGAGCCTCGATCTCGATCGGATCCCCCATGGCGGTACCGGTGCCATGAGCCTCGATGTAGTCGATCGAGTCAACCTCGACTCCGGCGACCTCCAGGGCTTCAGACACGACGGCTGCCTGGCCGTTGACGCTGGGCGCGGTAAAGCCGACTTTCTGAGAGCCATCATTGTTGATCGCTGAGCCGCGGATCACAGCGAGAACCCGGTCGCCATCGCGCTGCGCGTCCGCCAGCGTCTTCAACACGACGACGCCGATGCCGTTACCGAATACGGTGCCAGCAGCTCGCGCGTCGAAGGTTCGCGTTCGGCCATCCGGCGACAAGATCCCGCCGTCGAGGTGCAGATATCCGGCCTGCTGGGGAAGCCGCAGGGCGACGGCCCCCGCCAGCGCCAGATCGCACTCTCCATTGAGCAGCGCCTCGCAGGCGAAGTGGGTCGCCACCAGTCCGGTCGAGCACGCCGTCTGAACGCTGACACTCGGCCCGCGCAGGTTCAGCTTGTAGGACGTCAGCGTAGCGAGATAGTCCTTGTCGTTGCCGAGAAAGACCTGAAACGCTCCCAGCGAAGCCAACAGCTCCGGACGGCTCGAGAGGTGGAAGAGCAGATAGTCGCTACGGCGCCCACCAGCGTATAGGCCGATCCTGCCCGGATAGCTCCAGCTGTCATAGCCGGCGTCTTCCAGAGCCTCCCAAACCGTTTCCAGCAACAGGCGCTGCTGCGGATCCAGGATCTCCGCCTCGCGGGGAGTCAATCCGAAGACATTGGCATCGAACAGCTCGATCCCCTTGAGATACGAGGCTGAACGCACGTAGGCGGGATGCGCGCTCTCGGACGCTTCGACGCCAGCTTCGCTGAGCTGCTCGTCGGTCAAGGACTCGACCGACTCGACGCCCTCTCGGAGGTTCTGCCAGTAGGCAGGGAGGTCACGGGCTCCCGGGAAGCGACCGCTCATCCCAATGATCGCTACGCCTTCGGCAGCGTCGTGAGCTCTCGTATCAGCCATGAATGTCGTCTCCAGCGCCGTGATTCGGCCGTCGATGACGTCGTCTGCGACGTCCCCGAGCGGAGCGGCGGGCCTCGGCTCGCTGCCGCCCCTCGTCAACCTCAGCGGCCTCGGCAGGATTGTCGAGGGCCTGGGATAGTGCCGACAGGTTCGGATTGGCGAACAGCTGGACGATGGAAATCTCCAGGTTCAGGGTCGTCCGAAGTTGATTGTGTACTTGCACCAGGGTGATCGAATCGCCACCCAGATCAAAAAAGTTGTCATCCAACCCAACGCGATCGACTCCCAAGACCGACTGCCAGATCTCCGCCAGCTGCCGCTGCAGCTCCGTCTTGGGAGCGGCATAGGTCGGCTTCGAGGACACCTCGCCCGGTGTCGGCAAGGCGGTACGATCGACCTTGCCGTTGGCGCTCAGCGGCAGGGAGTCCATCAGAACGAATTGCGCTGGCACCATGTAGGCAGGCAGCTCTTGCGCACATACGGCCTGCAGCTGGTCGACGAGCGTCGCGCGGCTGGTCTCGGAGCGAGCCACGGTGGTGGCGGCCGCCGACTTCACCGCGCCGCCCAGAAAACTATGAAGCAGCTCGTGCTCCGCACCCAAACCGAAAGCCGAGCGCAGGCCATCGATCTCGACAGCGCCGATCGGGCAGAGGCCAAGCTCGGCATCAGGGGCTGTCGACATCAGGAGCTGCCCCATGTATCCCGCCTCGAGCAGGCTGAAGTCGCGCGCCACGGCGCCATAGAGTGGCTCGATCGCGGCGAGATTGGCAATCAAGAAAATGCCGAAGGCGGCGCCGTCGTAGACCGGCCGATTGACCTCCGCGTAAAGCCCGCGATCGAGCGCCACCTGCTCAGCGAGCCGTACCAACCGATGGTCTTTCGGGTGGTAATAGTAGAAGCCCTCAGATAGCCCCGACACGCGTTCGTCTCGCGCATGAACGTAAACCTGCACCGGGTACAGACTGCCCGCCGATGGGTAGCGGTACTTCGGCAGCGCCGAATCTTCGAATCGCAGCTGGCTCAGGCTGGCGAGCAGCGCGCTGATTTGCTCGGCTGTCACTGCAGACGGCTGGAACCGGCGATGGGTCCGGCGGGGTCGATCGTCACGGCCGCAGTCCGCACGACCCGCCAACGCAGGCAGATCGAGGTATGGCAGCTCCTCGACGTCGCGACGCAACCCCGGCTCGGAGAGCACGAACGCCGTGCGCTCATCGGCATTCATACCGCTGACGGCGACCCCGCTGGTGGTGAGGGGCGGCGTCGGGGACTTGGCCGCCCGCGGAGGTTGGGCCGAAGCCTGAGCCGTAACGCCCGACGCGACCACATAAGCGATCAACCGCTTCTTGGCGCGCGCCTCTCCCGCCGCGGCCACCGCCGCCGCTCGGACTCTCGGATGTCGCTCGAGGACCGCCTCGATCTCTCCCAGCTCGATGCGATAGCCACGGACCTTGACTTGATTGTCCTCACGGCCGAGGAACTCGATGTTGCCGTCTGGCTGGTAGCGCCCCAGATCGCCGGTTCGATAGAGCCGTTCGCCCGTCTCCGGATGGCGAATGAAGCTCGCGCTCGTGCGCTCCTCGTCGCGCCAATAACCGTCGGCCAGACCCAGGCCGCCGATGTAGAGCTGTCCCGGAACCCAGGTCGGACACGGAGCCCAGCGCTCGTTCAAGACGTGGAATCGCTGGTTGTCCATGGGTCGACCGTAGGGAATGCTGTGCCACGTCGGATCGACCCGATCGATCGGATAGAGAATGGACCAGATCGACGCCTCGGTAGCTCCGCCAAGGCTCACCAGCTCGGTCCCTCCAGTCACCTCCTGCACCCGCTCTGGCAGCGTGACCGGAATCCAATCGCCGCTCAACATCACCAGCCGGAGGTCGCCGAGACCCTCGGCGACCTCGTGCTCCACGAGCATCTCCATCAGCGCCGGGACTGAATTCCACACTGTGACCCGGTGCCGACGAATGAGGTCCAGCCAATGGCCCGGATCCCGCGCCGCCGTCGAACCGGGGAGAACCAGAGTGCCGCCAGCAGCCAGGATGCCGAAGACGTCGTAGACCGAAAGATCGAAGCTGAGCGACGACAGGCCTAGCACACGGTCTCCCGCCTCGATCCGGAACCTGCGGTTGATATCGACGATCGTGTTCATCGCACCGCGGTGGCGGATCGCTACGCCTTTGGGCGAGCCGGTGGAGCCCGAGGTGAAGATCACGTAGGCCAGATCGTCCGGGTGCGAGGCCGCAGTGAACGGTGTGAGAACGAGCTCTGAAGTTTCGGACTCCGCCGCGTCGACCGGGATACGCCGTATCGTTTCTGGCCAGTCGAGCTTGTCTTCCAGCCAGGGTTGGATCACCGCCTGCTCGATCTCGCCCTTCTCCAGCAGGTGAAGCAGCCGCTGATGAGGCAGCGCAGGATCGATCGGGAGGTAGGCGGCGCCGGCTTCGAGGATGCCCAGGACCGCCACCACCTGCTCCCACCCCTTCTCCATCACGACTGCGATCGGCTTGCCGCACCGCGCCCCATCGGCTGCCAGCCGCCGCGCCAGACCTCCCGCCAGGCCCCGCAGCTCACCGTAGCTCAGCGACCGCCGCGGGTCGATCACGGCGAGCTCCTCAGGCTGTTCTGTAGCGCGGCGGAGAAACGGGACGTGGAGCAGCTCATCCGGGGCAGCCACCTCGGTGGCGTTCATGCTTGCCCGGGTCTCGAGCTGCCGCTCGGGTAACAACCGATGATCGACCGCGTCCCAGCTCTCCTCGCGGCTGGCCAGGTCTCGCAGCAGCCCGCAGTAAGCCTCGAACATGTCATCGAGCAGGCCCGCTGGCAGAAGTGCTTCAATGGCGTCCCAGTTGAAAATGAGCTCGCCATCGCGCTCGGTGACCTGATGATCGAGCCAGACCTGAGGCGTCTGCGTGATGTTGTAGACCAGCCCGGTTCCCGCTGCCGCCGATTCGTCGCGCCGAGCCGGCTGGCTTCGGGCCGGGGATCGACCGTGGATCAGAAAGCTGGTGAAGACGACCGGCATGAGGGCGGCAGCGATCTGGCCGCGGCGGCGGGCCAGCTCGCGCATCACTTGGATCCCGCCTGCCAGGCGGTGCTCGAGATCCTCCCACAGCTGCTCCTGGATGGATCGCGCCCGAAGTTCGAACGGTATCCGCGCCGAGGCGTCCACCTCCAGCAGATTCAGCGAGGTGAAGTCGCCGACTACATCATCGATCTCCGGATGCACTGGCAAGCGGTTGAACAAGGTGATGTTGAGCGTGAACCTCGGACTCTTGCTCCAGCGTGCCAGGATCTCGGCGAAAACGGTGAGCAAAAGGCTCGACGGCGTCACTCCAAGCCGTGCCGCACGCTTCTGCACCCGCTGCCAAGAAGCGAAGTCGAGCTGACCATGTCGACGAACGAAGCGCGGCTGGCGCAAAGATCCGGGTTCGGTGACCAGCGGCAGCTCGGGCGCAGGCGGCAGGCTATCGAGTCGCCGACTCCAGTAGCTCTTGGAGCGTTGGTAAGTCTCCGACTGCTGGAGCTCCTGTTCAAAAATGATGTAGTCACGGAACGACAATTCGAGCACCGGCAGCTCGAGATCTGGGTTGTCGTAGAAGCGACTGAGGTCGCGAGCCATGAGCCGGATGCTCCAACCGTCGGCGATCAGATAGTCGAGACCGATGTGGATCCGCACCAGCCCGCCATCGAGCACGGACGCCTGCACCTCGAACAGCGGCCAGCGGTCGGTCTCGAACACCTGGTGCGACATGTGATCGCGGACTTCGGCCAGTCGGCGACGCGACTCCTCGGGAGCAGAACCCCGCAGGTCGAGTACCGGGATCTCATAGGCTGGCACCGAAGGCAAAATTTGCTGCTGGCCATCCGGCAAGACGATCGCGCGCAGCATGTCGTGACGATCGATCAGCCGTCGCAGCGCGATCTGCAAGCGCTCGACATCGAGCTCCGGCAGAGCCAGCTCGCGATATGTGTGGGAGCCCACGTTGCCGAGCTCGAACGCCTTGCTGCGGCCGATCCAATAGGCGTGCTGGACGTCGCTCAGAGCAAAGGGCTCGTGGTGGTTCTGGCCGTCAGGAACAATCGTCGGCAGCGTGCTGAGGCTCGCCTCGCCGTCGCCCTTCGCCTTGATGCGGTCGAGAGCCTGCGCCAGCTCACGCACCGTCGGCTGCTCGAACACGACACGCAGCGGCGGCTCGATGCCAAGGGTCTGGTGAACCCGGAACATCAGCCGCGTCGCCAGCAGCGAATGGCCGCCCAGCTCGAAAAAGTTGTCGTCGATCCCGACGTCGTCAACTGCCAACAGCTGGGACCATAGGACACACAGGTCACGTTCCAGAGGCGTCCGGGCCGCGACCTTGGGGGAGGAGGATGCGTGAGGCTGCGGCTGCGGCAGAGCTTTGCGATCGATCTTCTCGTTCGGCGTGCGGGGCAAGGCCTGCATTTCGATGAAGGTCGACGGCAGCATGTACTCCGGCAAACGCTGCGCGAGGGATGCCCGCAGCTCCGCCGGTGAGGGCACCTCGCCGTCTCGCCCGACGACATAGGCTGCGAGACCGGCGCCCATAGGACCGCGCTCGTGCAGGGTCACCACAGCTTCCCGCACCGCGGGATGGTCGGCGAGGTGCGCCTCGATCTCACCCAGCTCGATGCGAAAACCTCGGACCTTCACCTGGTGGTCGACTCGGCCGAGGAACTGCAGGGCGCCGTCGGCCCGCCACCGGCACAGGTCGCCGGTGGCATAGAGGCGAGCGCCCGGGCGGCGGCAGCCCACCGCGGGAACAAAGGTCGAGGCGGTCAGTGCCGGGCGCCGCCGGTAGCCTCGGGCGAGCCCTTCCCCGCCAATGTAGAGCTGACCCGCGACACCGACGGGAACGAGTCTCGGATAGGGGTGGTAGAGCGCCAGCTGCGTGTTGGCGATCGGCCTTCCCAGCGGCACCGCTTGAGATGTCTTCGATACGCGGTGAGCGGCCGACCAGATCGTCGTCTCGGTCGGCCCGTAAACGTTGAACAGCTCGCCGCTTCGGGCGGTCAGAGCAGCTGCCAGATCCGGCGGCAGCGCCTCGCCGCCGCAAAGTGCCGTGAGTCCTGCGCTACCGCTCCAACCGACCTCGACCAGCGCCCGCCACGTCGCCGGCGTCGCCTGCATGAAGCTCGAGCTGGAGCGCACCAGCAGCTTGCGGAGCTGGCTCGCATCAGCCGCCTCATCGCGGCCGGCGATCCTCACTTCGCCACCACAGATCAATGGCAAGAACAGCTCGAGGCCGGCGATGTCGAACGACAGCGTAGTGACCGAGAGCAGCCGATCGCCCGCGCTGAAGCCCAGCATGCAGCGCATGGACTCGAGAAAATTCTCGAGCGATCCGTGGCAGATCTGGACCCCCTTCGGCCTGCCCGTGGAACCGGAAGTGTAGATCGTATAGGCCAAGGGGGCCACGTCCCCTGAGCGGCGCGCCACTCCGGTGCTGCTCTGCCCGAGCACCGGTGCGGAATCTTCACTGCCGAGCGAGTCGAGCTCGATTCTTGGCCCGCGATACTCAGGCAGGGCCTCCACCATACTCGCTTCGGTGATCAGGCCTGCTGCCCGGGCATCTTCGAGCATGAAAGCCAGGCGCGGGCGGGGGAACATCGGATCCAAGGGCAAGTAGGCGCAGTCGGCCTTGAGCACGGCGAGGAGCGCAACCAACATCTTGGGATCACGATCCAGACACACGCCGATGAGCGATTCTGGCGCCAGGTTCCAGCTTCGCAGGCGTCGCGCCAGACCCTCAGCCTGCCGGTCGAGCTCGGCGTAGGACAGGCACGCTCCACCGCCGGAAACCGCGATGGCGTCGGGCACCTGCGATGCCTGCAGCTCGAATCTCTGGCACAGAGTCTCGCGCTCCGGCCGGATCAACTCCCTGTCGTTCCACTCGACCAGCATCTGCTGCTTCTCCGGGGCGCCGAGCAGCGCGCCCGACGAGGCAGGGGCATCGGCTCGCCGGCACAGACCGGTCAGCAGATGACGGTATTGGGCGAGCATTCGCTGGATGGTCGTGGCGTCGAAGAGATCGCTCTTGTATTCCATGACACCACTCAGCGCCTCGCCCTCCTCTTCCAGGTAAAGCGTCAGGTCGAACTTGGCCGTAGTGTTGGGTATTTCGACCTGGCTGACGCCGAGGCCGGGGAGATCGAGATTTTCAAAACGCAGGCTCTGAAGCGTGAACATCACCTGGAAGAGCGGCGAGTGGCTCGTCGTGCGCTCCGGTTGGAGCTCTTCGACCAGCTTCTCGAAGGGCAGCTCCCGATGGGCCATGGCGCCCATCATGGTCTTGCGAACCCGCTGCAGCAGATCGCCGAACGTGACGGCATCGTCGACGTCCGATCGCAGTACCAGCATGTTCAGAAAGAGTCCAATCAGATCCTCCGTCGCAGCCCGTGTCCGGTTGAGCGTCGGAGTGCCGACAGCAAAGTCGTGCTGTCCCGAGTGCCGATGGAGCAGGATCTGAAAGGCGGCCGCCAGCGTCATGAAGAGCGTACAGCCGCGCTCGCGGCCGAGCTGGGTCAGCTCGCGACGCAGAGAGCTCGGTAGACCAAAAGCGATCCGCGAGCCCCGGTAGGTCTGCACCCCGGGACGAGGGCGGTCCGTCGGCAGATCGAGCGGCTGCAGGCCACCGAGCTGCTCACGCCAATAGGCGATCTGACCCTCGAGGACCTCACCGCGCAGCCATCGGCGCTGCCAATAAGCAAAGTCAGCATACTGAATGGGCAATGCCTTCAGGGCAGGGACCCCGCCACGTGAGTAGCTCCGGTAACTCGCCAACAGCTCGCTCACGAAGAGATTTCTGGACCAGGCATCAGCGACGATGTGGTGCACCGTCAGCAGCAGATGGTATTCCTCGGGCCCGACCGCCAAGAGTCGCAGGCGGAGTAGCGCTGGCCGCGTCGCGTCGACCGGCTTCCGCGCCTCGTCGATCGCCAGGCGCCGGCTGGTGATCGACCGGTGGGGTTCGGACAGGCCAGACAGATCGACGGTGGGCAGCTCGATGGCACCGGCCGACTCGACGTGAACGACCGGACGCCCTTCGACCGCCGGATAGCTCGAGCGCAGCAGCTCGTGACGGCTCACGATGTGCTCAAGACTGCGCCGCAGCGCGTCCACCTCGAGGCGACCGGTGATCCTCAAGGCGACAGCGATGTTGTAAGCCGCGGTACCCGGCTCGAACTGCTCCAGGAACCACAGCCTCTCCTGGGCGAATGAGAGGACCTTCTCCGCTGCCGATGGCATCGGCTCGATGGCGGGTGGCGTCGCACCTTCCTGCTCGTTCGCCATGGCTTCGAGACGCTGCGCCAGGTCACGCAGCATCGGATTCTCGAATACCACCGGCAGAGGCAGCTCGACACCGAAGGTCTCCTCGACCCGGGCGATCTGCTGAACGACCAGCAACGAGTGCCCTCCCAGCCGGAAAAAGTCATCCCCCGAGCCGACTCGCTCCTGCCCCAGCAGGTCTTCCCAGATTGCGGCCAGCAGCTGTTCGGCCTGCGTCCGCGGGGCTACGTAGCCCACCGTCAGCTCCTGCTGCGATGGATAGGGCAGCGCTTGACGATCGACCTTGCCGTTGGCCGTCAAGGGCATCACCGGCAGCATGATGAGGTCCGACGGAACCATATGATCCGGCAGGCGCGCGGCGAGGTATTCCCTCAAAGCCCCCACCTCGACCTCATCGGCCAGCACGGTGTACGCGACGAGGCGCTGCTCCCCGACTGCATCTTTCCGCACTTCGACAACCGTCTCGGCCACTGCTGGACAGCTCGCCAGACAGGCTTCGATCTCTCCGATCTCGATGCGAAAACCCCGCAGCTTGATCTGTCGATCGATCCGCCCCAGAAACTCCACGACGCCCGCGGGTAGCTGGCGAACGCGGTCCCCGGTGCGGTAGAGCCGCTCTCCTGGCCGCTCGCCGAACGGGTTGGGCACGAACGCCTGGGCGGTAGATGCCGGCTGCCTCAGGTAACCCCGGCTGAGTCCAGCTCCCCCCAGGAACAGCTCGCCGGTAGCCCACAGCGAGCGCGGCCGAAGATCACCATCGAGCACAAAGCGAAGGGTGTTTGGGAACGGGCTACCTATCGGTACCGTAGCTGCTGCCGGTGGCCGCTCCCGGCCTGTCACGCGGTGACTCAGCACGCCGACCGTGGTCTCCGTGGGCCCATAGTGATTGAAGATGTCCAGCTCTGGCGCGAGCTCGCTTACGGCTTCGATCAGCCGCCAACGACACGCTTCGCCACCGAGCACCAGGCTGCGGCGAGGCAGCAGGCGGCTACCGTGGGCCGGCGTCAAGAGGGCTTCCAGGTGGCTGGGAACGATCTTCAGACAGTCGATGCGGTGTTGATCCGCATAGTCTGCCAGGGCCGCCGGGTGGATCGCCCGCTCGCGCGAGATCAGGTGGAGGGTGCCGCCGTAGCAGAGCGCTCCGAAGATCGCCGTATTACCCAGATCCGCAGCCAGGGTAGAAACCGTTGCAAAAGCGGGGCGGGCAGGTAGCGCCAGCTGCTCGGCCATCCCCAGTACGTAGCTCACGATCTGCCGATGCTCGACGCACACCCCTTTGGAACGGCCGGTCGAGCCCGACGTGAAGAGGACGTAGGCCAGGCTTTCAGGCGCTGAGGTCAGCTCGAGATTGCCGTCTTCCTGCTGCGCGATCGCTTGCTGGCTGAGCTCGTCATCGAGCCACACGAGCCGCGCGCCGGTAGCTTCCAGGACCTGCCGCCGTGTGCCGAGTCGCTCGTGAGCTACGATGGCCCGTGGCCGGCACGCCTCCAAAATCGACGCGAGTCGACGCTCGGGCTGATCGACCTCCAAGGGCACGTACGCGCCTCCCGATTTCAATACGGCCAGCATCGCGACGAGGGCGTCCAGCGAGCGTTCGAGGTAGAGCGCAACGGTCGTCTCGGGCCCACAGCCTTGCCGCCTCAAGTACCGAGCCAACTGATTGGCGCGAGCATTGAGCTCGGCGAAGCTCATTCGCTCCGCTTCGTGAATCGCCGCGGTGTTTTCCGCGACAGCCCGCACCTGACGTTCGAAAAGTTGATGCAGACCGACCTCGGGGAGCGCCGCCCAAGTGTCATTGAGCTCGATCAGCTGGCGGTGCCGATCCTCCACGCTCAGCGGCTCCAACGCTGCCACCGAGCTCTCCGGCGACTCGGCGGCCGCTTCCAGCAACGCTCGATAGCCGCGGAGCATCCTCTGCATCTCGGCAGCGGTGAACCGCCGCGGGTCGTAGAGCAGGTCGATAACGAGTCCGCGAGCGTCCGTCTGACACGAGAGCTTGAGATGAAAAAGATGGGTCAAGGCCAGCTCACGGCAGATTCGAAACTCGAGCCCGTCGGCAGACCAGGGCTCCGGCGGAGCCTCGAATGCGAAACAGTAGGGCCAGAACGTGGCTTCCGTACCGCCGGCTTCCGGTCGCACCTGATCCCAGCTGAAGTACTCCTGGGTTTCGAAGATCTCTTGCGACACCTCGACCAAGCGCCTCAATACATCGGCGAATCGCGTCTCCGGCAGCCAGCTGCAGCTCGAGGGGAGTGATTTCTCGAACAACCCCAAAGCCGTCGTGAGCTCTTCGTAGGAACGACCGTTCGAGCTGGCGCCGACGAGGGTCTCAGATCGATGAGCCAGGTGCCCGAGCAGCAGATGCCAGCCGGCCAGCAGCACGATGTCGAGCCCGGCGCCATACTTCTCGCCAACGGCCTCGATGGTGGCGACCCGCCCAGGCGCGAGCGTCAGCGACAGCGTTCTGGGAGTAAATTCAGCATCACCATTCAGCGATTGCTCGAACGGCAGCCTCTGGGACCTCAGGCTCCACAGCTCGGGCCGGCGCCAGGGCAGCTCGTCTTCGTCTTCGGCGTCTTCCAACAGCGAGCTCAACCATTCTGAGAGGTCCGCGTACTGCACCGGTTCCTCGACGAAACTTCCCGCCGCATAAGCATCGACGATCTCGCGCACCAGCTGGCGCATCCCCAGCTGGTCCATGCAGAGTGCGGGCAGCCCGAGCAGCAAGAGGTGCGACTGGGCTTCGAGCTGAACGAGGCGGGCGCGCAGCTCGAGACCGATGCCGTCTGCACTATCGGCCCCGTCCTCGAGGGCGAAGCGCCGGAAAATTGCGTCAATCCGAAGCTCGCGCCCATACCCTTCGAAGTCACCCCCGGGTTCGACTTGGAGCTCGGCAATATCGTCGGTGATCACCTGTAGCGGAGCCGCCAGCTCACTGGAGAGGTGAAACACGGTGCGCAGAATCTCGTGGCGTCGAATCACCCTCGACAACGCACCGCGCAAGCCCGTTAGGTCGAGCGGCCCCGTAATCACCACGGCACAGCGCGTACGGAACGCCGCCGATCGCGTCGCTCGCTGCTGCTCCCACAGATCCCTCTGCGGAGGCGAGAGCTGGAAGCCCTCGACGCTGCGTTCCAAGACCGTCATGCCGTGGTTTTCTCGCTGGTGACGCCGATCGCGTCGGAAGATCCGGTCATTCCCGCCAGAACCCGTCGGGTGCCGGAGAACGGCCGGCGTCCGTGGGCCACGGCCATGTTGTCGAGCAGCAGAACGTCTCCCTTCTGCCACGGGAAGACAACCATCTCCTGTTCGAAACACTCGGTGATGTGCTGCAACACCTCGGCCTCGATCGGCGCACCGTCACCGTAGTAGGTGTTGCGCGGCAGGTTCTCCTCACCGAGACTCGACAGCAGGGCCTCCTGAATCGCCTCGGGCAAGCCCGAGACATGGAAGAGGTGAGCCTGGTTGAACCAGAGCTGCTTGCCGCTCTGCGGATGCTCGACGACCCCCTGACAGCGCTGGCGGGTGCGCAGCCGATTACCTTCGCGCCATTCGACCTCGATCCCGCGTTCGCTGCAGAACGCCTCGACCTCGGTCCGCTCCGAAGTCTGGAACACATCCTCCCAGGAGAGGTCCAGCTGATCACCGTAGTTGCGGACGTACAGGACGCCCTGCTCGGCAAACCGATCGCGCATCGCGGGATCGATCCGCTCATAGACACGATGGCTGTCGGCGATCGGCGTCTCACCACCTGCTTCTGAAGGCTGCATGCAGAAGAACCAAATCTTCAGCGGCCAGCTGCGCGTGTAGGACATCTCGTTGTGCATCGGAATCGATTGATCCGGCGGGTACTCGGTCGAGGTGAAGACGTTGCCGCTGACCCGCGTCCGCGGTGTCGATCGGTAGGTGTAGTCGAGCATCTCGTCCGCGTCGGCCTGGATCAGGGTCTGGAAGTCCACATCGCTGTCGATCTTGAAGCCGCGGAAGAGGATCCCCCCGTGCTGCTGGAGCTCGCGCTGGACGAGGGCACGGTTCTTGGATAACCACGAAGCCAGGTTCACCCCTTCGATCGCCGGCCGCGCAATCCGCGGCAAGCCCCGATCGGACTCGAGGTTCTCGATATCGATCAAGCGACCGGGCGATAGATCGACCGCCTTGCGCTTGAGCCGGCCGAGCTGGTTACCGAGGGACTTCTTGGGTCTGAGAGATTTCATGGGTTCATCCTTCAAGTGGCGTCGACGGACGACAGCGGGGAAACGGCACGGCGCCGAACCTTCCGCAGCCCTTCGACGTTCAGTTCCTTGCGTTGTCTTCGCCGCTCACCGATGCGGCGCCGGCGCGCTCTATCCACCACTCCGTGCAGCTCCTCGAGCGTCGATTCGGGGTTGGCCACCGTGGCTTTCAGAACCGTGAGCAGATCCTCCGCCATGCGCCGGATCGTGGAGGCGTCGAACAGATGCGTGTCGTAGAGCAGCGCGCCGACCGCTTCGCCCTCCACCTCGGCCAGCACTAGGTGCAGGTCGTAACGCACGATCGGCCGGTCGATCTCGAAACTCTCGAGCCGCAGTTCGGGTAGCTCGGCCGATGGTGCGTTGTGCTGCAGCTCGAACTTGACCTGATAGAGCAACGAGCCCCCGGGCTGGCGTTCGGGGCGCAGCTCGGCGATCAGCTTCTCGAATGGCAGCTCCTGGTGGGCGTAGGCCTGCAGACAGGTCGTTCTCACCCGCCGCAACAGCTCGCGGAATGGCGGGTTGCCCGCCAGATCGGTGCGCAGCACCAGCTGGTTGATGAAGCAACCAATCAAGCTCTCCGTCTCGAGACGATCACGACCCGCAACATTGGTGCCGATGACCATGTCCGTCTGTCCGGTCCACTTCAGCAGCAGGGCCTCGAAGCCGGCGAGCAGGGCCATGAACAGGCTAGCTCCTTCTGCTTGGGCCAAGCTGGCGAGTCGTTCAACGAGCTCCTTCTGCAACAGCACCGGATGTTGCCCACCACCGCGAACGGCGGCAGCCGAGCGCGGCCGGTCCGTCGGCAGCTCGAGCCGTGGTAACCGCTCCAGTAAGGGACGCCAATAGGCGAGATGCGCGTTCAGCACGGCACCTTCGAGCCGGCGGCGCTGCCAGACGGCGTAGTCGATGTACTGGATCGGCAGCTCCGGCAGGGGCGAGGGCCGGCCGCGACGGAAGGCCTCATAGACCGCGGTCACCTCTCGAATCAGAATTTCCATCGACCACCCGTCGCCCGCGACGTGATGGGAGGTCAGTAGCACCAGGTGAGACATATCACCGAGCCGCAGCAGACGAACCCGCAGCAGAACGTCCTGGTTCAGATCGAATGGGTGCTCCGCCTCGGCGTGCGCCAGCCGAGCGCTCTCTCGCTGTCGATCGAAGGGCGTCAGAGCGGCCAGATCGATCATTGGCTGATCTACACGCCCGGCCGGCAGCACCTGCTGTAGGGGTCTTCCGTCACGCTCTGAGAAGACGGTTCGCAGCGTTTCATGCCGACGCTCGAGCTCGCGGAAACTGCCGGCCAGGGCGGCCACATCGACGGCGCCGTTCAGTCGAACAGCGAACGCCAGGTTGAAGGCGCCGCTATCAGGCTGCAGACGATGCAGGTACCACAGACGCTCCTGGGAGAACGATAGGGGTTGCCCGCCGTCCCGCGACCGCTTGGCGATCGACGGTGCCTCCACATCTGAGTCGGTGCGAGCTCGCGCGAGCTGCTCTGCCAGATCCGCTACTCGCGGCCAGCGGAACAGCGCATTGAGCGAGACCGGCGTCCCGAGAGCCTGCTCCAAACGGCTGGCCGCCTGCGTGGCCAGCAGAGAATGCCCGCCCAGCTCGAAAAAATCGTCCCAGCGCCCCACGCGCTCGAGGCCCAACACCTCGGCCCAGACGCCGGCGATGATCTCCTCCAGCGGCTCCGCGGCTGGAGCGAAGTCCTGCTCTAGCGCGGGACGCTCCGCCGACGGCGACGGCAGTGCCCGGCGATCCAGCTTGCCGTTCGCCGTCAGCGGCAACCGTTCCATCGTGACGACGGCATTGGGCACCATGTACTCCGGCAACCGTTGCCGCAGGAAGGCTCGCAGCTCACCAAACGCCACTTCGCCAACGATGTAGGCGACCAGGCGCTGGCCCCTCTCCTGCGCGTATCGCAATACAACGACCGCTGCGTCGCTCAACGCGGGATGCGCCTTGAGGGCCGCGGTGATCTCTCCCAGCTCGATACGAAATCCCCGAATCTTCACCTGGTCGTCGAGACGGCCGAGGTAGTCGAGCTCACCGTTCGCCAGCAAGCGGGCCA
>JBCCEE010000020.1:0-38211 GCA_039030415.1 Acidobacteriota bacterium
CACTGATCGCGGCGGGGCAGGCCGAGGTGGATCGCTTCGCGCTGACGGTGCGGGCGGTTCGGATCATCTTTCCGGGTACGGCTCTGCTCGTCCTCTCGTCATGGGCCCTGGGAGTGCTCAACAGCCACCGTCGTTTCCTCTTGCCTTACCTCTCTCCCTTGGTCTGGAACGCTTCGCTCATCACTCTCCTGCTGTGGACGTCAGGCTTTGAGAGCCTGCGGGACGGCGGCGTCTCCCTGAGTCTGCTCGAGCGCGGCCTGTTCGCGGTGTGTTTTGGAGCCTTGATCGGCGCATTCCTGCAGTTCTCGGTGCAGATGCCCCTGGTGCTGCGCTCGATGCGAGGGTTTCGCCTCTCGCTCTCGACCCGCGTCGACGGCGTCCGCGACGCGCTGCGGGCGTTCGGACCTGCCCTGGCCGGCCGCGGAGTGGTCCAGCTCTCGCTCTACATCGACATGTTCTTGGCCAGCTGGCTGGCCAAGGGAGCACCCAGTGCCCTCGGCTATGCCGTGACTCTGATCAATCTTCCGGTCGGAGTGTTCGGCATGTCGGTGGCCGCTGCCGAGCTGCCGGAGCTGGCGAGCGCGGATCCCGATAAACTGGAGCGCCGCATGAGCGAGCGCATCAGCCGCGCCTTGAGGCAGTCGGCCTTCGTGGTGGCGCCTTCGGTAGTTGGTTTCCTGGCCTTCGGGTTCTTGGTGGCCGGCCTGGTGTTCCGCGGCGGCAGCTTCACGCTCGAAGACAACCAACTGGTGTATCTGGTGCTCTGCGCCTACACCGTGGGGCTACCGGCTTCGACCGTCTCGCGGCTGTTTCAGAATGCCTTTTTCGCCTTGCGGGATCCGCAGACACCGGCCCGTATCGCCAGCGTCCGCCTGGTGGCGTCGGCGCTGCTCGGAGCCGCCCTGATGCTGCTGTTAGATCGCTATCCGGTACGCGCCGTGTTCGGCTCGGCGGCCAGCGCTCACGAGCTCTTTCTCGGTGCGGTGGGGCTGGGGCTAGCCGCCAGCGTGGGGGCGTGGTGTGAGCTGATGCTCATGCTGCGCGCCCTGAGGAAGCAGGTCCCGGGGCTGCGCCTGCCGGTACACGACATCTTACGGAGCTACGCCTGGGCGGTGGCGCTTGCGGCTCCTGTCGGCGGGCTGTGGTGGCTGCTGGGTTCCTGGAGCGGGATGTGGCAAGCCCTGCTAGTGCTGCCGTGCTACGTCGTGGTCTATCTCGGCATTGCCTGGTGGCGCGGTGCGCCTGAGATCGAGCTCTGGCTCGGCCGCGGTCGGCGTCGGGCTTGACTCGCTGTTGCGGGGTGAAACGGACCGTTCCAGTGGCGAGCAGCTTCAATCCGTACCCATCGAGGCCGTAACCTACGGGCAATGGCTTCGCCTAGAGCTGAAGCTGCTGAAGTATAGTTAGTAGGACTGGAGGTCTCGTATGAGCAGGCTTGCGCTCCATGACAGGACGGGATCGCGTGTCGCTAGCGCTGCGGCTCGGCATGGTCTGGCAACCCCAAGCCTGAGCAGCCCGAGCCTGACGATCTTGAGCCTGTCAGCTCTGCTGCTCGTGGGCTGCTCGGCTTCCGTGTCGATCAACAACGAGGATCTCGTCAATCAGGGTCTGCGGCAGCGCGGCCTGGATCCCAATGAAGTAGTGATCCCCTACGAGCTGACGGATGAGATGCGGCAGTGGGCGCACGATGCGGTTCCCGAGCTCCTCAGGCCCGAGCTCAAGCTACAGTATCTACGGGACGCGCTGCTCTCCGGCGATGACATGAAGCTGGAGTATTCCTGGGGCTTCACCGGCACCGCCAAGCAGGTTTTCGAGCAGCAGAAGGCCAATTGCTTGGCCTTCACCAACCTCTTCATCGGTATGGCGCGCGAGGTCGGTGTGCCGGTTTACTACTTGGCGGTGGAGCGCGTCGAGACGTTTCGCAAGGAAGGTGATCTGGTAGTGGTCTCCGATCACGTTGCCGTCGGCTATGGCGATCCGGGTGTCGAGATGCTGGTGCTCGACTTTTCGCAGAATCAGGACGCCGCCTACCGTCGCGTCCAGCCGATATCCGACCTGACCGCATTCGCCATGTTTCACTCCAACCGTGGCGCCGAGGTGCTGCAGGAGGGCGATAGCTCTACGGCGGTCCGTTGGCTGCGCACGTCGGTGGCGATCGATCCCGAGCTGGTTCCTGCTTGGGTCAACCTGGGGGTAGTGCTGCGTCGGGACGGCGATCTCGAAGGGGCGGAGGACGCCTACAAGCGAGCGCTCGAGATTGATCCGCGAATGGTGTCGGCCTACCAGAATCTGGCGGCCCTGCTGCAGATTCAGGGGCGTATGGAAGAAGCCGACAACTTCCTGGCGATGATGCAGAAGACGCCCAACCGCAACCCCTACTCCTACCTATCGCTGGGGGATATCAGTCTGCGCAATGGGCGCCTCGAAGAGGCGAGGCGCTTCTACCGTCGAGCGGTCAATCTGAGTCGAGACGACGCCGAAATCTACGCCGCGCTCGGCCAAGTGGCCGTCGCCAGCGGCGACCTGCGCACGGCCCGTAGAATGCTGCGCCGGGCGCGCAAAATCGATGACGCCAACGCCCGCACCGTCCGGCTCGCTCAGCTCATCGATGGCGGTCTAGTCAGCTATCCGAATACGGGCTCCTGACTCGACATCAAGAAGAAATTCAGTCCGATGTTTGAAGGAAAGGAGGTGAGCGTATGAACGTCCAGACTCGCGTTCGCGCCGGGATCGTCGGCGGCACTGAAGCAGAGCCCAACGAGTACCCCTGGCAGGTCTGAGCGTCTCTAGACGTGGGCCGTGGGATGGCTAGACCTCGCTCGCGTTGAACGGCGAGCTCTGCTGAGCCAAGGTCAGTAAAGCCAAAGTCAGTAAAGCTAGGGTCCGTAAAGCCAAGGGTGTAGCTTCGTGGCTCGCCCTTGGCATGCTAGGGTCCAGGGCACGCTGACTCGCTACGGTGCCGTCCTTCGCCAACTTCCCGGCGAGAGCGCCGTATCAGGTAGCGGCCGTTATGGAATCGAGATCGTTCAACACTACGCCGCTGCTGCTCGCCTTTGGCCTCGTCGCCTTCGGCCTCGCCGGCCTGTCGATCGCCGATATGTTCGTGCCGCGGCCCTACGATGGCGTAGTTCCTGACGATGTCCCCGGGCAGCTCGTGGTGCGTGAGGTCATCCCCGGCTCGGGTGCGGATCAAGCCGGCATCGAGCCCGGCGATGAGATCAAGGGAATCGCCCGCGAGGCGGTGTCGAGTCCTGCCCGCGCGGCACGGGTGCTGAATCGGTATCGCGCCGGGCAAGAAGTCGTCTACCTGGTCAAGAAGTCGAGCGGCGAGATCATCTTCCCCGAAGTGCGTCTCGGCTTGCGACGTATTGGTGATGGCGCTTACCTCTATTCCTCGACCCTTGGATTTGCCTTCTTTCTGGTCGGCCTCTTTGTTCTGGTACGCCAGCCGACGATGCGGGTCAGTCAGATCTTCTTTCTGCTGTGCGGTCTGTTCCTGCTGTTCCTGGTGTGCCGCATGCGGCCGGCCGCTTATTCGAGCGTCGACGCTCTAGTGCTGGGTATCGGCACTATCGCTTTTCTGCTGCTGCCCGCGGCATTCCTGCATTTCTATCTGCTGTTCCCGCGCCCTGCCTGGCTCAATGCAGCCGCAGAGAGCCCGCGCTGGCGGCCGATCGCTCGGCTGTGGCGTGTCGGCTGGCCGATGATCTACGTCATACCGCCCTTGGTTTTCTGGATCAGCTATCGGGTTGGCGAAGCCCGGGAAACACGGCCCGAGCTCACCCATGGGGCACCAGCGGCCAACTGGTGGCTGCTCGCCCTGTTCATGCTGCTGGGACTGATGGCCTTGCTGGCCAACTCTCGACGGCTGAATAGCGCTCGCGAGCGTCGCGGCATGGCGATGGTGATGATCGGCTCATTCTTCGGCCTGGCGCCTTTCGTCATCGCCAGTCTGGCGCTTGACTCCGACCAGCATTCCGGCCGGTTTTTCTTCCTCGGAGTGATGCCGCTGGCCCTCGTGCCGTTGACCTTCGCCTACGCCATCGTGCGTTTCCAGCTGCTCGATATCCGAGTGATTCTGCGCCGCAGCTTGCTCTATACGGTGACGACGGCTTTGGTGACCGGGCTCTATGCCGGCGGGATCGCGACTTTCAACGCGTTTTTTCGCAACTCGACGCTGGTCAAGTCGGGCTACTTTCCAATCATCCTGGCGCTCGCCATTGTCCTGTTGTTCGATCCCCTGCGTCGCCGCGTTCAGGAAGTGATCGATCGCTACTTCTTTGCCGGCCGCTCCCGTCTGCAGCGGACGATGGTCGAGCTCGGGGAGGCGATGACCGCTCAGATGGATTTGCAGGCGGTGGTCGAAGAGCTGGTGGAGAAGCTACCACAGCTGCTCGATCTCAGGTTTGCAGCGCTGTATCTGCTGCGAGGCTACCGGCTCGAGCGCGTCGCCGGGCCGGACCGGCTGCCGGCGACGCTGCCCGTGCTGCCCGAGCTCGAGCGCCATCTCCAGCGGCGTGGCATGTTGACGCGGCTCGATCAGCTCGGAGCGCTGCCGCTGCGCTCGATCGAAGTCGCCAACCTGGCGGACGAGCTGACGGCGGAGGGCGCCGAGCTCATCGGCAATCTGACTTCGCGTCGTCGCCATATCGGTATGGTGGTGCTGTCGGGCAAGCAGGGACAGATCGCCTTGGAGCGTGAGGAGCTCGAGCTGTTGGAGCGGCTGCTGCATCAGGCGTCGTTGGCGCTCGAGACCAGCATGCTGCTCGACGAGCGCACCCAGAAAGCTGAGCTCGAGCGCGAGATCGCGATCGCCGCCACGATCCAATCGCAGCTGCTGCCTGCGCAGCTGCTGTTCGCGGACGGTTGGGAGGTGGCCGCGGAGTGCCGGCCAGCTCGGATCGTCGTGGGCGACTTCTTCGCTCAGCTGCCGACCGACGACGCCGAGCAGTCGGCGGTGATCTTTGGTGACGTGTCCGGTAAGTCGGTCGCCGGTGCGCTGATGATGATGGCGGCCCACGAAGCGCTCTATGCCCTGGCGATGACTCGTCCTCAGCCGGCCGAGCTCTTCGCTTTGACCAACCGTCGACTCTACGAGCTCGGCAAGCGTAGCTTCGTCGCTCTCGGCTACTTTGCCGCCAGCGGGGATGGTTGCAACCTCAGGTACCTGGTGGCGGGGCAGCCGCCGCCGCTGCTGCGTCGTCGTGAAGGGACGGTCAGCGAGCTGCCGCTGCCGGATCATCGCATCCCGATCGGCGCCATGCCGATAGGTAGCTATCGTGAGCTCGAGCAGCCGATCGAGCCCGGTGATTTAGTGCTGGGCTATTCAGACGGGGTGATCGATGCCCGGTCTCCCGACGGGGATTTCTTCGGCTACGACCGCCTGTGTGAGGTGATGGCCGAGTCACCCGCCGATGCCAATATCCTGGTGAACAACGTCATGCAGGCGGTGCGCGACTTCACCCGCGGCGGGCTGCAGTACGACGATCTCACGCTGGTGGCGGTCGGCCGTCGCCTGGCCGAGACGGCTCGAGGCCAGGTGGTTTGAGGGGGTATGGCGTGAGGAGCCAGGGATGAACCGAGTCGTCTTGCTGGTCGTGGTGCTGTTGATTCTCGCCGCCGGGGGCGGTGCGACGGCCGTCTGGTGGTGGCTACGTCCTCCTGAGCCGGAATGGACCAGCGCCTCGCCCAGAGCGATTCGAAAGCTCGAGACTGGCCTGGCGGACCTCGCCAAAATGTATGCGGTAGATGCCGTTCGAAGCTTCGAGGAGGCCCTGGAGCTCGATCCCTCGTTCGCCATGCCCAAGCTCCATCTCGCTTTACTGTACCCCTCACGCTCCGAGCGCATGCGGATGGTCAATGCGTTGCGTGAGGTCGAGCTCGAGGCGCTGACTCCGCGTGAACGCTTTCTCCTGAGCTACGAGCTGGCGCGTTTTGACGGTCGAGAGGGCGACGCTTCGCAGGCTCTCGAGACGTTTCGAGAACGCGATCCGGAGGATCCCTATGGCATCCGCGTGCAGTGCCGGGTCTATTGGGAAGCGCAGAAGTGGGATGCCGCTGAGGAGTGCTATCACCACCTGCTGGCGCTGCATCCCAACTGGGTCGAAGCGCACAACAACCTCGGCTATATCGCGATGGGTCGCGGGCGATTCACCGAGGCGGAAGAGCGCTTTCAGACTTACCGTTATCTCGCTCCGGATCAGGCCAATCCACGCCATTCGCTGGCCATGCTGCTGACGGTACTGGGGCGCTACGAAGAAGCTCAGGCCGAGATCGACGAGATGGTGACGATCAAGGCTGATTTCTGCGACGCTTACACGCAGAAGATCGAGCTCGGCATGATGTCGGGCCAGCTCGAGCTGGCTCGTGGCGGCCTCGAGCAGCTGCGTTCGATCGAGGCCTGTTCGTACCTGCAAGATCACGGCGCGATGTGCAGTCTGGAGGCGTGGGTGCTCTACCTCGACGGCGAGCTAGAAGCGGCTAGGCAGCATCTCACAGGGAGCTGCCTCGAGCGGCTCGATGGATTCGACCTCCTGGCGCATCGCCTGGCAGTGATGAACGGTGACGCCGAGCAGGTTGCCGAAATGGAGCAGAAGCTGCGCCACTATCTCGACAAGGTGGTAGCGGCCGAACGTCCGATCCACGCGCAGTTCTTGGAGTCGCTGCTGGCTCATATGCGCGGCATTCAAGCGCTGGCCGCAGGCGACTATCGTGCGGCTTCCGAAGCCTTGACTCAGGCTGATCAGGGGTTGGGTTACTGGGGTGGAGAGCGGGCCAATATCAAGCTGTTCAACCAGCTCAATCTGCTGCGCACTCTCGAGCTCGGCGGCCGTGCCGAGCAGGCGGCCGCCGTTCGCCGATCGATCGATGCTGTCAATCCACGTCTGATCGAAGCCTTCCCGCTGCCGGATGTCATCATGCCAAGCTCTGCGGCTCTAGGGCCATGAGCTCGAGGCTGGATACCGCAGGGCTGAGTGCTTATCTCAGTCTTTCGGACGAGGTCAGAGCTGCGCCCTCTTCGGGTCAGCCGATCGTTGCCCTCGAGTCGACGATCATCACCCATGGCATGCCGTACCCACAGAACCTGAAGACCGCTCGCCGGTTGGAAGAGATCGTACGTCGAGGCGGTGGGGTGCCAGCCACCATCGCAGTGATCGACGGCGCGCTGCGGGTCGGGCTCGACGACTCTGAGCTGACGATCTTGGCCAAGGGCAAAGCAGCGGTCAAAGCCAGTCGCCGCGATCTGCCGATCCTGGTCGCCCGCGGCCTCACTGGTTCGACGACCGTCGCCGCGACCATGATCATCGCCAACCTCGCCGGCATCGAAGTGTTCGTCACCGGCGGTATTGGCGGGGTTCACCGCGGAGCGTCCGAAACCTTCGACGTATCCGCTGATCTCCTGGAGCTGGCGCGCACCCAGGTAGCGGTGGTCTGCGCGGGCGCCAAATCGATCCTCGATCTTGGGCTGACGCTGGAAGTACTCGAGACGCACGGCGTGCCGGTGCTGGGTTTCGAGACGGAACGTTTCCCGGCGTTCTTCGTTCGCGATAGTGGCCTAGAGGTCGACGCCCGCGTCGACTCCGTGACGGAGCTCGCAGAGATTGTGCGGACCAAGTGGGCTCTCGGGCTGGAAGGCGGCGTAGTGGTCGCCAATCCGATACCAGTGAAGGACGAGATGTCTCCGGACGCTGTCGATCGGGCGATCCATCAGGCGCTCGACGAGGCCGAGCTCACTGGCATTGGCGGTAAAGACGTTACGCCGTTTCTGCTCTCCCGCGTCGAACGGCTGACGGGCGGAGAGAGCCTGGTAGCGAACCGAGCGCTGATCGAGAACAACGCTCGCCTCGGTGTGCGCCTGGCGGCTGCGCTTAAGGCACGGCTGCTCTGAAGGCACGGCTGCTCTAAAGGCACGGTCGAGTCGCTAGCTCATCTAGCCGTCGCTGTCCTGCCCGAAGATCTCTCGGGCTCGCTGATGGAGTTTCTCTTGCGCATCCTGTACCTCCCGCAGGGCATCTCGCAAGCTGCTGAGCTCATCGGCTCGCACCTTCAGGCCTTCTCGAATGAACAAGGCGGCGGCTTCGGAGCGGCTCTTGACGGCCCCTGTTGCGACCCAATCGTCGAGGGTCTCGAGGGTCGCGGTGTCGACCCTCGCCATGACCGCATGCTCGCGCGCGGTTTGGCCCATTGCGTCGACGCTTTCTTTGAGATCTGGTGAAACGCAGACCACCTTGACCTTGGGATTGAAGTTGCCCTTGGTCAGGTCGATCTCGTCACCCAGGTCGACTTCGATACCGTGAGACTTGAGCTGAGTTTGGATTCGGTCCCAAAGGGACCCGATGTTGATGTTGAATTCTTTGTCCATGAGGCCCTCCGCTGTGGCTGGCAATCGGAGTGATCGCAGGTGTCTGGGTAATAGCCAGGCTGCGTAGCCTGTTGCTTGTAATACTATTACGTAATCGGACGCTCGAGTATTCACCTGCCTCGAGTAAGAGCTTGGGACAGTCGGCAGGCCCGGCTGAGCGAGTCGGCCAGCGGCAGCCTCAGAGGCTCAGCAAGTGCTGGGCTACGGTCCCGCCACCTTCATCCCTGAGCGCGGTACTGCGTGGCTGCGATAGTAGAGGCTCGATCTCGTCGAGCCAGCCCCAGGCCACAAACGCATCGGCAGAGATACGGCGGTGGGGGAGGTGCTCGCGGACCCAGGCTTCTAGTGGCGGCGACTCGGGAAATGAGGGGCGCGGTACGTAACCGAACGGGACGCCAGCGTGGGTGACCTCGGCGATGGTGCTGTAGCCGAGCTTGCCGATCACAGCATCTGATGCCTGGATCAGATCCGGATGGAAGAAGTCAGAACGGTGGGGAAGGAGCACCGCCTGCCCGACGCGTCTGGGCTTGGGAGTGCTGCCAGGCACGATCAGCCAGGTCTCGGGATCGAAGTCTTCGAGTCTCTCGAGCTGCGCGTCGATGCCCTCGTAGTCCCACTCTACGCCTCCCATCGTCAGCATGACGATCCTTGCCTCGAGCGGAATCCTGAGCTGTCGCCTTACCGTGATGCGATCTCGACGCGGCAGGCGGCTGATCGGCGCGCACGACAGCGCTCCGTCGGCCCTACGGCAGAACGGCTCGGCCTGGATCCGGACGTCCGCGAAATCGAAAACCTCGGACAAATAGTCAGCTATTCCCGAGAAGGCAGGCTCGGTATCCGTATAGCCGCGATAGATCCAGTCCCAGGTAAAGTTTTCGACCAGCAGGGCGGGCAAGCCGCAGCGCTGAGCAACTGCTAGGCCGAGGGGCGAGATATCACACAGCACGCGATCGCAGCCCAACCCGTCGACGGCGGAAGCCAGCTCATTGAGCTGCTGGTCACGGAACGGTATCCAGGCTTCGAGCTGCCGCAAGGTTTCGCGAAGGTCTTCAACCAGCGAGCTCTGCTGCACGAGGCCAAGATCAGTGGACGTTTGGTGGTAGCCGGTCGGCTCGCTCAGCGACTGCTCGAAGAACCACTCGGGAACGGTGGTGAAAAGCTCGAATTGGGTCCCAGGGCGCGCGCGCCGCGTAGCCTCGATCACCCCGCAGGTCCTCGCCGCGTGACCGAAGCCATGCGCTGACACAAAGGTCGCGATCTTCGGGCTCATGCGTTGCTGAGGACTATGATGTGGCGGCTGCGCCGACCGCGGCTGAAGGTTCAGCCTCACGTTGATGCGTCACACCGTCGAGCTGCGCGAGGCTGTTGGCGCAGGTCAGCACGAGGCTGATCCACAACAAATCAGCGAGTAGCAGGTGGACGAGCTGCAGCCAGGCTGGGGCCAGCAGGATGACGTTGATTGTACCCGCCCCCAACTGTACGAAGATCAGCAGATTGAGTGCATTGGCGGGGCCGCGGACCGGGGCCAGCTGAGGATTCCGTCGTGCGTCTTTGCGTAGGATGCCGAGATAGTAGAGTAGGAACAGGCAGACGCTGACTGCGATCAGTGGGTGATAGATCCGCAGCTGGATCAACACGTGGGAGGTGGGCGAGAAGTCCTGGCGCAGGGCTTCGATGAGCGAGTTGGACGGAAACAGGGTGTCGCCCAACGCCGCGACTGCGCCGCTTACGCCGATCATTAGAGTTCCGCCTAGAGCGGCGAGCGCCAGCCAGAGGCGCTGGCCCTGATCGCGCAGCTGCAGCGGCGGGCCGCCGCCGGCCCAATGAGCAGTCAGGGTCATGGCACCTACAAGCAGAAAGGTATTGCCGAGGTGGACTGCCATGAACATGGCTCGCGCCATCGAGGCGTTGTCTGCCACCATCTCGAACAGCACGATACCGGCGCCGATCGCAGCTTCGCCCAGCATGAAGATCATCGAGAGCATTGCTCCCAGTCGCACCGGGTGACCCGGTGGATAGGCACGTCGCGCCCACACCAGCAGTGCGACTACCATCAGCAGGGCGATGCCGCTGGTCAAGCGGTGGGAGAGCTCGATCAAGGTCTCGACCGAGGGGGAGCGGGGAATGATCTCCCCGTTGCAGGTCGGCCAGCTATTGCCGCAGCCAGCGCCCGAGCCCGTGACGCGCACGAAGGCACCCCACAAGATGACCACCAGATTGGCTGCGATAACGATCCAGGCGTAGCGGGTGAATCGGTCCATAGTCTTCACGTCTGGGACTCTACGCCATGCCTCTGCTGTGGGCAAGGCCGATGCCGTGGCTGACGGCTGCTTCAGTCGGTGGTGAATGTCGGCGTCGCGTACGGAATCTCCTACAGCAGCTCCCGCCCCTCGGCCGGTTGGGCTATGATCTCAGGTGGCACACCCGACCGAAACGATGGAGAATCCGAATTGCGAGATGAGGCATGAGCATCAACGGAGTGCTCGAAGACCTGGCGCTGGCCGATGTCCTGCAATTCGTACATCTGAGCCGGCGGACCGGGACGCTCTATCTATGGCAACCGGATGACCGGCGCGCCGAGATCGGATTCCATGACGGGCGTATTGTCAGCGCGTGGTCGCCGGGCCATCGGCGTCTCGGCGATTTGCTGATCGCCGCCGAGATCATCGATCAGGCGACCCTCGACCGGGCGCTCGAGCAGCAGCAGGAAGAGGACGGCGAGCGCATTCTTGGCCAGATCTTGCTCAATCAAGGAGCGATCACTCGTCAAGACATTCACCAGGTGATGAAGGAGCAGGTTCAGGCATCGATCTTCGATCTGCTCACCTGGCGTTTCGGTAGCTTCCACTTCGAAGTCGATGAACTGCGACCCATCGATGATATCGGCCTGGTGCCGGGAGATCTGCTCGACGATCTCGACCTCAATACTCAGATGGTGCTGCTGGAGGCGGCTCGCAGCTTTGATGAGCATTCGCGGCCGTCCCCAGCTTCGATGCTGGATGAGCCGCCGGCGTTGGAAGACGATATCAGCGAGCTCGATCGTCGGCTGAAGCTAGCCGGGCTGGCGCGGTCGTCTGGCGCCGAGCCCGACGGGCCAGCGACCGGGCCAACACAGCCAGCAGTTCCCAAGCCATCGGATGAGCCGGTACGGTGTCAGGTAGTGAGCTCAGACCGAGCGCTGGCTTCCCGCTTGCGGCAGGAGCTGCCGGGGGATCTGGCAAGAGTCGTATCGGTGCGGGCTCGTGAGGCCGGTACTCGGGTTCCAGGAGAAATGTCGGCTCCGATCGTGATCTTCGACCTGCAGCAGGATGAGGTCGGTCTCGAAGATATCTCGTCCCTGGCCCGAACCCGGCCAGCGGCGTCGGTCGTGGTGATCGCCAACGGTGCGTTCGATGCGAGCGAAGTGTATGACGCCGGTGCCTCGGCAGTCTTCGCTCCGGAGCAGAGCGAAGCAATCAGCGCCTGCTGCCGCAACCTGGCACGCGTGGCGCGTCATGCACCCGCGCCAGGAGCGCTCGGCTACGGCGGAGAAGGTGGTTTCACCCGCTTCCGGAGGGTGGTCTACGACGTCCGCTCCGGCCTGCTGTCGGCCACCATGGCACTGAACCTGATGCATGTCATCTCCGAGTCGGTGGAGCGCGCGGTACTCTTCCTGGTGCAGGGGGGCGAGCTCACTGCCGTTGGTGCCTTCGGCTTCTCGGCCAGCGGTGAGGGACTGGCCGAGCTCACCAGCGGCCTCAGACTGCGCCCCGAACCGGGATCGGTACTACGGCGGGCCCTGGAAGTGCCAGAGCCGCAGTCGCTCGACTTTGACGATGCCCATCTCGGCAGCGAGCTCGTAGAGCTGCTCGGGCGACCCGCCTCCGGCCAGGTAGTGATCTTTCCTGTGCTCGGCGCCGAACGTACGATCTCGGTGATTTATACAGACAACGGCCAGCGTGGTGAGGAGATCCAGGACATCAAGATCCTGGAGCTCGCGACGTCGCAGGTCGGCGTCGCCTTCGAAGACGAGCTACTGCGCCAACAGATGGCCCGAGAAGGCTTCTCGGGCGTGCTGGACTGACGACTACCAGGGTAGGCGGTCGAGGTCGACGTTGCCGCCGGTGAGGATGATCCCGACGCGCTGGCCGGCGATGTCGAGCTTGCCAGCGTGAACGGCGGCGAATGGCACCGCCCCGGAGGGCTCGACGACGATCTTCATGCGCTCCCAAAGCCAGCGCATGGCGGCGATGATCTCGTCGTCGTCTACCGTCACGATCGAATCGAGACGCCGCTCGAGGATCGGAAAGTTGCGTTGCCCGAGTGAGGAGAGCAGGCCGTCGGCGAGGGTTTTGGGCGCCACCGAAGGTACGATGTGACCGGCCGCTAGAGATCGGTAGGCGTCATCGGCACCGCTCGGCTCAATCGCGATGACCCGAGTGCTCGGTGAGAAGTAGTGGGCGGACAAGGCGGTACCCGAGGCCAACCCACCGCCACCTACCGGCATCAGGATGATGTCGAGTGTCGGTGTATCTTCGATCAGCTCTTTGGCGGCGGTCGCCTGACCGGCGATGATGCGCTCGTCGTCGTAGGGGTGCACGAGCACTGCACCGGTCTCCTTCATTATCCTAGCAGTGGTGCTCTCCCGTGCTGCCAGCGTCGGCTCACACAGGGTGACCTCAGCGCCGTAACCCCTAACCGCCGCCAGCTTGACTGTCGGGGCGTTCTCCGGCATCACGATCTGGGCCCGGGTACCGGCAATGCGTGCCGCCAGACTCAGAGCCTGAGCATGATTGCCCGACGAATGGGTCGTCACGCCGCGCGCCAGCTCGTCGTCCGAAAGCTGGCTGACGGCGTTGATGCCACCGCGGAATTTGAACGCGCCGACTCGCTGCAGGTTCTCACACTTGAAGTAGACCTCTGCCCCAAAGCAGTCTTCGAGGGTAGCAGAGCGCATCACGGGAGTGCGGTGAGCGTGACCACGGATCCGCTTGTGGGCCTCCAGGATCACCTCACGGGTGATTTGTGATGATTCAACAGTCGCTGCGGTGCTCATCGTCGCTACTCGCCGAAGATCTCGCTCACCGGCACAATCGTCACGCCGCCTTCGGCGATAGCCAACGGAAAGCGCTCGATCTCCTTGTCTTCCGCCAGCACTTCAGCTGATTTTTCAGAAGCGTAAGTCATCGGGCTTGGCGTGTCGGCGAGCATCGCCGCTTTTAGCGCCTCAGCCTCGCCGGTAATAATTGCGATTTTCAGATTGTCGAGCTGTAGATGACGTTTGATGGCAGCGTTGACCTCGTCGCGAGTCAGCGAGCTCATCATCTCGCCGAACTGCGCGAGATGGCCGTCACCTTCAATGCCGTAAAAGTGATCTTCGACTCGATAGCCGAGGCGCCGTCCTGTGGACTCGGCGAAGTGCAAGTAGTACTTACTGAGAAATGAGCGGGTCAACTCGAAGGTCTCTTGGCTCATGCCTTCGGTGATCAGCTTGTCGATCTCTCGTAGCGCGGCACGCAGCGCGAACAGCGCCTGGTCGTTCGGCAGTGTGCGGATCCAGACTTCGAAGACCTGATGTTTGCGACCGACTCCGGTCGGCGGCATTTGTCGTCTTCCGCCGTCTGGAAAAGCCTCGATATAGGAGTAGTTGCCGTAGTTCATACCGCGAATCTCGCGGATCACCTGGAAGAGATGACTCGCAGAGTTGCGATGCTCTCCCAGCCACGAGTTGGCGAGCCAAAGAGCGTAGAAGTCGCGGGAGCCTCGCTGCAGTTCGATCGGAAATCCGAAGCTGATCGAAGCGTCGGCGTCGGGCTTGGAGACTAGAGTCACGTGCCGTCCGTCGACAGCGGTCGGGTTGATAGTGCCCTCTTCAGCATCGGCCGAGCCTTCAGGCAAAGCCTCGAGGCTCTGGGCAAAGCGGTCTACGAGCGTCTCTGGGTAACCGCCTCCCAAGGCGATGACTGCTTTGTCTTGGGTGTAATGCGAGGCGTAGAACTTCCTAACGTCTTCGAGCGTAATGGCATTCAATCCGTTAACGGTACCAGCGATTGGATGGCTGTAAGGCGTCCCGTCGAAGATACTATGCATGAGCGCCGCTTTGCCGAGTTCTTCGTCCGAGGCGAAGCGGAGAGTTTTTTCGATGAAGTTGAGCTGATTGCTGCGCAGGCGCTCGAAGTCCTCCTCGCTGAACGCGGGGCGCAGATAAGCGTCTTGCAGTAGGCCAAAAAACGTCTCCAGGTTGTCGCGGTGAGTGCGTCCCGAGAGCGTGGTCATCTCTTTGTCGACCCGTACGCTATAGGACGAAGCAAGCGGATAGAGCTTGTCGAGAATCGCTTCAAAGGAGCTCTCGGTGGTCGAGCCGCCCGACATCATGGAACCCGTCAGCTGGGCCAAACCCTCTTTGCCAGGCGGATCATTTTGAGACCCGACCTGGAACCAGACGGTGAAGCTGATAGTCGGATCGTCAGCTACCGGCAGCAGCACATGGCGTGAGTGATCCGAACCGGCATCTTCTGGAGTTGGTGCGGCGCAAGCAAGGCAGAGAAATGCCAGCAAGACGCCGGCGATCGAGACGGGGCGAAAGCACCACATTAGTTTTCTCCTCTTAAGACGCCGATCGTACGCCGCTCGCTAACGAAGTACTTCTGAGCGGCTTGCTGGACGTCCTCGGGAGTCACCCGAGCATAGCTGCGATAAAGGCGGTCGACCGAGCTCATATCACCGGTAATCGCCAGCAGGCGGACCAGGCGGCGAGCGACGTTGTTTGGGGTGTCGAGGTTCATGAGGAAGTCATACTTGAGGCGATTCTGCAGATCGCTCAGCCGTTCGCCGTCGGGCGGGGCAGCCTGAGCTTCGGCGATGACGCGATCAATCTCGGAGATCACGTAGTCGACTCTTTCTGGGTCTTTGACTCGGGTGAGAATGTCGATGACCCCGGGATCGCGGTTGAAGTTGAAGTCGGCAGCAATCATTTCGACTATCTGCTCGTCCAGTACCAGCTTCTTGTAGATTTCACTGGTCGAGCCAAAAGCTAGATCGCACAGCAGAGCACCGGCCATCTGGATAGTGTCGTCGGGGTCGAAGGCTGCGGACTTGTAGGCCATCATGATGATCGGCAGTGAGCGACCTGCATAAGGTACTTCGATCCGCCGCTCGGCAGTTTGCTCAGGCTCCGGCGTGATCTTCGGTGGTACGTAGCCGGTTTGCCAATCACCGTAGTATTTCTCGATCAGCTCGCGGGTGGGCTCGACATCGATCGATCCGATGATGAGCAGGACCGTGTTTTCGGGCCGATAGTAGCGATTGAAGAAGGTCTTCGAGTAGTCGAAGAGAGTGGGCATGAGCTTGATGTCCTCTTCATAGCCCATCGCAGTATGGCCGTAAGTGTGATGGTCGAAGGCAGCGCCGTAAGTGGCCTCGAAGAGCGTGAAGAACGGGTTCGTCCGGTTCTTGCGGTATTCGCCATAGACCGCGCCGGCTTCGGTTCGAAACATATCCTCCGGATACGCCAGGTTACGGAAACGATCGCTTTCTAAGTCCATCACCGTCTCGAGGTCTTCCGAGGTGGTGTTGAGGTAATAGGCGGTCAAGTCGTCCGAAGTAAAGGCGTTGGTGTCGGCGCCGATGCGAGTGATGAAGTCGTTGTAGACGTCAGCGGGGTACTTTTCGGTGCCACGAAACATCATGTGCTCGAAGAAGTGAGCGAAACCCGTACGTCCCGGCTCGTACTCGTCGCGAGCGCCGGTGCGTACGATTGTCCAGTAGGCCACGAGGCCGCCGGCACTCATCGGAACGAGGATCACTTCGAGGCCGTTGTCGAGCGTCTCGACATGGGTCTGATAAGGAAAGACTTGGTCCTCTGCGACCGCGTTCGCTACTGGCAACAAGAGCAGCAGCCCGATCAACAGCAGGTTGGTGGGTAAGGTCTTCAATGGCCATCTCCTTGACGGGTATGAAACCGTGGGCGCCGAACGCCAGGTGAACATCACATGATTCGAAGCGTATCGCACCCAGCAGATCCTGCCCGTCGATCCAACTGATATAGGTCTCTGACTCTTTCAGCCGATCTGATCGAGTAGTTTGCCGACCCCTCGGTTGCGAACGTGTTCGACATCGTCTTGATACTTGAGTAGCACGCCGAGGGTTTCACTGACGTTCTCAGGCGTCAGTGCGGTGGCATCGAGAGCAGTCAAGGCATTGGCCCAGTCTAGCGTTTCCGCGACGCCCGGACGTTTGTAGAGATCCTCGTGCCGCAGGGCCTGTACAAAATCGACTACCTGCCGGGACAGCTCAGACGCAGCCTGCGGTGCCTTAGAGCGCACGATGCGGTATTCCTTCTCGGCATCGGGGTAGTCGATCCAGTGGTAGAGGCATCGTCGGCGCAAGGCGTCGTGAATCTCACGGGTGCGATTTGATGTCAGAATCACGACTGGCGGCTCCGCGGCCCGGATCGTGCCGAGCTCGGGAATCGAGATCTGAAAGTCTGACAGCAGCTCGAGCAAGAAGGCTTCGAACTCCTCGTCAGCTCGATCGAGCTCGTCGATCAGCAGCACAGGTCGGGGCCCGCCGTCGCTGGGAGTGATCGCTTCTAGCAGCGGCCGTTTGAGTAACAGCTCAGGGGTGAACAGGCTGCTTCGAGCTTCCTCCAAATCCTTGATACCCGCCGCTTCGAGCAGCCGAATCTGTAGCATCTGACGGCCGTAGTCCCATTCATACACGGCGGTTGGTACATCGAGCCCCTCGTAGCACTGAAGCCGAATCAGGTGGGTCTGGAGTAAGGCAGCGAGGGCTTTCGCCACCTCGGTCTTGCCGACCCCAGCCTCGCCTTCGAGAAATAGAGGTTTGCCGAGTCGGAGGGCGAGGAAGATCGACGTCGCCAGGCTGCGCTCGGCAAAATAGAGGCCCGCCGCCAGGCGGGCCTCTAGGGTTTCGATAGAGCTGGGGAGCTCGGCACTCACGTGCTATCGGGCTCGATCCCGGGCCTGCTGCAGTGCCCGTCGACCGTAGACCTTGGCGAGCTCGACGCGGTACTCACCAGAGGCCTGGATATCGCCTAGCGGCTCTTCGATCTTCAGATGAGCATCGATAGCGCTCGCGATCGCCTGGTCGCTGAGATCCGAGCCCGCCAGCGCTGAGCCGACCGCAGCCGCTTCGTGCGGCGTGGCAGTGACGCCGTTGAATGCCAGCCGGGCCTCACGGCAGGTGCCGCTGTCCATCTTGACGACCGCAGCAGCGCCACAAATGGCGTAGCCCGAGGCTGGATGTTCGAACTTGAGGTAACTCGTGCCGTCGGAATCGCCTAGGACTGGCAGGTCGACCGCGGTCAACACTTCGTCTTCCCGCACCTCGGTCTCGAGCAGGTCGGTGAAGAAGTCACCCGCTGCTACCGTGCGATTGCCGCCTGGACCAGCAAGCTGAACCTTGGCGCCGAGTGCCAGCAGAACCGCCGGTAGATCCGAGGCGGGATCTGCATGGGCGATGTTGCCGCCAAGGGTACCTTTGTTGCGTACCTGGGGATCGCCGATGCGGGCAGCGGCCTCACTCAGCAGACCGCACTCGCGCTGTAGAACCTCAGAGCTGGCTATGGTGCCGTGGGTGGTGAGAGCCCCAACGCGAATGCCATCGCCGTGATGAGTGATCCCACGCAGGATGTGGATTTTGCTGATGTCGATCAGCGCCGCCGGCTCAGCCAGCCGCAACTTCATGATCGGGAGCAAGCTGTGGCCGCCGGCCAGCAGTTTAGCGTCAGAATGACGGTGGAGCAGGGCCACCGCCTCTTCGACGCTGGCGGCACGGAAGTACTCGAAATTCGCAGGAACCATCGATCAGCCTCCGTTGCGGTGGATTGCCCGCCAGATCTTCTCCGGCGTCAGCGGCATGTCGAGATGTTTGACCCCGTAGGGCGCGAGAGCGTCGACGACGGCATTGGTGACGGTGGCCGGTGAAGCGATCGAGCCGGCCTCGCCGACCCCTTTGACCCCGAGAGGATTGTGCGGGCACGGCGTCACGGTACGATCGGTCTCGAAGAATGGCAGGTTGTGGGCGCGCGGCACCGCGTAGTCGAGCATGGTGCCCGAAAGCAGCTGACCGTCGTCGCTGTAGACCGCATTCTCCCAAAGCGCTTGGCCGATACCCTGGGCCAAGCCGCCATGGACCTGGCCTTCAACGATCATCGGGTTGATCACATTGCCGACGTCGTCGACTGCGATGTAGCGCTGCAGCTCGACCGCGCCGGTTTCTGAGTCGATTTCGACCACGCACACGTGAGTACCAAAGGGATAGGTGAAGTTCTCTGGGTTGTAGAAGCTGGTCTCCTCCAGCCCGGGCTCGATGCCTTCCGGCAAGTTGTGAGCCAGGTAGGCTTGCAGCACTACGTCGCCCCAGGCCTGGGTCTTCGACGGCACCCCGCGAACGTGGAAAGCGTTGCCCTCGAACACCACGTCGTCTTCCGACGCCTCCAGCAGGTGGGCGGCAATCTTGCGGGCTTTGGCGACTACCTTGTCGAGGGCGGTCGAGATTGCGCTGCCGCCTACGGCCGCTGAGCGACTGCCGTAGGTCCCCATACCAAACGGGATCTCGCCGGTATCACCGTGTACCACCTCGACCTGATCGACGTCGATCGACAAGCGATCGGCGACCACCTGGGCGAAAGTGGTCTCATGACCTTGGCCGTGAGCGGACGAGCCGGTGTAGACCGTGACAGAGCCGGTCGGGTGGACCCGCACCTTGCCGGACTCGTACAGGCCGGCCTGGGCACCGAGAGCACCAACGACCTGCGACGGTGCCAACCCGCAAGCTTCGATGAAGCTCGAAATTCCAATGCCGATCAGCTTGCTGTCGCCAGCTTCGCGCCGCCTGGCCTGCTCGGCACGCAGCTCGTCGTATCCGGATAGCTCGAGGGCGCGATCCATGGCGCTATCGTAGTTACCGCTGTCGTAAGCCAGAGCCACGGCGGTTTGATAGGGAAACTGATCCGCCGGAACGAAGTTGCGCCGTCGAATCTCGACTGGGCTGAGGCCGGTGGCGTCAGCGGCGAGGTCGATCAGGCGTTCGACTACGAAGGTTGCTTCTGGTCTTCCGGCACCGCGGTAGGCGTCGACCGGCGCGGTGTTGGTGAACACGCCGAGAGTGCGGACATGGATCGCCGGGATGTCGTATTGCCCGGAGAGCAGTGTGCCGTAGAGGTAGGTCGGTACCGCCGGAGCGAAGGTTGAGAGATACGCTCCCATCGCGGCGTGGGTCTCGACCCGCAGACCGAGGATCTTGCCGTTCTCATCAAGCGCGATCTCAGCGTGACTGGCGTGATCGCGGCCGTGGGCGTCGGTCAAGTTGGTTTCCGAGCGGGTGGCGGTCCATTTCACCGGCCTACCGGTCTGCATGGCGCAGAAACAGGCGATCGCCTCGTCCGGGTAGTGATGAATCTTGGAGCCAAAACCACCGCCGACCTCGGGCGCGATGATCCGCATCTTGTGCTCTGGTAAGTTGATGGACGCCAGGCTCATCAGCAAGCGATGGAGATGAGGATTTTGGGTCGTCAGGCGTGCCGTCAGCTCGCCGGTGGTGGTGTCGAAGCTGGCCAAGCAAGAGCGCGGCTCGATGGCATGAGGAATCAGTCGGTTGTTGCGCAGGTCGACCTCGGCCGTGTGCGTCGCGCGATCGAAGGCGGCAGCGGTCGCGTCGGCGTCGCCGAGATCCCAATCGAAAGAGATGTTGCCCGGCGCTTCTTCGAATAGCTGTGGGGCGCCTTCGGCGACTGCGGCCAGCACGTCGGTGACGGCGTCGAGTGGCTCGTAGTCGACTTCTACCTTCTCGGCCGCGTCGCGGGCAGCGAAGCGGTCTTCCGCCACCACTACCGCGACTCCATCACCGGCGTAGCGCACCGTATCGATGGCCAGGATCGGATGGTCCGGGGTCTTGATATCGGGCAGCAGCCAGCCGGTCGGTACGACGCCTCCGATATCACTGGCGGCGACGTCTTTGCCTGTGAACACGGCAACCACGCCGGGATGTTTTGACGCTTCCGAAATGTCGATACTGTTGATGTGGGCGTGACCGTAGGGGCTGCGCACGATAACAGCATGGGTCATGCCAGGGAGAGTGAAGTCGTCGCTGTACTTGCCTTCGCCTACGATCAGCGTCGCGTCTTCCCGGCGCTTGACTGAGGTGCCGATGACGCCGCTCATGACGGGTCTTCCTCGGCGGCCCGCTGAACCGCCTTGACGATGTTGTGGTAACCGGTACAGCGGCACACGTTACCCTTGAGGCCTTCACGAATCTCCTCGGCGCTAGGCGACGGGTTGCTATCGAGCAGGTCGACCGCTGTGAGGATCATGCCGGGGGTACAAAAGCCGCACTGCAGGCCATGCTCTTCGCGGAATGCCCCTTGAAGAGGATGCAGCTCTCCGCCTTTCGCTAAACCTTCGATGGTGGTGATCGAGGCGCCGTCAGCTTGCACTGCGAGCTGAGTACACGACTTGACCGCCTTGCCGTCTACCAGCACGGTGCATGAGCCACAAAGGCTAGTCTCGCAGCCGACGTTCGTGCCGGTCAGCGCCAGCTCCTCGCGCAGAAAGTGTACCAGCAGGGTGCGGGGGTCGACCTCCCGATCGTAGACAGTTCCGTTGACCTCGATTCGAACCTGATGACCCATCCACTACTCCTTTCGATTCGAGCGGCGATCTGCACCGAGCGTCAGCTACCGCAGGGTTCGAGCTCGTGACGGTGATCAATTGCGAGGTGGCGTCAGAAGCCACAGGATCTGAAAATCAAGATGCCGACTGCGAGGCCGGCCAGCCCAGCGAATCCAAAGATCGCGGGCCGACGTTTCTTGGGGACCAGCTCGTCGACCATACCCTTGGTGAAGTCAGCCGCGAATTCGGATTGCGATGGCGCCTCCACTGGCGTTGGCGGCTCTTCGCCAGCCTGCGCGGCTTCGGCCTGGGCGGTGACCTGTTGGTCCAGACCCTCGAGCGCCTGCCGGGTGATGACCTTGCTCGAGCTATCGAGCAGGCGCTGGCCGACCGAAGCGATGCGACCGCCGACCTTGGCGTCGACCTCGTAGTGGAGCACGGTCGTGTCGCCATCTTCCTCGAGCCGCAACTGGCCGCTACCGTCGACAAAGCCAGGTGCGCCCTTGCCTTGGATGCGCATGTTATAGCTCGAAGGCTCGATCAGATCTGAGAGCGCCACCGTGCCCTTGAACTTGCCCTGCACCGGTCCGACTTTGATCTTCAGTGTGCCAGTGAATTCATTCTCACCGGTCTCTTGGAAGTCCTCGCAGCCCGGCAGAACTGCTGCCAGGACATTGGGGTCTTGGACCGTCTTCCAGACCAGTTCACGGGGTGCTTGGAACGTGTGTTGGCCCTCGATTTTCATAGAGAGTTCCTAACGTGTCGTTGGCTGTTTCCTGCGGGTGGCTATTGTCATGCAACTATACCATTGAGGCTGCTATTGCCACGAGCGCCAAGGTTGGCGGCGGCCTGGGAGCTGGACCGGCAGGAGCCGAGCTGGGGAAGAGCTCTGCGACTCGAGATGCCACCCGCCCAGTTGGAGCGGCGAGAGGCTTCTGAACACCGAACCGCAGGAGCGCCACGAGAGAACCTTGGACGGAGGGGATGGTGTCTCCGAACAGAGCACCTTAGGAGTAGGACCCGCCACGATATTCCTGGTCGGTTCGGAGGGATCGAGCGAACCTTCTCGGAGAAGATTTGGGTATTGAGTCTTGAGGAGGGTTGTGCTTCGCGAAGCCTGTCGGCTAGGGTAGTAGGCCATGAGAGGTCCAAGGGTCATCTCGAAGCTTTCAAGTATCGTTTTGATACTCAGCTTCGTCGCTGCGCCGCTCGCCGCTGCCCTGTGTGAGATTTGTGTGGGTGAGCCATGCTCCTCTCGCGGAAGTCTCGAGGCAGCTAGCGCACATGAGCCGATGAGACACGACATGGATTCTCAGGACGAGAATCCGCAGGAAGACTCCAGCAGCAGCGGGCACTGTCACGCGGAAGCGGGTGAGAAGGCCGGGTCGTCTGTCGAAGCTTCAGTGCAACCGGTCACAGGCTCGCACGCGACGATGGAATGCTGTCTCACCGCAGGTGTGACGCCATCCACGTCCCTGACGCTGCCAGCCCCGTCCAGCATGGGCGAGGTCGCGAAGCCAACGAAGGCCGTTTCGCCTCGCGGCCCCGCGACGGCGCCAGCCGTTGACGAGCCCCGAGCCCGCCCACCCGGCCAGATAGCAACTCCGCTCTATACCCTGCATCGTGTGCTGCTGATTTGATGCCTTTCTCGACGTAGTGCGTGCCCGCGCCGTCCGGCGCTGGCGAACCTACCTCGATCAAGGAGCATCATGATCCCCAGAAAATGCGCGTCCTGGCTGCTTGTCAGCCAGGGTTTGGGTTGGGGGACGGTAGCGGTGGCTCAAGCGCCAGTGCTGGCTGACAAGCCGATAGTGGCGGATGAGCTAGAGCTGACCCAACCGTCTCCTGTCGGCCCCGAGCTCTCGTCCGAACGTCCGTCCACACCGCCGTCCGAACACCTCCTCCAGGCGGTTGCATCTGCACCGCTGCGTGCCGTCCTCAGCGAGGTCCTGGAGCGCAACCCTGAGGTCGCACGCTCCCGCAGACTCGCGGCGGCTGCGATGACCCGAGCGCCCCAGGTCCGGGCACTGCCTGATCCGATCGCGGCGCTACAAGTCTTCGTGCTGCCGCCGGAGACCCGCGTTGGTCCCCAACGGCTGACCGCTTCGATTCAGCAGCACATGCCGTGGTTCGGCAAGCTGGCGCTCGCCGAGCGAGCAGCCCTTTATGTCGCTGCTGCCGCCGAGGCCGAGATCGAAACGGTGCGCCTCGACCAGCTGACCGAGGCGCGTCGGTTGGCCTATGAGCTGGCCTTCCAGGAGGCTCACGAAGCGATCGTACGAGCGGAGCGGAGCGCTCTGGTGCGCTATGAGAAGGCCGCCCAGGCGCGCTACGCTGCGGGAACCGGTCTGCAGCAAGAGATAGTTCGCATCCAAACTCAGATCACGCGTGCGGACACTCTGCTGCTGGAGATCTCCGAGCGCCGCCTCACACTGCAGGCGAAACTCAACCAACTGCGCGATCGCCCAGCCCGGACTCCGATCGCAGGGCTCGACCCAAAGGTTCTGGGATCCTGGTCGAGGGACCTGCGTTTCGATTCCGACGAGCTAGAGCGTCAGGCGATGTCGAGGCGTCCTGTGCTGGCAGCCGCAGCAGCCCGCATCGAAGCCAGCAGCGTGATGATCGAGCAGGCAGAAAGAGACTTTCGGCCGGACCTCACCCTCGGACTGTCCTACACGATGGTCGGTCGGCGAGACGACAAGTCGGGGCTTTTGCAGCCGCCTGAAGACAACGGAGACGACATTCTGGCGCTCACTGGCTCAGTCAACCTGCCCGTACGCCGCCGAAAGCTCGAAGCCAGAGTGGCCGAAGCTCGGGAACAGCGGTGGGCGGCCGAGGAGGCCAAGCGTGGGATTGTCGTCGAGATAGCCGGCACGATCGGTGATCTCAGCGCTCGCATTCCGCTACTGGTGCGACATCTCGACTTGCTTGAATCGGTGCTCAGCAAACAAGCCCGAGAGGCGCTGCGGTCGGCCGAAACCGCCTACAGCACCGGTAAGCTGAATGCGATCGACTTGCTCGACGCGGAGGTAGTGCTGTTTGAAGTTCGGATCGCCGCCGCGCGGACCCGAACTGACCTGGCTGTAGCGCTAGCCCAGCTGGAGCGAGCGGTCGCTGGGCCGCTTCAGGCAGTGGCTCAGGAGTCCCTTCCACGAGGAGCTAAATCATGAGCGTTGCGGCTACTAGCCGGAGCCTGCTGACCGGGGCGTTGATGCTGGTCGCGCTCGGCATGGGTATCGTGCTCGCCCAGTTCCTACCGGCGGATCTCCTAGGGCTGCGCGTCGCCAAGGGGGAAGCTCCCGCTGTCAACGGCGAGGTAGAGTCTGACGGGCAGCTGTGGACATGCGGTATGCATCCGCACGTGATAGAGGACGAGCCAGGGCAATGTCCTATATGCGCCATGGATCTGACGCCGATGCGTGAATCGAGTAACGCGCACGAGGGCCATTTCGCCACCGCTGAACAAGGTGGAGATGGCGTCGGCGAGATCTTGTTTTACCGCAATCCGATGGATCCGACGATCACATCACCAGTACCGGCCAAAGACAGCATGGGAATGGACTATGTCCCGGTGTTTGCGGCGCAGGAAGAGCGGCGAGATTCTGGCGGGTCTGCCGTGACGATCGACCCCGCGGTGGTGCAGAACATGAACGTCCGCACCGAGGTGGTGTCACGACGCAATCTCACGCGGCCGATCCGCACGGTCGGCTACTTGGAGTTCGATCAGCAACGTATGGTGACGGTGACTACCAAGTACTCGGGGTGGGTGGAGAAGGTCTACGTGAATTACGTCGGCGAGAAGGTGAAGCGCGGCCAGCCGCTGTTCGAAATCTACTCGCCGGAGCTGGTGCAGACCAAGCATGAGCTGCTGTCGGCGCTCGAGTTCGCCGAGGAGATGCGGAAGGCGCCAAAGGACGCCCGCCAGCGAGCTCATTCGATGGTTGAGTCGGCACGTACCCGGCTTGGCTATTGGGACATTTCACGCGAGCAGATCGTGCGCCTCGAGGAAACCGGCGAGGTGTTCCGGACGCTCGAGGTTGCGGCTCCAGCCAGTGGCTTGGTAATGAAGCGTCTGGCCGGTCTCGAGGGTATGGCGGTGCAGCCCGGTATGGAGCTGTTTCATATCGCTGATTTGTCGAGTCTCTGGTTGTCGGTCGAGCTGTTCGAGGATCAGCTTGCCTGGGTGCGAGAAGGTACGCGCGCCGAGATTACGCTGTCGTACTTTCCCGGTGAGACATTCCATGGCCGGGTGCGATTTCTCGAGCCCGAGCTGTCCGAGAAGACCCGTACTATGCGCGCGAAAATCGAGCTCCCCAACCGCGGGCAGCGGCTGCGCAAGGGCATGTATGCCACCGTCGAGCTACAGCCCGTACAGGTGCGCGACGCTCTGACCGTGCCGACCCAGGCGATCCTGAGGACCGGTCAGCGAGATATGGTGGTCGTGGCGCTTGGAGAAGGCCGCTTCGAGCCGCGAGAGGTGGCGATCGGCCACGAGGCTGAAGGCTACGCTGAGATCCGGGCCGGGCTCGAGGACGGTACCGAGGTAGTGACCTCGGCACAGTTCCTGCTCGACTCCGAGTCGACCCTGCGCGAAGCGATCCAAAAGATGATCGCTGCTCGCGGTGGTCGAGAGGCTCCGATGGCGACCAAACGCCCAGCCCCGAAGCCTCATGCCATGTCAGAGGCTCCAGCAGAGTCTGCGGCTCCTGGGCTTCACTCCTCAGGCCATGCTGATCACTCACCAGCGTCCGAGCACATTGCACCAGAGCACAGCGGGCATGACGGGCACAGCGGGCATGACGGGCACAGTGGCCATGACGGGCACAGTGGCCATGACGGACACAGTGGCCATGACGGGCACAGTGGCCATGACGGACACAGTGGCCATGACGGACACAGTGGCCACGCCGGATCCTCTGGGCACTAGCGACGAGGCGTCGTAATGCTGAATCGCCTCATCGAATGGTCGTTGCGCAATCAGCTGCTGGTTGTTGTTGCCGTCGTGCTGACGGTGATCGGCGGCGTGTGGTCGGTGCGTGAGACGCGGGTCGACGCCATTCCCGATCTCTCCGACGTCCAGGTGATCCTCTATACGGAGTTTGCGGGGCAGGCGCCGCAGGTGATCGAAGATCAGGTGACCTATCCGATCACCTCCAAGATGCTTGCGGTGCCCTATGCCAAGATCGTGCGAGGCTACTCGTTCTTCGGATTTTCTTTCGTCTATGTGATTTTTGAAGACGGCACCGACCTCTACTGGGCTCGGTCGCGGGTGCTGGAGTACTTGTCTGGCTTGACGGGCTCGCTGCCGCCAGGGGTAACGCCGCAGCTCGGTCCGGATGCGACAGGCGTCGGCTGGGCATTCATGTATGTGCTCAACTCGCCAAGCCGCTCCCTGGCCGAGCTGCGCAGCCTGCAAGACTGGTATTTACAGTACGGTCTGTCATCGGTCGAAGGCGTCTCCGAAGTGGCATCGATCGGCGGATTCGTGCGTCAATACCAGGTGGAGGTTGACCCGATCCGCATGCGCGCCTATGGCATCGGCCTCAAGTCGGTCAACGAAGCAATAAAGCGTTCCAATATCGATGTTGGCGGCCGGCTCGTGGAAATGGCCGAGCGCGAATTCATGGTACGAGGACGTGGCTATGTGAAGGATGTGCGGGACCTCGAGGCCATCGTGCTCGAGACTGGGCCAGGTGGCGTACCGGTCCTGCTGCGCGACGTCGCGCGCGTAACGATTGGGCCTGAAATTCGACGTGGGCTGGCGGACTGGAACGGCGATGGAGAGACCGTCGGAGGTATCGTGGTAGTGCGGGCCGGAGCCGACACACGGGCCACGATCGAGCGGGTGAAGGAGCGGCTAGAGGAGCTCGAGGCGGGCCTGCCGGAGGACGTCGAGGTCTCGGTCGCTTATGACCGCAGCGGCTTGATCGAGCGTGCCATCGCCACTCTCACTGACACCCTGCTCGAAGAGCTGCTGGTGGTCTCGCTGGTTTGCATCGTTTTTCTGTTCCACTTTCGGTCGGCTTTCGTCGCCATCGTCTCGATTCCGCTATCGATCCTTCTGGCCTTCATCGTCATGAAGCTTCAGGGGCTGGGCGCCAACATCATGTCGCTGGGCGGTATCGCGATCTCGATCGGGGTGCTGGTCGACGCGGCCATCATCATGGTCGAGAACGCTCACAAGCACTACGAAGAGTGGCGTGGCAAGAAGAGCCACGCCGAGATCATCCTGCATTCTGCGCAGGAGGTCGGGCCGACTCTGTTCTTCACCCTGTTGATCATCACCGTGTCTTTCTTACCGGTGTTCACGCTGCAGGCTCAGGAGGGGAGGCTATTCAAACCGCTAGCCTTCACCAAGACCTATGCCATGGGTATGGCGGCGATTCTGGCGGTGACGGTAGTGCCGGTACTGATGGTGTGGTTCGTGCGCGGCAGGATCCGCAGTGAAGCCAGCCATCCGGTGTCGCGATTGCTGGCATTCCTCTACACCCCAGTGCTCAATCTGGCGCTGCGCGGGCGCTGGTTGGTGATCGTCACCATGATCGTGATCCTGGCGCTGACTGCTATGCCGCTATCGCGCATTGGATCGGAATTCATGCCGCCGCTGTGGGAGGGGGACCTACTCTACATGCCGACTACATTTCCCGGTCTGTCGATCACCAAGGCGCGTGAGCTGTTGCAGCAGACCGACAAGATCTTGCGCTCGTTTCCCGAGGTGGAGTCTGTGTTCGGCAAGATTGGTCGGGCGGAGACGGCTACCGATCCTGCGCCGCTGTCCATGATCGAGACAACAATTCTGCTGAAGGATCCCAGCGAATGGCGCCCTGGACTAACCCGCGACGAGCTGGTCGCCGAGATGGACAGGGCGATCCAGATTCCCGGTCTCACCAACGCTTGGACGATGCCGATCAAGACCCGCATCGACATGCTGTCCACCGGAATCAAGACACCGGTGGGGATCAAGATTGGCGGACCGGATCTGAGGGAGCTGCAGCGTATCGCCGAGCAGGTCGAGAGCGTCGTCAAGCCGCTGCCGGGGACGCTCTCGGCCTATGCCGAGCGGGTGATGGGAGGCAGCTACTTGGACTTCGACGTCGATCGTGAAGCGGCGGCCCGCTTCGGCCTTGGGGTCGGAGACGTGCAGGACGTGATCCGTTCGGCAGTGGGCGGTATGAACGTGTCGTGGACCGTCGAGGGCTTGGAGCGCTATCCCATCAACGTACGCTATCCGCGCGAGCTGCGCGACCATCCCGAAGCGCTGCAAGAGATCCTGGTTGCGACTCCAGGCGGCGGACAGATCCCCCTTCGCCAAGTCACCCGCCTGCAGATCCGCGAAGGGCCTCCCAGCATCAAGTCTGAAGGGGCACGACCCAACGCTTGGGTCTATGTCGACCTCCGGGGTGTCGACGTCGGCAGCTGGGTAGAGCGAGCTCGACGCGAGGTCGCCGAGCAGGTCGACCTGCCGCCTGGTTACACACTGCTGTGGTCAGGGCAGTATGAGTATATGCAGCGGGCTCAGGCGCGCCTGGCGCTCATCGTCCCGGTCACTCTGCTGTTGATCCTTTTGATCCTCTACGTGCACACTCGGTCGGTGATCAAGACCGCGATGGTGCTGTCGGCAATCCCGTTCGCGCTCGTCGGCTCGATCTGGCTAATGGACGTTCTGGACTACAACTGGTCGGTGGCGGCCGTGGTCGGCGTGATTGCTCTGGCCGGCCTGGCAACCGAGAACGGCGTCGTCATGCTGCTTTACCTGGATTTGGCTTACACCGACTGGCGGAATCGCGGACGCATGCGGACGCTCTCGCACCTTCGCGAGGCGGTCTACCATGGAGCAGTAAAGCGCATCCGGCCCAAGATGATGACCGTCGCCGCGACTTTCTGCTCGTTGGTGCCGATTCTATGGTCGACCGGCACCGGTTCCGACGTGATGCGACGTATTGCAGCTCCAATGGTGGGCGGCGTATTTACCTCTTTCGTCGCCATCCTGATTGTTTTTCCTGTGATCTACTTCGTGTGGCGGGGCATCGGGCTAGAAAAGACGCCGCTCTTCACGGCCCAGGAAGAGCAGGCAGTCGTGACGGCATCGAATCACTCCGATGCATCATCGTGATCATGGATGCCGTCCTACGACTCTCGCGCCTTACTGAGCCGTATCGTCTACAGATAGCCTGGTGGCAGCCGGGCGCTCTGCGCCAAGGATGAGGGTTATTGGTTGGTGGCGGCGAGTTGACGCTCGATCTCGACCGTGTCGCCATCGCTGACGTCGATCTCGAGCTCCTGCGCCACATAGCCAGGACGGGTGAGGTCTAGGCGATGCTTGCCCGGGGGCACCGCGAGCGCTTGCGGTAGCTCGGAGGCGATGCCGAGAAACTTGCCGTTGAGGTAGATGGAGGCGTCGCCCGGGGTAACCCTGAGTGTCAGGTTGGCGGGCAGCGGACGAGCGTCGAATTCGTTGAGCTCGGGTTTGGCGACGGGCAGTGGCTCGTAGCCGAGGTAGGATCCGATCGTGCCGTCGTAGCCGGTGATGGGAGCCGCAGGCGCGGTCGACGACGTCGTCTTGTATCTGGCATAGGGGCTGTAGGCGAAGTACGCGGCAGGGTAGGAGCTTTCGTAGAGCCAGCGACTGGGGTGTCTGATCAAGCCGAGATGTCGCCGGTGGCTGCGCCGCTCGCGGGAACCACGACGATCGAAGAAGCCATAGCCTGAGAAACTGCGATCTGAAGCGCCCACCAGAATACCGTGGCCACCGAAGAGCGCTCCATAGCCGTGGCCCCAAGGGCGTCCCGAGCGAAGACCGTAGGCTCTCGAGCCGCCGTAGCCGTAGCCGCCATAACCGTAACCGCCGTAGCTATAACCGCCGTAGCCGTGGCCATGGGAGCCGTAGTGGTGATCTGCACGGCCATGTCCTTGGTGGTTATGCCGCCCAGAACGATCTTCATCGGCCATGGCCAGGGGAGCCAGCGCTAGACCAGCCAAGACGAGAGACGCTCTGAGAGTCAGGGGGCGGATAAAAGGCAAGGACGAAACTTGGCGAAGTCTGAGCGAAACTTGATGCATGGCGTATCTCCTTGGCTGGTGAAAGCTGCGGTGAGCTGTGAGGCTCTTTCTGGAGTTGAGAGGATCCATGATGCGTTACGTCTGACGGCAAGAGATATTCCCATCATTGTATGGCAGGGCGTACGCTCGAGTCTTGTATAGACAGGACTCTTGATCTAGCATCGAAGAGTTGTCTATACAGGACCAGGCCATGATACGAGAAACTCTAGTCCCCGGAGCTCTCAACCCAAGCCAGCTACGCGCCATTGCGCGCGGTACGATCCAAGCTTTCACTCTCGGTACCGATGCCCGTGAAGCGGTGGAGCGGGCGGCAGCTTCGGTCTCTCGCATCATCGAGCGCGGAACGCCAGCCTACGGTATCAACACTGGTTTCGGGCGCCTCGCCCAAACCCACATTCCGCGCGAGCAGTTGGAGCGGTTACAGCGTAACCTCGTGCTGTCCCATGCCGTCGGGGTCGGAGCGCCGATGCGGGCCGAGGTGGTGCGGCTGATTCTGGCACTCAAGATCGCGAGCCTGGGACGCGGCCATTCTGGCGTGCGGCTCGAGGTGATCGAGACGCTACTCGATCTGCTCGAGGCTGATCTGCTGCCGGTGATTCCGGAGAAGGGCTCGGTCGGCGCTTCCGGGGATCTGGCGCCACTGGCTCACATGAGCGCAGCGTTGCTCGGTGTCGGCGAAGTGACGGCCGGCGACGATCGGATCCCTGCTGCGGACGCGTTGGCTCGCATTGGACGTGCGCCGCTGCGCCTCGCCGCCAAAGAAGGGCTAGCGCTGCTCAACGGCACTCAAGCGTCGACCGCTTTAGCACTTGTCGCGCTATTCGACGCCCAGCGGGTGTTCGAGTCCGCGGTAGTGGCGGGCGCGATGGCGATCGACGCCGCTGCCGGTACTGCCAAGCCGTTCGATGCCCGGATCCATGAGCTGCGCGGCCATCGCGGACAGAAGGAAGTGGCTGCGGCCTACCGGGTATTGCTGGAAGATTCCGAGATCAACCGCTCTCACCGTAAGTGCGGCAAGGTGCAGGATCCTTATTCCCTGCGCTGTCAGCCTCAGGTCATGGGAGCCTGTCTGACTCAGATGGAGCAGGTGGCGAGCGTTCTGCTGATCGAAGCCAATGGCGTGTCCGACAATCCCCTGATCATCCCAGAGACCGACGAGGTGCTCTCGGGCGGCAACTTTCACGCTGAGCCGGTCGGGCTGGCGGCTGACAATCTCGCCTTGGCGATCGCCGAGATCGGAGCCCTCTCAGAGCGTCGCATCGCGCTCTTGATCGACGAATCGTTCTCCGACCTGCCGCCCTTCCTGGTCGAGGACGGCGGGCTCAACTCGGGCTTCATGATCGCACAGGTCACGGCTGCGGCGCTGGCCTCTGAGAACAAGTCTCTGGCTCACCCGGCCTCGGTCGACTCGCTGCCGACGTCGGCGAACCAGGAAGACCACGTTTCGATGGCGACCTTCGCGGCACGGCGCCTGGACGAGATGGTCGACAACTCGGCGACCATCGTCGGTATCGAGCTACTGGCCGCCGCTCAAGGCATCGATCTGCGGGCGCCGCTAACGACCAGCCGGCGACTCCAGCCGGTAATGGCTGCTGTCCGCGAGCGGGTACCGTTCTATGAGCGGGACCGCTTCTTCGCGCCCGACATCGAAACCATGCGAGTGGCAGTGCGGCAGGGTGTCTTTGCTGGCTTCTCCCCCCACCGCACGCGAGAGGGTTCATGAGTCCTCCAGCCTACCAGCAGATCAAGGACCACATCCTCGACCATATCCGCAGGGGGCAATGGCTCGAGGGACACCAAGTGCCGTCGGAGAACGAGCTGGCGCGCAGCTTCGGTGTGGCTCGCATGACGGTCAACCGTGCGGTGCGAGAGCTCGCCGACGATCGCGTGCTGGTGCGGGTCAAAGGCGCCGGAACGTTCGTAGCCGAACCCAAGAGCACCTCGACTCTGGTCGAGATCCGTTCGATCGCCGACGAGATCGTGGCGCGCGGCAAAGTCCATCATGCCGAAGTGCTCACGCTGCGGGCCGTTGCAGCCGACGCCAAGCTCGCCGAGCGTTTCGAGATCGAAGTCGGAGCGCGTCTCGCGCAGTCCCGGCTAGTGCACTTCGAGGACGGCATGCCGATTCAGCTCGAGGTGAGATGGGTAGCTCCGGAGCTCGCCGAGGCTTACTTGTCGCAGGACTTCGAACGATTGACTCCCAACGAGTTCCTGGTCCGCGAGGCGCCGCTGGCGCGGGTTGAATACACCATCGAGGCGCGCTCGCCGGACGCTGAAGTGCGGCAGGCTCTTCAGATGGCGGAAGATGAGCCTACGCTACTGCTGCTGCGCCGGACCTGGTCGCGGGAGCGCGTGGCGTCGACCGCCAGCCTGTGGCATCCGGGCTCTCGCTATCGATTCGCTGGCCACTTCTAGCTTGCCCAACATTCAGAACGTCACTTCCGATTGCAAAGGAGAGCTGATGAACGATCCACGACTCGACGAGGGCCGCGTCGTCCGCGCCCCTCGCGGCAGCGAGCGCAGCTGCAAGAGCTGGTTGACCGAGGCGGCGTTCCGCATGATCCAGAACAATCTGGATCCCGAAGTCGCCGAGCACCCGCAAAGCCTGGTGGTCTACGGTGGTATTGGCCGCGCGGCGCGCAACTGGCAGTGTTTCGACCGCATTCTCGAGACCCTGAAGCGGCTCGAAGACGATGAAACTCTGCTCGTTCAAAGCGGCAAGCCAGTGGGTGTGTTCCACACCCACAGGGATGCGCCGCGGGTGCTCATCGCCAACTCCAACCTGGTCCCGGCTTGGGCCAGCTGGGAGCATTTTCACGAGCTCGACCGCAAGGGCTTGATGATGTACGGCCAGATGACTGCCGGCTCGTGGATCTACATCGGCACCCAGGGTATCGTCCAGGGTACCTACGAAACTTTCGCGGCGGTCGCCGAGCAGCACTTTGACGGGTCGCCGGCAGGTCGCTGGATCTTGACCGGTGGCCTCGGAGGCATGGGGGGTGCCCAGCCGTTGGCAGCTACCATGGCTGGCTTCTCGATGATTGCAGTGGAGTGTGACCCGACCCGCATCGATTTTCGGCTACGAACCCGCTATCTCGACCGTAAGGCGACAACCCTCGACGAGGCGCTAGCGATGCTCGACGAGGCCCGCCAGCAGGGCAAGGCGCTTTCTATCGGCCTGCTCGGCAATGCTGCCGACGTCTTCTCCAAGCTGGTCGAGCGCGGAGTCACGCCGGACGTCGTCACCGATCAAACCTCGGCCCACGATCCAATCAACGGCTATCTGCCACAGGGTTGGAGTCTCGAGCAGTGGCGCGAGCGGCAGCAGAGCGATCCTCAGTCGGTCGTCGAGCCGGCCAAACAGTCGATGGCATTGCAGGTTCGAGCAATGCTGACCCTGCAGGAGAGGGGGGCAGCGACGCTCGACTACGGCAACAACATCCGCCAAATGGCCAAGGACGTCGGAGTCGAGAACGCCTTCGACTTTCCGGGCTTCGTACCGGCGTACATCCGGCCTCTGTTCTGCCAGGGCTACGGCCCGTTTCGCTGGGTGGCATTGTCGGGTAACCCCGAAGACATCTTCCGCACCGACGCCAAGGTCAAAGAGCTGATCCCCGACGACAAACACCTCCACAACTGGCTCGACATGGCGCGCGAGCGCATCGCGTTCCAAGGGCTGCCGGCGCGGATCTGCTGGGTAGGAGTCGAGGATCGTTACCGTCTCGGCCTGGCGTTCAACGAAATGGTGCGAAATGGCGAGCTCGAAGCGCCGATCGTGATCGGCCGGGACCACCTCGACACCGGCTCGGTGGCCAGCCCCAACCGCGAAACCGAAGCCATGGCCGACGGCTCCGACGCGGTCTCGGATTGGCCTCTGCTCAACGCGCTGCTCAGCGCCTCTGGCGGCGCCACCTGGGTCTCGCTGCACCATGGCGGCGGTGTCGGCATGAGCTACAGTCAGCATGCTGGAGTCGTGATCGTCTGCGACGGAAGCGAGGCCGCGGACGCCAGGCTGCGTCGCGTGCTGTTCAACGATCCGGCGTCCGGCGTGATGCGCCATGCCGACGCTGGCTACGATCTAGCGCGTCAGACGGCGCGAGAGGTGAAGCTCGATCTGCCAATGCTCGAGCCTGGAGATTGAGATGGGCGTTACCTGGGATCTCTTGCTGCGCCGAGCTCGCATCGCGACGCTGGCCGAGGACCAGGAGCCGGGTCAGGTCGGCGCTGAGCTAGGGGACGGAGCGCTAGCAGTCGCCGGCGGCCACATCGCCTGGCTGGGGCAGGAAGACCAGCTACCGGCCGAAGCGGCGGCGGAGCGTGAGATCGACTGCGAAGGCGCTTGGCTGACTCCTGGACTCATCGACTGCCACACTCACCTGGTCTACGCCGGCAACCGGTCGCACGAGCTCGAGCGTCGACTGGAGGGTGTCAGCTATCAGCAGATCGCGCGTGAAGGAGGTGGCATTCGCTCGACGGTACGGTCGACGCGTGCCGCGAACGTCGAAGCGCTGGTCGCAGCCAGCACTCCGCGTCTGACGTGCATGCGCTCTGAAGGGCTGACTACCGTCGAGATCAAATCTGGCTATGGCCTCGAGCTTCCCAGCGAGCGTCGTATGCTGCGAGCTGCGCGGTGGCTGGCGGAGACCCACGACGTGTCGGTACGCACCTCCTTCCTCGGCGCGCACGCCGTACCGGAGGACTTCGACGGTCGCGCCGATGCCTACATCGATCACTTGATCGCCGACGTGCTGCCGGTGCTCGCCGAAGAGGGGCTGGTCGACGCGGTCGACGGCTTCTGCGAGACGATCGCCTTCACGCCGCAGCAGATCGAGCGGGTGTTCCAAGCCGCCCACCAGCTCGAGCTGCCGGTGAAGCTGCATGCCGAGCAGCTATCCGACCAGGGTGGCGCCGAGCTGGTCGCGCGGCATAGAGGACTGTCAGCGGATCACCTGGAGTACCTGTCGCAAGCGGGGGTCGACGCCATGGCGGCTGCAGGCACCGTCGCGGTGCTGCTGCCCGGTGCCTTCTATTTCCTGCGCGAGACGCAGGTGCCGCCGATTTTGGCGCTGCGGGAAGCCGGGGTGCCGATCGCCATAGCCACCGACTGCAATCCCGGCAGTAGCCCCCTGACCTCGCCGCTGTTGGCGATGAATCTGGCGTGCGTGTGCTTCGGCTTGACTCCGTCCGAGGCTTTGGCCGGGATGACCCGTGAAGCGGCACGCGCCCTGGGCGTCGAGGATCGTGGCGTGCTGGCTCCGGGCAAGCGTGCCGACTTGGCGCTGTGGCGTATCGACCGTCCGGCCGAGCTGGCCTATGGCATGGGGCACAATCCGCTCGAGCTCCGAGTGTTCCAGGGCCTGCTCGACGGCCCGATGGTCAATCGGCAGCGCGCCGTCGAAACCGATCTGGACCCGGTCCTTTCGCCACGGCACGCCTAGGTCGCGGCCCCGCGAAACCGCTCCGAGAGCCACAAGACGTGGCCGATTTGGCTGGTGGAAACAATTTGAGACTTTCTTGACACTAACGTCGCTATTCCTGCGCATGAGAGAATAGAGGCACACCAAGGTGTTGGGTGGCTGCGGGACTTCAGGTAGGACGACGAGTGAGGGTCCCGTTGATGTAAGCGAATTGCGACGTCGAAGGAGATCTCCACATGCGAGCTCGTGGCGCGAGTTACGGGATACCAAGTTTTGCCATAGATCGGTCGGAAGCCGCTACAGCGCGGCGGAACAGCGAAGCTTTGAGGCTTCGCCATTGGGTGTTGGGGGGCGCGTTGCTGTTGATGGCGACGCAGGCGATGGGTACCACTTCCGGTCAGGCAGGGCCGGAAGAGCCATACGCACCAGCTGGAAAACTTCAGCGGGAGATCTCTAGCCCGCTGAAGGAGCGCCTCGAGCGGCGTATGCAGGCGAGAGCTGCGGACGCAGCTCGAAGCTCGGCACCGGTATGGAGCGAGCACGCATCCCCCAGCGCCTTGCAGGAGAAAGACCGCAAGCGCCTGGGCTCCTTGCTGGCCGCTTCGCGCGGCGGCTACAGCCCGTGGACGCAGGAGACGCCGACAGAGGCGTCGTCCCTACCCTCCGGATTGGTGCCGGATCGGTTAGTGCCGCCGGGACTCGATCTGACGCCTGAAAAGGGCGTCGACGACTGTGAGTGGCAGCCTGGCTACGGCCTCGCCAGCTCCGACGGGCCGGTCTTTGCCCTTGCCACCTTTGACGATGGCGGTGGCGAAGCGCTCTATGCGGGTGGCGACTTCCTCAGCATCGGCGGCGTATTGACTTCCAGCGTTGCCAAGTGGGACGGCACCTCGTGGTCGGCGGTGGGCGCCGGCCTCGGTGGCGGTGTCGACGGCATCGTCTGGGCACTGGAGGTGTTCGATGACGGCGGTGGCCCGGCGCTCTATGCCGGTGGCTTCTTTTCGACCGCTGGCGGCGTGCCGGCTTCGAGTATCGCCAAATGGGATGGCACCAGCTGGACGGCGCTCGGCCTGGGCATCGACGAAGACGTCTACGCTATGGAAGTGTTCGGCGGCGAGCTCATCGTCGGCGGTTTCTTTGCGACCGCCGGTGGCTCGTCGGCCGACAACATCGCCAGCTGGGACGGCACCGCCTGGTCTCCGGTCGGGGCCGGTACGGACGGTGATGTCGAAGAGCTTGCGGTGTTCGACGATGGGGGCGGAGACGACCTCTACGCGACGGGCTTTTTCAGTTTCGCAGGCATCTCGCCGGCCTTCGGAATCGCGCGCTGGAGCGGGGTGAGCTGGTCGGCCCTCGATTTTGGGCTCGATGCTCCAGGCCTCGGCCTGACTGTCTTCGATGACGGCGGCGGTGACGACCTCTACGTCGGCGGGTTGTTCTTCTTCGTCGGGCCGTTTCCAGGCGTTGCTGCCGGCGCCGTCGCGCGCTGGGACGGTACGGCATGGTCGGCTCTCGGTATGGGGCTCGACGGCCTCACGGAGCCGCCGGTGGTCGACGACTTGAGAGTCTTCGACGACGGCGGCGGTGACGCGCTCTTTGTGGGCGGCCTGTTCGAGCTCGCTGGAGGTAGTCCCGTTTCGAATATCGCCAAATGGGACGGCGCGGCCTGGTCCGACGTTGGCGGCGGCACCGATGCACCGGTTATCACCCTGAATACCTTCGACGACGGCGGCGGCACGGACCTTTATGCCGGTGGCTTCTTCCGCGACGCGGGCGGCATCGGTGCGCCAGGCATCGCGCGCTGGGACGGTGCCGCATGGTCTGCGGTGGTCCCCGCGGAGAGCCTCGCGGGTGTCGACGATTTCCTAAGCACTTTTGCTCTATTTGACGACGGTTCGGGTGAAGCGCTCTACGCCGGCGGCGAGTTCCTGACCGCTGGCGGTGTGCTGTCCCCGGGCATCGCCAAATGGACGGCCACCGGTTGGGAAATGGTGGGCGGCGGAGTCGGCTGCCTCGGTATCGGCCTTGGCGGCATGCTGCAGCCTGAGGATACGACCGACAAGGGAATCATCATAGGACCGCCAGGCTGTTTCGAACCTTCGGTCCTCGCGCTGGCGGTCTATGACGACGGCGGGGGGCCAGCGCTCTTCGTCGGTGGTGAGTTTGACCTCGCGGACGGCAGCCCGATCTCGAGCAATATCGCCAAATGGGACGGCACCAGCTGGTCGCCGGTAGGCACCGGCACGGATGATCTGGTCGAGGCGCTTGAGGTCTACGATGACGGCGGTGGAGAAGACCTCTATCTCGGCGGTGAGTTCGACTTCGCCAGCGGCGTTTTGTCGCCGTACATCACGCGTTGGGACGGGACGGCGTTTTCGGTCGTCGGCAGCATGGCGACCGACGGTGATGTCGAAACGCTCGGCCTTTTCGATGACGGCACGGGCGAGAAGCTCTATGCTGGCGGCGTCTTCAATGCCATCGGTGGCGTCGCTGCCGACTATGTGGCGAGCTGGGACGGCACCACCTGGGCGCCGCTCGGCCTCGGTACCGACGACGAAGTCGAGAACTTCGCCGTCTTCGATGACGGTGGCGGGCCGGCTCTATTTGTCGGCGGTGACTTTCTGATGGCTGGCGGTGCTCCCGCGTCCTACGTCGCCAAGTGGGACGGTACCTCTTGGTCGCCGCTGGGCACCGGCACGGACGACGAGGTCAACGTCCTGTTCACCTTTGACGCGGGGGACGGTGAGCAGCTCTACGTCGG
>JBCCEE010000021.1:0-38123 GCA_039030415.1 Acidobacteriota bacterium
AACCGCCCATCCGGGCGGTTCCTGCACGGTGCAGCTGCTTCGCCACGGCTTCTTTCCCGCCGGCGGCGGCCAGATGCTCTTTCACGTGGTGCCGAGCGAGCTCGGCCGGCTGGCGCTCGACGATGCCGGGCGCCTTGAACTCGAGCGGGCGGCGGTGCGGCGTCTCGATGACGCCGAGACCGTCTAGCGGACGACCCAGAGGATCAACCACGCGGCCGACCATCTGCTCGCCACACGGCACGCTCAGCAGCTCGCCAGTGCGGCGAACTTCGTCGCCCTCACGAATCTCCAGGTAGTCGCCCAGGATGACGACACCCACCGAGGTTTCTTCGAGGTTCAACACCTGGCCGCTCTGGCCGTTCGCGAACTCGACGAGCTCGCCGGCCATGGCGTTGGTCAGGCCGTAGACGCGCGCGATGCCATCACCGACTTCGAGCACTTTGCCCACTTCGGCGATATCGATCTCGCTGCGATATTGCTGGATCTCCTCCGCGATGACGGAAGAGATTTCGTCGACTTTGAAACTCATCGATCTCCCTTTCTCTTCGAGCCTACCGTTCAGCCCGCGGCTTGTTCGGCTTGCTCTCGTCGGCTGCGGTGGATCTCCGTCGCAGCTCGCTCGTGCAGGGTGTGACGCATTTTTGCGATCTGGCGGACGACACTGCTATCGACTTTCTCATCGTCCACTTGCAGGACCATGCCGCCGATCAGCGAGGAATCGACCTCTTCATGAAGCGCTGGCTCTTTGCCGTAGCGCTGAGTGATCGCTCGCCGCAAATCGTCGCGCAGACGGTCGGTGAGCGCCACCGCCGTCCGGATGCGAACGTCGACCCGGCCGAGCTGCTCTTGATGCTCCAGTCGAAACGCCTCGGAGATGGCCGGCAGCAATGCCAGGCGTTCTTTGCGGTGGATGACCTGAAGAGAATCCACCAGCAGATCGCTCGCTTTGCCCCGAAACAGCTTCTCGAGCGATGCCGCACGCTCTTCGGCATCCACCATCGGACTGGCCACAAAGGCGGCGAATGCTTCGTCGCGTGCGATCAAATTGGCGATCTCCTGCAGCTCATCCAGCAGCTGCTCGGCCACGCCACGAGACTTTGCCAGATCGTACATGGCCCGGCTGTAGACCCTGGCCACGGCGATCTGTTTGTCATCGACCTTCGACATCACGGGTTTCCTACAAGACGTTGGTGCTGGATACCCCGGGCGCCACAGCGCTCGGGGACCCAAGCGCTGTTTTAGTTGGCTTCCGACTCGGTGAGATCAGAGATTGCATCACCGATCAGCCGCTCGTGATCCTCCGCCTTGAGCTCGCGGCCAACGATGCGGCCGGCGAGATCAGTCGCCAGGTTGCCGCTCAGCACATAGAGCTCTTTGACTGCGGTCTCGCGGGCGATGTCGATCTCGCGCTTGGCGCGCGCCAAGGCCTTGTCGGCCTCTTCGCGAGCCTCCTGCTCGATGCGACCGCGCAGAACTTCGGCGTCGCGACGCCCTTCCTCGACGATCGAGGTCGCCTCGGCACGGGCGTCGTTCAACCGCGCCTCGTACTCCTTGAGGCGCGCTTCCGCCGCATCGCGATCTTGGCGAGCTTTCTCGAGCGAATCGTGGATGAAGTCTTCACGCTTTTGCAGTCCGTCGAGGATCGGCCCCCAGGCGAACTTGCCCAATACGAAGACCACCAAGCCGAAGACCACCAGGGTCCAGATCATGTTGCCGAGGTCGCCGGTGAAGATATTGCCATCTCCACCTTCGCCCGCGCCAAATGCCGGCAAGGCGAGGAACAACAGCGCCAGGGCCGTAGCCAGGCTTCGTTGTGTGGTTTGGTTCATTGCTGCCTCCGTCGGTTGCTTCGAAGCGGCGCCGCGGCGCGACGCCATGCCGAGAATTGCAGCCTTAGAGGGCCATGAAGCCGATGACCACGGCGAACAGGAAGCCGACCTCGATCATGGCCGCGGTGATCAGCATCGCGGTAGAGATCTGATTGGCCATCTCCGGCTGACGGGCCATCGCTTCGACCGCGCTGCCACCGATGCGGCCGATGCCCATGGCGCCACCGATCACCGCCAGGCCGGCGCCGATCGGACCGAGGGATCCGTAGCCGCCGCCGTCTTCCTGGGCGAATGCCGCCGGAGCGACCACCAGGCACAGACCGATCATCACCATCCAGAGAGACAACTTCGCCTTGTCCTTGCTCATTTCTCGCGTCCTTTCTGACTCCTGGAGGTTTGCGCAGAGGCAACCTCCAGGGTTTGCGGTTTACGCTGTTTCTCGACTCTTGGATTGTGGCGCACTCCCGGCCGGGACTGCGCTCACAGTACGTTTCATTCGAGCTGAGATTCGTTGCGATTGAAAGTGGGTTGGGGTTGGGACTGAATTTTAGTGTGGTGGGTCGAGTCGGGCTAGTCGTGCGACTCCAGGACTCGGGCTCGTCAGTGAGCGCCCGCTTCGGCGTGGTCGTCGTCGTGGTGCAGGTTGACCGACATGCCGATGAAGAGCGACGACAGGTAGGTGAAGATGAACGCCTGCAGGAACGCGACGAAGATCTCCACCATGCTGATCACGACGCTGCCCGCGACCACGATCAACGCCACCGGTAGGCCGAAGACCATGCCGAGAGACTTGAGCGACAGCACGATCAAGCCGATGAGCACCGCCACCAGGATGTGCCCGGCGACATTGGCGGCGAACAGCCGCAAGGCCAGCGCAACGACTTTGGCGACGGTGCCGATGATCTCGACCGGCACGATCAGCGGCGCGATCCACCACGGCCCCGGGGCAAAGTGCGCGATGTAGTCCTTGCCGCCGAAGCGCAGACCGTTGAAGACCATCAGGATGAAGGTCAGGATGGCCAGGGTCGCGGTGATGTAGATGTTGGTTGTTGGCGTGCCGCCGATGTGCAGACCGTTGAAAATCTTGGGCGTGACCGAGCCGAACGGCACCAGGCCGATCAGGTTCATCGTCAGGATGAAGAAGAACACGCTCCACAGATACTTGATGAAGCGATCGGTATGCTTACCGAGCGACGGCCGAGCGACGTCGTCACGCAGGTACTGACACACCATCTCGATGAAGTTGCCGGCGCCGGTGGTCACCAGACGGCCGGTCTCCGTGTCGTCGCGACGTTTGCGGACGAACAGCGGCATGAAAATCATCAACAGCAGGCCAGACGCGATCATCATCACGATCTGGTCGCTGAGTACGGTGATGACGCCGTTGGGAGTGAGCGGCCCGGGCAAGTGGGCTTCGATCACCTTGAGCGGATGCGGCAGAATGTGCGACAGCGGGTCGCCGCCGACGTTGCCGGGGCTGAGAAATCCTGCAAAGCTTTCCACCATCAGCTCCTACTCGTATACAAAACCTGCTTGGTGAATCGGATATCGGCGAGTTGCAGAGAAGCGTGACTCAACACTATCCAGATCAAGAGAGGCTTGGGCTCGAACCAACCGCTTTGAACTGCTGCAAAGCCCAAGAGCAAGACGACCGTAGTTCTCAGAGCAATCGACCCCATGACCGCGGGAACGGTATTGGAAGCTGTTTTGCCGCGCGCTAGAACTATCGGTAGGGTCCCGACCAAGGCGGCGATAAAGCTGATCGCACAACCTGCGATCAACGCCGCCTGGGCATTTTCTCCCGCCAGCCTACGCGTCGGAATGATCCCGAGCGCGATGAGTACCGCCAGTATGGTGGCGGCGAGCGTCAAAAAGCTCAGGTAAGGCTGGCTCGCACGGCTCGATGTGCTCACATGGTCTGAAGTGCTCGCGTCGTCCGATCTCCCTTGGTCCCTATCTACTTGACGGTCCTTATCTACTTGGGTCGCGTCATCCGTTGTGGTCATGATCGTCGTCTGTCCTGCCGGCTTCTCTCATCGCGCGTTGAGCCGACCGGGCGAAACGGTAGAGCCCTCCACATAGGCCACTGCCAAAACCTGCCAGAGTGCCTATTGGAGAGGTGCCGAAATGGCCGTCAGCCCAAGCTCCCAGCAGAGTTAGCCCAGCGACCACGGCTCCGAATTCGATTCCGAGACCAGAGTAACGGACCCACTTTGGTGTTGATTTTCGATCGCTAGGCAAACCTCTCCCCACCGACCGAACGGGCGTATTGTGCACTAGAAGCCTCCAGCAAGCAATAGCCAACTCGGTTCGAACCTGATCGATGTGGATACAGACCTCGCCGAAGACGCTTCGTAGCAGCGAGAGGCAACATCAAAGCGACTGAATCCCGGGTGTTTTTTCGGGCTTTGCTCATCGAGACTATCCTGTGCTGCGTCCGATGGGAAGGTCGATGTTCGAGCGGCGATGCCACAGGGCGTCGACCCGCTCTACGGATGATCGAATCTTGGTATTCCCAACGCCTTGATTAATATTGCTGCCGGGATTTTCGCCTGGCTACCCTGCCGCCACGGGACGAGCTCGAGCGGCGCTGTGGTTCGACCCATGAGCGGTCAGCCAGCCCTGGCATGGGACATGCTTAGCTTGTAGGGTAGGGAGAACGATCATGCCGGCAAGACAGACGACCGATAATTCACCGAACCCGCCCCCCGATCTCGATTCGATCGTATCGGAGAAAGCGGCCCCTGCGGCCGCCGAGGCGGCGGCGGCCAAGCTCGACCCCAAGCTCGGTTGGGACTTCGAGGCGGCGACGATGCCTTTCCTCGACGGGCTCTACAACATGGCCTATCGCCTGACTCGCAATGCCGAGGACGCCGAGGATCTGATCCAAGAGACCTACTTCAAGGCTTACAAGCACTACGACAAGTTCGAAGACGGAACCAACCTGAAAGCGTGGCTCTTCCGGATCATGAAGAACACGTTCATCAACGGCTATCGCAAAAAGCGCAGCCAACCTGCGCAGAGCAACTTTTCCGAGATCGAAGGTTCGTTCGAATCACTGGTCGAGAACGACAACGGACGGGTCAAGAATCCAGAGCAGGAGTTCTTGGACCAGGTGATGGACGAAGACGTTCAAAAGGCTCTCGACGCATTGCGCGAGGACTACCGCATGGTCATCTTGCTGGTGGATATCGAGGGCTTCTCCTACAAGGAGGCCGCGAGTATCCTGGAAGTCCCGGTCGGCACGGTGATGAGTCGCCTCTATCGGGGGCGCCGGACGCTCGAGCGGGTCTTGCTCGAGTACGCCCAGAACCATGGCTACCTGCGAGACGGCGAGCCCAACAAAATGCGTACCCGGGAAGCCTCGCCAGAGGGCTGAGTCGCACCGCGGCGGCCCGAGCCGCGCACAAAATCAATGGTTATTCGCTCTGCCGAGCGAATCGGCTTACAGAATTCAGGCAGCCTGGAATAAACACCTACCTGACTTCGGTTGGAAATAGAGACCCGCCCCAGAGACGCTCGAAATCGGGCTAGACTGCCGAAACCGCCCACGAGCCGTCGGAGGACTGTGATGAAGTGCAGACAGGTGAGAGAAGAGCTGATCTTCCTGTTCGCTGACAACGAGCTAGGTGGTGAGCTACTCGTGAGCTATCGCCAGCATGTCTCTACTTGTCCCCATTGTGCGCGTATCGAAGCCGAGACTCGACTCATGCTCGAGCTCATTCGGCAGCGGAGGCTCAGGCTAGCCGCTCCCCGCAGGCTTCGCTCCAAGATTCTCGCCGGCTTGCCGCACCGCCGCACCCCGAATCGTCGCACTCTGATTTGACCCGGCCAGCTGGGCGGCTCTACGACCCCGACGCCCACCGAAACGATGGCTCCGTGCGCGCACAGTTGACCCGAAACATCTTCATGCTGGCCCTGGCGGCCTTGGCGGTATGGTGCTGGGTGCCGCCTGCGAGCGCCCAACACCTTCCTCTCAGCGGCATGGAGGGTGAGGTTCTGACGCAGGAAGCCCTCGAGCACGGTACCACCCTGCTGGTGGTGTGGGCGTCATGGTCTCCGCGCTGTCGCGACGTCGTCCCTCGCATCAACCGACTGGCCGCACGATGGTCCGAACGGGCCAACGTCGGCTCGGTCGTCTTCCAACAAGAGCCAGAGCGTATTGTCGAATGGCTCGAGCCGGAGCCTCTCGACGTGCCGGTGTATCTCGACCGCAGTGGGAAATTCTCGAAACACTACGAGGTAACCACCTTACCCATGCTGCTGATCTTCAAGCAGGGTGAGGTCGCTTTTCGCGGCAGCTTGAGCGGCAATCCAGATCCCGTGATCCAACGCATTCTCGTGCTCGACGACGACGCGGACGAAGCAGAAGGCTCGGCGTCCTCTTCGCGGGACGCCGGCAGCGGGCTCGAAAACTGATCCGGCGGCGTTCCCAGATGCCGCAAACCCGTCAGCACCTGCCGATTGACCCGATTCTGCCGCAGCTCGTCGATGCCCTGACCGGAGCGCGGGCCACCGTACTGCGCGCCGCTACCGGCGCCGGCAAGACCACGCGAGTGCCGCCGGCCGTGCTCGACGCCGACCCGGGCGGTCGACTTGCCCAGGGTCGTCGCATCGTCATGCTCGAGCCACGCCGGATCGCGGCGCGGGCCGCAGCGCGGCGCATCGCTCAGGAGCGCGGCAGTCAGCTGGGTGGCGAAGTCGGCTATCAGGTGCGCTTCGACCGTCGAGCCAGTGACGGCACGCGTATTCTGGTGGTGACGGAAGGCGTGCTGCTGGCAATGCTGCAGCGCGACCCTTTCTTGGAAGACATCGGCGTGGTGATCTTCGACGAGTTTCACGAGCGCAATCTGCAATCCGATCTCGCGCTAGCCATGGTGAGGCGGGTTCAGAAGGACGTCCGCGAAGATCTGGCGATCGTGGTGATGTCGGCAACGCTCGACCCGGAGCCGATCGCAGCGTTCCTGGGCGACTGTCCGACCCTCGTGAGCCAAGGCCGCAGCCACCCGGTCTCGGTGAGCTATCTGGAACGGCCGGATTCGCGCCCCATGCCGGCAATAGTCGCCACCGGCGTCCGCCGGATGCTGGGCGCTACCGGAGGCGACATCCTGGCGTTTTTGCCGGGCGTCGGAGAAATCCGTCGCACGGCCGGGCTTCTCGAATCGCTGGAAGGCGTCCGCGTGCTGTCGCTCTATGGCGACCTCCCGGCAGACCAGCAGGATGCGGTCCTGCTGCCAGGCGATCAGCGCAGAGTGGTACTGGCCACCAACGTCGCCGAGACCTCGGTCACGATCGAAGGCATCACCGCCGTCGTCGACAGCGGTTTGGTCCGCGAGCTGCGCTTTGATCCCGGCAGCGGTCTCGATCGGCTTCAGCTTGGCCGCATCAGTCGGGACTCCGCCGAGCAGCGAGCCGGGCGGGCAGGGCGACTCGGCCCAGGCCATTGCCTTCGGCTGTGGACCGAGCACGATGAGCGCAGCCTGGCAGCCCATAAAACCCCCGAGATCGCCCGGGTCGACTTGGCGGCACCGGTGCTGCAGCTGCTGGCCTGGGGTGAATCCGAGCCGCAGAGTTTCCCGTGGTTCGAAGCGCCAGGAAACGCGACTCTCGAGCGCGCCCGCCAACTGCTGCTGGATCTCGGAGCGGCCGACAGCCGGGGAGCGACGGCGCTGGGGCGAGCGATGGTGAGACTTCCGGTGCATCCGCGATTGGCGAGGCTGCTGGTCGCCGGCCGGCAGTTTGGACAGGCGCGTCGAGCCGCTCGCGCGGCTGCGCTCCTGTCCGAGCGCGAGATCGCCCATACGTCGGGACTACCGGTGGCTCATACGGCGGGACCTTGCGACGTGGTCGACCGCGTCGAGGCTCTCGACGATTTCGAAGCGTCGGGCTATGGCGAGACCGCCATCGGCCCGGTTCAGCGTGGACGGGCGAAGCATGTCCTGCGCGTCTCGAGCCAGCTCGCCAGGCTGGTGCGCGGCTTGCCACGGATCGAACCCGAGACGGCGGGGAGCACGGCCGAAGGAGCGGAAGATGAGCTGCTGCGCCAGGCGCTGCTCTGCGCCTATCCGGACCGCGTCGCGAAAAGGCGCGAGCCCGGTGAGCGGAGGGGCCTCATGGTGGGCGGTCGCGGCATCGAGCTGTCCGAGGCGAGCTGCGTCGACGGCGAGCTCTTCCTATGCCTCGACCTGGATTCCCGCAAGCAGGAGGCGCAGGTGCGACGCGCTTCGACGATCGCGCCGAGCTGGCTGCCCACGGATCAGCTGACGAATTCGTTCGAGGTGTTCTTCGACCCCGAAGGAGAGCGCGTGCGCGGCCGGCGGAGGCGACGCTATCGCGACCTGGTCTTGGCAGAAGAAGATGTGGATCCTCAGCTAGCGCCCAACGGAGCCGCAGAGATCGAACGGTGTCTGGTCACTGCCGCCCTCGAGCGGCCGGAGCGGGCGCTGGCGCTCGACAAGCCGGAGGTCGCTGGCTTCCTCGCTCGCCTGCGCAGTCTGGTTCGGTGGCGCCCAGAGCTCGGTCTGCCTAGCTTCGAGGGTGCCGAGCTCGAAGCGCAGCTACATCACCTGGCCGTAGGTAAGAGATCGTTCGAAGCGCTGAGGCGAGCCCCGTTGCTCGAAGTACTCGCCGGCAGCCTGAGCTTCGAGCAACGTCGAGCCCTCGACCAAATGGCCCCGGAGCGCATCGAGGTGCCGAGCGGTAGCCGAATACGGCTGGCGTACGAGCCAGGCAAGGCGCCGGTCCTAGCGGTCAAGATCCAGGAGGTGTTCGGCCTGCAGACGACGCCATCCGTCGCCGGCGGCCGAGTGCCGGTGCTGATGCATCTGCTGGCCCCCAACATGCGCCCCCAGCAGGTCACCGACGATCTGCCGAGCTTCTGGCGCAACACCTATGCCGAAGTGCGCAAAGAGCTCAAGGGACGTTACCCCAAGCACTCCTGGCCCGAGGATCCGCTCACCGCGCGGCCCGAGAAGCGGCCGCAGCGGCGACGCTCCTAGCCCAATCTAATCCAGCCCGGCATAGAGCGGAAAACGCTGACACAGCTCCAGCACACGACGGCGCACTGCCGCGAGCTGAGTCTCGTCTTCCGGCGTCTTCAGGGCATCGGCGATGATGTCGCCGACCTGATCCATCGCCTCGGCGTCCATTCCCCGCGACGTCAGAGCCGGCGTGCCGAGACGAATTCCCGACGCCACCATCGGTGGATTCGGATCATAGGGGATGGTGTTCTTGTTGACCGTGACGCCGGCTCTCTCGAGCGCCTCTTCGGCGATCTTGCCGGTCAAACCCACCGATGAGACATCGAGCAGGCAGAGATGGTTATCGGTGCCGCCGGACACGATCCGAAAGCCGCGATGCTCCAGCCGGTCGGAGAGCCGACGGGCGTTGACGACGAGCCACTGCTGATACTGCTTGAACTCGTCGGACAGGGCTTCCTGGAAGGCAACCGCCTTGGCGGCGACGATGTGCATCAGCGGACCGCCCTGGAGCCCAGGAAAAAGGGCTCGGTTGATGGCCTTGGCATGAGCTTTCTTGCACAGGATCAAGCCACCTCGAGGCCCGCGTAGCGTCTTGTGGGTCGTCGTCGTGACGAAATCGCAGTGGGGGACCGGGGAAGGGTGAATTCCTGCCGCCACCAGGCCTGCGATGTGCGCGATATCAGCCAGTAACAGAGCCCCCGAGGCATCCGCAATGCGGCGGAACCGCTCGAAGTCGATCGTTCGACTGTAGGCGCTGGCGCCACAGATCAAGAGCCGCGGGCGCTCTTGAACGGCGAGCCGCTCCACCTCGTCATAGTCGATCTGCTCGCTCTCGCGGTCCACCCCGTAGCTAACGACCTCGAAGTCTCTGCCGGAGTAAGACAGGTGGTGACCATGGGTCAGGTGGCCTCCGCAGGAGAGATCCATACCCATCAGCTTGTCGCCCGGCTTCAGCATGGCGAAGTAGACCGCCATATTGGCCGTGGTTCCCGAATGCGGCTGGACATTGGCGTACTCGGCGCCGAACAGCTTCTTGGCTCGTTTGCGAGCCAGGCGCTCCGCCGAATCGACAACGTCGCATCCGCCGTAGTAACGCCTTCCGGGGTAGCCTTCTGCGTACTTGTTGGTCAAGACGCTACCCGCGGTCTCGAGCACCGCGGGACTGACGAAGTTCTCGGACGCAATGAGCTCCAGGCCATCGGACTGGCGTGATCGCTCAGCGCTGACGATGGCGTGGATTTCGGGATCGGTGGCTCTCAGAGCCTCATAGGTTGGCATGATGGTTTCTCGATTATTCGAGCGCGTGGATTTTCTCTACCCGTCGTTGGTGGCGCCCCGCTTCGAAGCGGGACTCCATGAATGTCTTCACAATCTCGGCGGCAACCCCTTCGCCGACGACCCTCGACCCGAGAGCCAAGACGTTGGCGTCGTTGTGCTCCCGGGACATGCGTGCGGTGAACAGATCATTGCAAGTCGCAGCCCTCACGCCGTCGACTTTATTGGCAGCGATACCGATACCAATACCCGTGCCGCAGACCAGCAGCCCGCGTTCCGCTTCGCCCGAAGCAACAGCGGACGCCACGGCGCCGGCAAACTCGGGATAGTCGACGCTCTCTTCAGAGAACGCACCTTTGTCCTCGATCTGATGACCTTGGGCTTCGAGCTGACGCTTCAGCAGCTCTTTGAGCGCAAAACCGGCGTGATCGGCTCCCACTGCGATGATCATGGGCGGGGCTCAGGAATCGTCGTCTTGGGTCTCGGCTTCCGCCGTAGCGTCCTCGGCCGCGGGAGCCTCTTCAGGCTTGGCCTCTTCGGCCGCGGGCTGTTTGCTCTCGGCAGCCTTTTCCGTGGTACTGGCCTTCTTTGCGGCAGGCTTCTTGCGCGCCGGCCGCTTCGAGCCGGACTTCGTCCGGCTAAGTGCCTCGGCGAGAGCTTCCTGCTCGCGCTTTTTCACCCGCTTCTTTCGACGATGGCGCCGACGACGCAGCTTTCGATCTTTCTCTCGCATGGTTCTCCTCGGAGACTAGTGGTCTCGCGGCCGCTGGTGCCGTGAGTACCGGGGTCGTTTTCGTCAGGCCTCGCTACCCAAGGAACCGACCGAGATGCCGAAGGTCCTTTCGTGCTGGCGCCCTGTAACGGTGCCAGCATCTCTAAACTGGCCCGCGACTGTCAAGGCATGTGGGCGAGACACGGTGAGAAGCTCGACGCGGCGCAGCACGGCTCGACTCGACGATTCGATATCCGCAGAGCGAGGTCCGTCCCTTCGAGCTTTACAGAGGTATGTTGCCGTGCTTCTTGGGCGGCAGGCTCGAGCGTTTGCCCGCCAGCTGTCGCAAAGCGCGGATCAGATGTGAACGCGTCTGCCGCGGTTCGATGATGGCATCGATAAAGCCGCGCTCGGCGGCGACATAGGGATTCGAGAATTTCTCGCGATACTCCGCTACCCGGGTCGCCCGCATCGCCGCCAGCTGCTCCGGACCTTCGGCTTCGTTGAGCTCGCGCCGATACAGAATATTGACCGCGCCTTCGGGTCCCATGACCGCAATCTCGGCCGTGGGGTAGGCAAAGTTGACGTCGGTGCGCAGGTGCTTGGAAGCCATCACGCAGTAGGCCCCACCATAGGCTTTGCGGGTGATGACGGTGATCTTGGGCACGGTCGCTTCGGCAAACGCATAGAGCAGCTTGGCGCCATGTTTGATGATGCCGCCAAACTCCTGTTGGGTGCCGGGCAGGAAGCCCGGAACGTCCTCGAAAGTGATCAACGGAATGTTGAACGCGTCACAGAAGCGAACGAAGCGAGCGCCTTTGATCGAGGCGTCGATATCGAGCACCCCTGCCAAGTACGCCGGCTGATTGGCGACGATTCCCACGCTGTGATTCCCCAGCCGGGCAAAGCCGACGACGATATTCTTGGCATAGGCCGCCTGGACCTCGAGGAACTTGCCGTCATCGACGACCGCATGGATCAAGTGCTTGATGTCATAAGGTCGGTCCGGATCCGACGGCACCAGCGTATCGAGGCTATCCTCCTCGCGCCCGGGATCGTCATCGCTCGACGCCGCAGGCGGATCTTCCAGATTGTTGCTGGGCAGGTAAGACAGCAGGTCACGAATCGCCATCAAGCATGCGGCATCGTTGGGGGCCGTGAAGTGCGTTACGCCACTCTTGGCGTGATGGGTCTGGGCGCCACCCAATTCCTCTTTGGTGACCTCTTCGTGGGTGACCGTCTTGATGACGTCCGGCCCGGTGATGAACATGTAGCTCGTCGACTCGACCATGAAGATGAAGTCGGTGATGGCCGGTGAGTACACCGCGCCGCCGGCGCATGGCCCCATGATGGCGCTGATTTGAGGTACCACACCGGACGCCAGGGTATTGCGCAAGAAGATATCTGCGTAGCCGCCGAGCGAGGCGACACCCTCTTGGATACGAGCTCCCCCAGAGTCGTTGAGACCGATCACTGGCGCCCCATTGGAGACCGCTAGATCCATGATCTTGCAGATCTTGCGAGCATTGGTCTCTGAGAGAGAGCCACCGAAGACAGTGAAGTCCTGGGCAAAGAGATAGACCAGTCGACCATCGACCGTGCCGTAGCCACAGACGACGCCATCACCGGGTATGCGCTTGGACTCCATGCCGAAGTCCGTACAGCGATGGGTCACGAGCGTGTCGATCTCGACGAATGAACCGGCATCGAGCAGCAGGTCGATCCGCTCGCGCGCGGTCAGTTTTCCGGCCGAGTGCTGGCGCTCGATGCGCTGCGGGCCGCCTCCCTGGCGGGCCGCCTCCAGCCGACGCTCGAGCTCCGATTCCGGACCGTGCTCCGTTTCCAGACCTTGATCCGAAGTCTCTGTCGCCAACGAGCTCTCCCGTGTCATCCGATCACTCCTTTGTCGATTCGCCGGTTTGTCGACTGCTACCGGCAGGGCCGGAAGGCACGTCCCAAGTTTCGTACAGAATGGCTTTGTTCGATGCAGTGGCAGACCATTGTACCTCTCGCCGAGCAGGCGCAATAGAATGCTCGGCTCGATGTCGGACGCACCTTTCACTCAACTCGACACCGCCGGAATTGCTCGGGCACTGTCGCAAATTGCCGACCGCCCTTCGGATCTCGCCGACGTGTTCTTCGAGCGCAGCGAGACGATCGAGCTACCGCCGGCCTCGCAGGCGCCAGGCTTTCGAGTTTGGCGCGAGGCTGGCCTGGCGGTCCGCCTCGTTCGCGAAGGTCGCTCCTGGCTAGCCGGCCGCGATCATATCGGCCCCCGAACTTTCAATGACGCCTTGCGGCGGGTTGCACGGGCGATGCCCCGGGCGCCCTATCCTGAGCCTGAGCTCGCTGCCGAACCGTGGGACGAGGCGCCAGAAGCCTCCGAAGTCCTGACGTTCCCGACGACTCTCACCCGAGCGTTACGCACCCATCATGTCGACTTTTCAATCGATTTGACGCTGCGTAGACACCGCCGCTGGACGCGAGTCGTCGGCACTCAGCTCGCTTCGGGCACCGAGAGCGAGAATTTCTATAGCTGTGACGTCGAGATGCCCTGGGGGCGCTATGGAACGCTCTTGGAAGCGTTCGACGGAGAGAGCGCCGAAGACCTCGCTCGGCGCCTGGTCAATCTCTATCGCGCCCGCGACGCGACTCCTCCTGACGCCTGGCGTGGCGTTTCGATTTTGGGCGCTTCGGCCACCGCCATTCTGCTGCACGAGGCGGTCGCCCATGCCTTGGAGGCCGACACCCTAGCGCATAGCGGTCACCCTGAGGCAGCCCTGGGAGTGCGGATGGGCAGTCGACTGCTGGACGTCTTTGACGATCCCGCGAGCGCTCCCGAAGGGGTCAAACGAGCCGCTGATGACGAGGGCTTCCCGGTCGTCCGCAGGTGCCTTCTGCGCTCCGGAGTCATCGAGCAGCCGCTCTGCGACACGGCTTGGGCCAGACGCAGCGATCGGTTGACCGCCGGTGCCGGCAGACGCGGCAACCGGCACCTGGCACCGGGTCCACGCTCCAGCCATCTGGAGCTCGTGCCGGGCGAGCTCTCTCGCCAGGAGCTGTTCGCAGACGCGGAAGGTGGCCTCTATCTACCGGAAGCGGATCGCGGACACCTCGACCCGATCACCAGCGAGTTCGCGCTGCACTTTCCCTATGGTCATCGGATCAGCCACCAAATTCCTGGCGAGCCGATCGGCCCCTGCTGGCTGAAAGGTGGCTTGCGGGACCTTCTGGACAAGATCTGCGGCATCGGAGCCCAATCGAAGCCCGCAGGAGCCGGCTGGTGCGCCAAAGATGGCATCAAGCTTCCGGTGTGGGCTACCTGTCCCGAAATCCGCGTTGAAGGAGTGGAGATCACGCCGTGAATGGAGGCGGATCCATCGCCGAGGTGCTCGACCGTTTGAGTCGCTCGGGCTGGCGAGAAGTCGAAGCCTTTCACAAGAAAGGGCGCTCGCGGACCATGCGCTTCACGCCCTACTCTGATACGACTTCGCTCCGTCAGGAGGAAGGCTGGTCGGTACGAGCCGGCGATCAGCGCAGATCGTTTTTCTACGCGGCCTCGGGCACCCCCGACCCTGGAGTACCCTGGCCTGAGGCGGACGGCGCGGGTTTGAGGCTGCCCTCGGCACGACCGGGCTCTCCCTGGTCGGCACCTTCCAACCTCGACGCTCCTTTGATCGGCGAGGGCGAGGCACGCGGGTTTTTTTCGGGCCTGGCGCGCGAGCTCGACAACGAGCTCGCCGGCGCTCGGCTGCTTTCCGGCTACCTCGACGATGGCTCGAGCGAAAGCCATCTGCTTTCGAGTCGAGAAGTCGCCACGACGGTGCGTCATCGCGTCGCGTCTCTACACCTGGAAGCGGTGGGCAGCGGCACGGAGTCCACCGGCGTTGTCTTGGATATCGCTGAGCGAGATGCTCGGCGTTTCAGCCCAGCGGCTCTCGCTCGCAGACTGGCGGATCTGATCTTGGTCGCCGAGAAGCGATCCAGCCGCTCACGGGACCGCGGCGAGCTCCTCCTGGCCCCGGTCGTGGCCTCAGGGCTGCTGGCCGCCCTGAGCGATCTTTGGATCGGGCCGAACGCTAGACAGCTCACGGTACCTCTCATCGACCGCAACGGCCGCATCGGCAGTCCCGCTTTGACCCTGATCGACAATGGCCGGCTACCCGGTAGCGTCCTGGAAGCCCCGTTCGACGGTGAGGGGCAGCCAACCCGGAAGATCGTGCTGGTCGAGCAGGGGAGCTTTCGCCAACCGCTGCTCGCCTGGTGGCAGTGTGGCTCGAATCCCAAGCTGGCTTCCGGCTGCAGCCTTCGCCCGGGATGGCGCGATTTGCCACGCCCCAGCGCAACCCATCTCTACCTGGAGCCCGATCGCACGGTGCGGGCGGCCGAGCTGATCCAAAATCTCACCCGAGGTTATTATCTCATCGGCCTCGACGGCCCGCCTCGAATCCATTCCGACTACAGTCGTTTCGCCGCTCCGGTCCGAGGCTTCGCCATCGCCGGTGGCAAGCCCACCGGAACAGTAGCTCGCGTCTGGCTGGTGGGCTCGGTCTCGACGCTCCTGAACGGCATTGTCTCCAAGGCTCGAGATTTGACATTCTCAGCGATCGGCGGCGGCATGGTGGGCTCACCCACCGTGCTCGTCAAAGGCCTGGAGCTCAGACAGCAGACTTGAGGAGGTTCCCCACGCCATGCAACTGGGAATACTTGGTCTTGCCAAGGCTGGCAAGACGCTTTTGTTCAACACCCTGACCGCATCCCAAAAGGACACGGACAAATTTGCGGCGTCGAAGAAGACGCATCTGGCGACTGCCAAGGTCCCGGATCCCCGCCTCGAGAAACTGCGCGATCTCTACAAGCCCAAGCGCTATGTGCCGGCGACGGTCGAATACATCGATATCCCTGGCATCCAGAAGGGCGAAGGCTCCCAAAGCCTCGACCTAGCGCAGCTGCGCACGGTCGACGCCCTGGTCCATGTCGTGCGAGCCTTCGAGGATCCCGAGCTGCCGCATCCCGAAGGGAACGTAGATCCCGAGCGCGATATCGCCACCGTCGACCTCGAGCTGATCTATGCCGATCATGAGCTGGTCGAGCGACGCCTCGCCCGACTCGCCAAGTCGGCCAAAGGAGGCCTGAGTCCAGACGAGACGCACGAACAGCGCCTGCTCGCCGAGGTCATCCTGCCGACGCTAGAAGAAGAGAAGCCGCTGCGCGAGATCGATCTGGCTGCCGAAGACGAGAAACGACTCCGGGGATACCAGCTACTCTCGGCCAAACCGATTCTGATCGTCATCAACGTCGCGGAAGAGGATGTCGCCGAAGGAGCCTCTTCGGGAGCACAGTCCTCAGGAGATCGCAGCCACCGGGTCACGATCAGTGCACCGATCGAAGAAGAGATCTCGCAGCTCAGCGCGGAAGAGCAGCGCGAGTTTCTCGACGATCTCGGCCTCGAAGAACCAAGCCTGAACCGAGTCTTGCGCGCGAGCTACGATCTGCTCGGTTTGATCGCCTTCTTCACCGTCGGCGAGGACGAAGTGCGAGCCTGGACGATTCGCCGCGGCACGCGCGCTCGAGAAGCCGCCGGGGTCATCCACTCCGACCTCGCTCGCGGCTTTATCCGCGCCGAGGTCATCCCCTGGAACGATCTCCTCGAGCTGGGCTCGCTGCCAGCAGCACGCGACAAAGGTCTGCTTCGCCTCGAAGGCAAGGACTATGTGATTGCGGACGGGGACGTTACCCACGTCCGCTTCAACGTCTGACGCCGCCCTCGAAGTCAACCTACGGGCACGGTACCGTTTTGCGACCACGTAACGCTTTGAGACCCTGTGCCGTGCTCGGCATAACGCTCGGTCGTCTCCTGGACCGGCAACAGCTGAAGCTCCAGCCGTCCGGTGCTCAGGCGCGAGCGAGGCCGGTAGCTCGGTCGACGCGATCGGGTCGACCTACCGCTGGCGTTGGACGCGTCGGAAACGGACGCGCCCGGTAGGCGTGGAGGGGGCTGAGTGGCGGTACTCGAATCGCCACGCGAACGCGTCGTGGATCGCCGGCCGGCGGCTCCTCCGCGTCGACCCGACGAATCACCTACCCCGATAGCGGGACGGCGTCGGCTCGGCCCACGCTGAACCTGGCCGACGTTGGAGTCGGAATCGAGATCACTCGGCGTGAGCACTCGGCGACCGCCGTTCGACACGACGCCAGGAGAGCCACCGCTATCGTCGCGACGCGGCTCTTCTGCCCTGCCACCGGCTGGCGCTCGACCCGGCCGACGCCCCGGCCCACCGGTTTCGCCACCACCTGCGTCGAGCCGGCTGCCTCTGCCGGTACTGCTGGTTGCCGGCGGCTCTTCTTCCTCTCCCTCTGATTCGGGATCAGCGACCTCCACCGGCCGCTCGGCTTCCGCCAGGTCGCTCAACATCAGATCGGCAATCCGCTCGGGCTCACCGTAGAGACGGGGGGTTTCCGTGGCCGACGGCTCAATGTAGCGATTCGATCTCAACATCGCCTCGGTCGCCAGGCCGTTGTCGATGAGGTGGGGATTGTTGCGGGCGAAGGTCAGGTCGGGGTCATAGGCGAAGGCCCGAGCGTAATGCTCGATGGCCCGGCCGCGTTGACCACGATCCTCGTAGAGGACTCCGAGCTGATAGTAGGCCTTTCCGTGACGGTCATCATACTCGAGTAGGGCCTTGAGCTCTTCCTGAGCCTCGCGTGTCCGGCCTTCTTGCGCCAAGAGGACGCCGAGATTGAAGCGAGCCAAGGTATTGGCTGGCTCCAGCTCGATCGCCTTGCGATAGGCATCTTCGGCTTCCTCGAGGCGATGGTCGAGAATGAGCAGGTTGCCGAGATCATTGTAGACCTCAGCGTCATACGGGCGTTCCGCCACGGCATCTTGCTGTGCCCGTAGAGTATGGCTCAGATGGGAGGGAGGGCTTGCCGCAGCATTCCACACGACGAGCGTCACGACAACCGAGATCCCGAAGAGGTATCTGGCCAAAGTCTTCTCCTTGTTGATGGGGGCCGGCTGCCTCGAGAGCGAGCGCCTCGCCGAAGATGGATTCATGCTGGTTGGATTCGGACTGGAAGTCATCGCTGGGCTCCGCGGCGCATCGGTTTGGCCTTGAGTTTGGTCTTGCCGTCCTGCACAGCAATGCGAAACTGAATCTCGCGGCAACCGGTCTTGCTGCGGATCGCTTCCGCCTGCCGATTGATGTAGGCGTTGAATTTCTCGTAGCTCATCTTGGGGTTGCGCTGGTGCAAACTGCCGTAGAGCGCCTGGACCGCCGCAGTATTGTCTCGCATACCGAAGATGACGCCTTGTTCTGGCTGAGCCTCCGGCTTCTTGGCTACCGGCTTGGCGGGCGCCTGCCCCTGCTCACGGGCTCTCAGACGACGCCCATACAAATCGAGATGACTTTGAAATTGAGCTTCGAGCGTGCCGAGCCTGAAGTTCGCACGGGCGCCTTTCAGGCTCGAGCTTCGCAAGCGCCGTAGCTCGGTGCCGATGCGCTCTCGCAAGTCATCAGGCGGCAGTTTCAAATCGCCGGCGAAGAACCGCTGACTGTCGACCCGAAACCGACGGATCTGCCCCGCCAGCCGATCGATCTCTTGATCGACCTGCTTGTTCAGAGCCGATGGCTCTACTGGCGTTTTGAGTAGGTTCTTCATTCTAGAATCAGGATATGTCGATCCCGGCTCTTGCTTTCCGAATCGGAACCTCGGCGGCTTCGCGAGCCAGAAAGGCACCATCCAATTATACGGAAGCGCCTGCAACCGGGTCCAAGTCACAGCCGAATTCAAAACGCTCGCCCTGGTCTATGGACACCTGATGGCCCGCAACGACCGCATCCTGGTGGTGGAAGACCGGCCGTCTCTACGCCGACTCATGACCCGAGCTCTCGAACAGGTCGGTTATGCGGTGGTTGGAGTGGAAGACGTCGAGAGCGGTAGGGCAAGGCTCGCAGAAAACCCGTTCGATCTCGTGCTGACCGACTTGAAACTCGGCGACGGTACCGGCCTCGACATTCTGGCGGCTTCGAAAGCGTGTCAGCCAGAGACGCCGGTGGTTGTGGTGACCGCTTTCGGAACCGTACAGGCTGCGGTCGAGGCCATGAAGCTCGGAGCGGTCGACTTTCTCGAAAAACCGCTCGAGATCGATGAGCTCTATGAGCTGATCGGATCACACCTGCGCAGCTCGGAGGAGCCACCGCGGCTGGAGCTCTTTGGCTCGTCTGCGATCGTCGGCAACCACCCTCTCTTTCTTGCTGCCCTGCGCTTGCTCAAGAAAGTCGCCCCGACCGAGAGCACAGTCTTGATCACCGGCGAGAGTGGCACCGGCAAGGAGCTCTTCGCTCGTGCTGCCCATGCCCTGTCGAAACGCAGTAAGGGTCCTTTCATCGCGGTCAACTGTGCTGCCATTCCAGATTCTCTGATCGAGAACGAGCTCTTTGGTCACCAGAAAGGTGCCTTTACGGGCGCCCACCGGCAGCAATCCGGCCGGTTCGAGCAAGCGGCGGGCGGCACCATCTTCCTCGACGAGATCGGCGAGCTGAAACTGGACGTGCAGGGCAAGGTGCTACGAGTCCTGGAGGAGCGCGCCTTCGAACGGGTCGGCGGAGGGCGCACCCGTAGCGCGGACGTCCGCATCGTCGCCGCGACCAACCGTGACTTGAGGCAGATGGTCGATGGCGGCGAGTTTCGACAGGATCTCTTCTATCGTCTCGACGTGTTCCCGGTGGTTCTTCCGCCCCTACGAGATCGATCGACCGACATCCCGCACCTTGCCCGCTACCTGGTCGACAGGCTATCGAAACGCATGGACAGGACTCCACCCGATATCTCACCCGAGGTGATGGACCTGCTGATTCAGCAGCCGTGGCCCGGCAATGTCCGTGAGCTCGCCAACGCTCTCGAACGCTCGCTCATTCTGAGCGAGGGCAGCACGCTACGGCGAAGCGACTTTCTGGCTTTGGAAACTCCGAGCCCGGGCAGCGACGACGCGAAGCGTTTCCGGGAGGCTCTCGTCGAAACCCAGGGCGATAAACAGCGTGCGGCAGCACTGCTCGGCGTCAGCTACCGGACGTTTCAACGCCGCGTCAAGCAGCTCGATCTCGAAGGCTTCCCGAAGTATCGCGGGTAGCAGGCGCCCTCGGCTTCAACCGCTGGCGCCGCCCGCTTCACCGCCAATGGAGTCGGCGGTCTCTTCACTCGCCTCGTCATCTTCGTTTCGATCAGGTCCCTGGATCGAAAACTGGTCGCTCGAGAGCCGGATGGTCGGATCTTCGAACAGCGTGTAGACGCCGGGCAGAAGCGCTTTGAAGTTGCCGCTTTGTCCCGGCCCGAGACTCGCTCGCTGGAGGAAGGCTTTGGTATCCATGAGAGGTTCGCCGTTCTCGTCCGTCACGCTGACCTGAACCACGATACCGGCGGCGATATCCTCTCCTCGGTTCTGGATCGTCCCGTGAATCTCGAGGCCCTCGACATCGGTGCTTTCGCGGCTGTTCCACGTCACCAGCTCGACAGGGCCCTGGTTTTCGAGAGCCGCTTCGGAGTCATCCGTCGCCGCCTCGGCCTCGGAGGCTTCAGGAGCCGTCGGCTGAGCCGCCGGCTTGATGTCGTCATTGGTCAGCACTAGGACCGATTGCCGGCGCGACTCGGGCGCTGGCTGCTGGCTCGTGGTCGTCTCAGTTGGTGCGTTCGTCGCAGCCTCACTGGCCTCGAGATCCACGTCCGCCAGCCGCAAAGCCGAGAGCGCTCCGTTCGTTCCGGTATAGACCACCTGACGCCCTTTGACTTTCCAAGGACCTGAAGTCTCGATTCGCGTACCGTCGTGAAGCACCAGCCAGTCACCTGCGACTGGCGACGGCAAGATCAGAACGGTCAGACCCAGCAGGCCCAGTGCCTGAAAAGTGCCCGCTAGGATCCTCAATTGTCTCTCCAGTCCGCTGGGTACATGGCGATCGGCACGGTCGCATAGACCTCGACACCGGTCGAGTTCCTGAGCGCGGCGATCACCAGCTGGAAGGCGTCGTTGAACCGGCTGCCACGAGGCAGGTGATCGAGCAGTGCTTGACGCACCGAGTCGGTGGTGGCCTCGTCGATGGCGTCGAGCAGCGTCCGTCCAGAGGATTGCTCGGGATTGTTCTTGGTCGCGGTGCGTTCGATGAACGGCGCCGTCGTGAACTCTTCGATCTCCTGGAACCGATCTTCCGCCGTCAGGTCGTCATCGTCATCGTCGTCCCCGGTCGGGATACTCGTTCCAGAGGGTGACAGGTCGGCCACCGGTCCGCCGTTCTCGACCTGTAGCACAAAGGCCCGAGTCGTTCCGGTGCGCTCGCAGACGAGGTCGTCGTCATCATCGTCGTCGTCATCGTCTCCGCCGGCTGGGATCGCCGAGATCGAGGCCGGATCGTAAGCCGAGAAGACCAGGATACCCGCCACGATGAAGGGCTCGGAGGTCGCTCGCGATTGCAGCGTGGTCGATTGCGTGGCGGGAATGCTCATGACCCAGCCCGGCCGATACTGCTCGGTCGGCACCGCGATGCCGGCCGGGAAGACCGCCGTCTGATCCGGTGGCTCCAACAGCAGGTTGAAGTCCGACAGCGGCTCGTCGAGGAACGAGAAGCTCACCAAGCACGATTCGGTGATCGGAAGCTGAATGGTGCAAGTCGGGTCGGTAGAAAGATCCGACTGCGCGAAATTGTCATCCACGACGACGAAGAATTTCGACTCGGGACTCAAGGACGCGCTGCTCCACAGGTCTTCTCGATCGCCAGTTCCCACCGCCAGCGCGTAGCGATTCAGCTCCGGCACGAAGAACGCTGCGGGCGGGAAGTAGATCGGTATCCCGCCGGTATCGAGGATCGGATAAGGCTTCCAAGCGTCGTCGATGACCCGCTGAGTGGTGAACTCGACGTCGGTATCCGTCGCCTGGGTGAAGGTTCTGCCGTCGCCGTCCAGATCTTGGATCATCTGGGAGATCGAGATGTTCACGTCTTGGAGTGCCGGCACGTTGCCGGTCGACAGGGCGGTCAAGTCGACTTTGTAGACCAGACCGTCCGTCGTACCTTGATAGATGACGTCGAAGATTCCATCCCGATCGGTGTCGAGCACCGCCGGATCGGACGGCGCAGACCCGTCGCCATCACCGAGCCGACGCTTGTAGATCGGAACTCCGGTCTCGACATCGATCATGTAGAGATACGCTCCGCGCTTTTCTGCGTCGCCGGTCGTCTTGTTCAACGCATCCATGCCGCCTCCAAAGATCGCGACATGCTTGGTGACCACGTCAGCGCCACCCGGCGCGCATAGACCACCGTCGACCTCGCACAGCGCCACCTGACCGATCACCGGTTTCGACCAGGTATCTGCGAGGTCTGGGAAACCATGGCCGTTCTCGCCTGCGGCATCTTCGTCGAGAAAGTAGGGCTCTTCGCCGTCCGCATGCAAACGCGAGTCGGTGAAAGACCAAAGCTCAGCGGGAAATGGCAGCAGTGTGGCCGGCGGATTGTTGATGCGCCAGGGACAGCTCGCCGTCGAAGCCTGGTTGCCGTCGGCGTCGAACGTCATGCACGACGGGGAGAATTCGGAAGGTGGCGTGGTGTTTTCGTCACATCCCGCATTCTGACAGGGCACCAGCGTCAAATCTGTAGCCGTCGTGCGCTCGTTGACGATATCCGGCTGGGTGACGTCCAGAGCGTAGTAGCCGCTCTTGAAGTTGTTAGCCGTGGTGGGAACCCGGAAGAGGTCTCCGCCCTCCCTCAGCCCCCCAATCAGGACGGTGCGCCAGTTGCGGTCGGTTGCCGTTGATACGGCGCCTCCGGTCGCGATCGGGTCGATGAAGACGTCGGCTACGCTCACCGAGCCATCCATCGAAAAAATGTGTCGAGTGCCCTCGGCCTGCTCTTTGATCACCGGCATCACCATGCGCGGAATGTAGGAGAATAGCTCCTTACCGCTGCCATCGCTGAACACTTCCGCGGTATCTCCCGCGGTGTTCGTGAAGTCGTTGTCCACGACCTGGCGGATTCCGATATCGAAGAAATGGAGCTGGCCGTCGTTGGCCGGCACAATCAGCATCCGTCGACGCCAGACGTGATCGGCCGCGAACCTGCGGTAACCCCGATCTTCGCCGAAATCCAACGTGTCTGGCGGCACGCAATTGCTGGGGATGTCGGTGCGCTGCGCCGCACCACACTGATCGGTCGCGAAGTAGGTGAAGTTGCTGGGGCCAGATAGGGCGACTGGGCTGGCGTGAAAAATATCGCCCAGCACGAACGAGTCGTCACCCGGAATCGAGGCGTCCAGATCACACGCCGGCACGGAGCCGATCTGGTCTGGCGGAATCCCCTTGATACCGATCGTCCTATCGATGATGCTGTTGAGCTGCGTGCTGACGAACTCATTGTCGATCGTGTCGTTTCGGTAAGCCCTCAGCACCGGGGCGTCGAGAAGGACTTCTCCGAGATCGTCCATCGCATCTCTAGCAACCGCTGGCAGCTGACTGTATAGCTGGGTCGGATTGTCGGTGACGTAGGATGGCACCTCGAAGAGGCGTCCGGCGATCGGTCGCGGCGTGCCGAGGTCGCCGTCGGGATCGATATCCCTTTGCATGCCGTGAATCACGACCCGTGTTCCGGCGACGACTTGATCGCACAGAATGTCGCCCGCTTCCCAGAGGTGGCACGCCGACTGAAAGGTAGCCGACAGCGTCACCGGGTCGATGCAGGACCGCGAAGTATCGGGCTGGTTGTTGTTGTCCAGCGGCAGTGGGCTGCGGAAGGCGTTGATCAATCCGGGCCAGAAGCCCGGGGCAGGATTGTTGGCTGGCGTCGCGTCGGGATCGAACTGCATCGACGTAAAGCTCGACAGAAAGATCTTGTCGGCCGCGGTGCTTTGAATCGCGGGGATCGATGCCGAGGCGAAGACTCGCTGCTGGGCTTCGATCTGCGTCAGGAAGCTCTCGAGAGCTTCCTGCAGCTCTTCTTTGTTGCGAGCCAAGAGCACTTCGCCGTTACCCGACGCGGCGATGGCATCGAGCTCGGAATCTTCAACGCCGAAGCCCACCACCCAAGTGTCGATGTCTTCGGTTACTAGCTCGGCGGCTTCCGCGGCCGGGTCGAACAAGAAGCGATCAGCGGGGTCACAGGACTCGTCGAACTGATTGCCGACTTTGCAGCGCCCCTGCCGGACACCCGAGCTGACGAAACTGCACGCGTCCGCACCGTCCGTAAAGATCAGCATGTACTTCTCGCGGCAGGCGAATTCGCTGTCGGCGACAGGCGCGTAGGTGCTCCATTCGGTATACCAATCCTGGAACTCGTTCATCGACTCGGCGAGCGGCGTGAGGCCGGTTGCGATCATCGGGCGCTCGTCGTCATTCGAGTCGCCATCGGTCTCGTCGTTCTTTAGCCGCAGGCGGCGAGAATAAGGGAACGCCGGGTCGGACCCCTCGTTCCCCGAGACGAGAGGACCATGCTCATCGACAAAGTAGGTGGCGACGCGGTAGTCAAGCTCCTCGGAGCCGTCCTCTGCGCTGAGATGGTTGGGAACCAGTCGGCGCTGGATCGCCTCGATGCTGCCTTCGGGATCTTCCCAGTCCAGCGGCACGAAGTCGCCCTCGTCGTAGATCTCGCTGCGCGGCGAGTCTGTCACCCCGTCGAAGTCGAAGTCATCGCCGCGCGAATCCTGCACGGTCGGCCAAAAGATGTTGTACCCCCACCAGGTGTCGTCCACTTCATGGTCCGGCACGGCGAAGAAAGTGTCATCGTTGATCTCCATGCCGAAGCAGCCACTCGCCTCTAGAACTTCCGAGCTAGCGAAGCCGGCGAACGCGTTGTACTGATCGTAAAAAAAGCCGGATTGGACCATCGGCTGACGGCGGGTGACACTGTCCCAGGCTGCGTAGTCGGTGACCAGGTCGTAGTAGACGGGCCCCGAGGTGACGGACGAGGCAGCGCAAGTCCCGTTCGGGCATGAGGTGACATCGACGTTGGCAGAGAAAATCGTATCGCCGAACGAGTCGCCATTGGGACTGTAGCGCACTCGAAAGATCTGGTTGTCGTCGTAGTCCACCCGGTACCAGATGTCAGTGTTATAGGCCCCCGCGTAACCCAGCTTGGGGATCCGGTGACCGCGCTGAGCCTCCCAAATATCAGTGATGTCGACCGGGAAAGAGCTATTACAACCGATCTGCTCGTTCTCCAGGCCACTAACAAAGAAGCTGTCGTCAGTATGGCAGTGCCAGCCATCGCCAGCATCTACACCTGGGTCGGGATCGCTCGAAGTGCTGTAGTTGCCGAAAACCTCTTCATCACCGACTTCGAGAAAAGCTGGTCCACTCAGGCCCAAGGTCGGGGGCGTGTAAGCGCTCCCGCCATCGTCCAGGGCACGCAAACGGTAGTACCAATGCTTTGACTGCAGCCGTGGATTGTCCTGCTCGTAGTGCCCGAAGCCGAAATGAACGATCTCGGTGTTGCCAACGGCTTCGTGGAGCACCTCTTTGGCCTGAAAAAACTTCGACCTGGGGTCGTCGCCGTTGAGCTCGAGATAGCAATCACCCGCCTCACAAATCGGCTGCTTGCAACGGTAGCCGGTCTCGATGCAGGGCGGAATCTCGATGCGCACCCAGCGCACTGCGTCCGCGGTTACGAAGAAATTGGACGCCTCATTGCGGAGCACGACGTTGCCGTTGGTGGTCGAAAGCTCATAGGTTCCCAGCAGGTTCCAGCCGTCGAACTCGGTGCCGGCTCCGGTCGCGACGCTCGAAGTCTGATCGATGCTGACAGTATCGGTGCCACCATCGTGCTGGATATCGACCATGATGTTGGTGCCACGAAAAAATGAGGGCGCCCAAGACATGTAGACCTGATAGGTCCCGGCCGTCGTGATGTCGGGATCATAGGTCGCGGTGAAGAGCGGGCTCGCCACTCGGGGATTACCGTCGACGTAGTAGTTGGAGCCTTTGAAACCGGTGTTGAAGGTGCTCACGAACCATTGACCTGAAACCGAAGACGGGGAGATCGTCGCCGGTACGTAGGTCACTTCCGGATCGTCGTTGTCGACGATGATCTCTTCGAGCTCGGTGACCGGGTTGTCTTCATCGACGATGGCGTAGCGGACACAACCATTGTCAGGACAAATTCGGGAGCACTGCGTGCTGTCCAAGGTGCATTCGAAGGTGCACATCGAGTCGAACGGATCAATATCGTCAAAGGTGTCCGACTGACTGCAGGCCGGCGACCATGTCATCGAGCCCGAGGTGTCGAACAAGAGGAACACATAAGGTCCAGCAGCCGCCGAGCCGACTTGCCCCAGCAGATATCGATCATCGGCGAGGGCCCGATCGACCGCCACCAACGAGACCACCAGCCAACAGACGCCGAGCAGGGTCAGCACGTTGACGATCGGTTTTTGACGCATCACTCTCTCCTTCGAACCACGGCTTACAGAATTTCGTAATCGCAGACTGAGTCTTTTAGACGGTCGCCAAATCGGGTCTCCGAAACAGATCCTTGGCTACCGCTCGGTGTCTTGGCTAAGGGTTGGCTGTGATGTCACTGAGCTCGGGGCGCGGCTCGCAACCGTAGATCTCGGGGTGAATGAAAGCGCCGAGCAGCGTGCTGGCTTCGAACTCCCGCAGCGGGGCGCTGAAGAACGCCAGCTCGATCTCTTTCTCCGACTGCACGCTGAAGTCGATCGCCGCCAGATCTTCGCCCTCTTCACGCGGTACGGGTCGCGCGGCTGACCGCGGCCAGGTGCCTCGCATCGCCCGCCCGGCGCCTCGGAAGAACCCCGCGAACAGCTGACTCGAGCTGCCCTCGTTGGCTTTGCTGTAAGGAGCTGAATCGAAGGCCACCGGATAGAGGGTGGTGATATCGACCGCGTAGCCCAGAGTCCGGACGCCGACCATCTTGGCCGCGTCATTGGCGTCCCTAGCCAGCAGTCCAAGGCATTTGCTGTCCGTCGCATTCGCCACCATCAGCTGGCTGATGCCCGCTGAAAGCCCGGTCTCGGTGGCAAAGAAGGTCTCGTTGATGACCTGCTCATTGCCGCCGATCAGCATCTCCGTTTCGGTCACCAGCGCCAGCGACAGACCGATCACCGTCAGCATCACCAGCACCATGAGGGCGACGATGAATACGCTGCCTCGCTCGCGATCGCGATATCCCAACGCAGACCGTTCAATCGCAGAACGTCTCATTGCAAATTCCTCAGCTCGACGATGGTCTGCAGCCAGCGGCGGTGGTACTGGACCTCGCTATTGAAAGTGTACGACTTCCCGGAAACCGTGAAGGCGGCGCCGCGATCGTAGTCCTCGATCGGTTGAATCAGGGGTGCTCGATGGTTTAGGTCTGGGAAACGCGCCTGGACCAGGGTATTGATCCTCAAATAGTGATACTCGAGAGACGTGTCATACCAAGTCGGCAGGGTCGCGGTGCCTTGCGGCGACGTGTAGTTGGTCGACCCCGATGACGTCGTGTCGCCGGCGACGTTGAAGAGGATCTCATCGCTGTTGTCATCGTCGTCGGTGATCTCACCGTGACCGACCGCGCCCCGGGCATCGGTGTCGGCACCGATGGCAATCTGCAGATCGAGCACATTGTCCGCTACGTCGACTCGGTCGATCACCGTATCGGTACCGGGAAAGAAGCGAGCCCGGGAGAGCACCGGAGTCAACCGTGTCGTATCGTCGCCGGGAACCTCCCACTCGGCCCGCACGAACAGTCGGTACTCCTCCAGCAGTCCGATCGATCCGACGGAGCTGGGCAGCTCGATCTCGACCGCCGGCGGACCCGCACTCACGGTCAGCGTGGTGCCGCCAGCTCCAGGCTGCAGGCTCGAGCCGGTGGTCAAATCCGCGTAGCCGGCGCCGGGGCCGGTTGTCGTGTCTTGATCGGGATCGAGAACGACATTGAAGCTGATGCACTGCGGGATGTCGTCATTGGCCGTCGAATCGTGCACGTCCACGTTTGGGCACGGCGCTGGGTCGAGCTCGGCGGTCGTCGTGGTGCTGAAATCGAACGCGGCGACGACATAGGCGTTGGGGTTGAGCGTGTCGCGCATCAACAGCGCCAGCGGCTGAGAAGCCGACTTGGCGTCCTTCAGCCGATCGGACAGCTCGTCGATCTCTTGCGGGTAGTCCCAATAGGTCCGGCCCGAGATCCTCGACCGCTCCGGCAAAATCACTTTGCCAGAGAACTGATCGCTGGCGATCCAGCCGCTGACGTCGAGCGGCGGATCGAGATAGTACATCGGGGTCGTGAACACGCCACGAAGGATCAGGACGTCGCTGCCTGGCAGCACGGTGTCGCTTCCCTGGTTCGGCGCCATGGGATCGACCACTCCGACGATGGTCTCTTCAGGGGCGTTGTTGAGCACCGAAACGGCGTAGCCGGATCGCGGGAAGATACCGAACGTGTCATAGATCGGACTCGCCGCGTCGGGTTGGCCGGTGGGTAGGTTGATCATCGAAACCGGCAGCCCTCCCAAGCCGGCCATGCGGGTGTAGCGAACGATCTCGGCCTGGCCGACACGTAGACTCTGCTGAAGCTCAGCGAGATGGGTTTGAGCGCGCGCCAAACGGCTGCTGCTATCGAAAATGATCAGCAGCCCGATCAGCACCTCGACCATGATCACCATCGACACCAGCAGCTCGATCAGCGAAAAACCCGCTTGCCGCCCGCCATCTCCTCGAGAGCGATATCGAATCCGTCTCAACTGCTCGAACATCTTGCTTCTCCGTAGCCTGTGCGTTCCTCTGACGGCTCTGCTTTCGACGGTGCCGAGCCCCTCTCAATAGACTCGGATTTGGCCGACCGTCATCCGCTGCCCCACATTGAGCAGCTGGTCGCTGACGCCTTCCTGGCGGTCCTGCTGCAGGGAGACCCGGAATTCCGTCAGGTGGGCGTTGTTGAGCTCACCCGAACCATCGGTGGTGAGCGGGCTGTCGAACAGCCGCGGGTCGCCCAACGACTCGAGCGTCGTTCCGTCGACATTGATCGTGATGTGAATATCGGCGAAGGAATACTTACGGATCTCGAAGTCCCGGGCCCACAGAATCGGCCCCGAAGCCGCGCCCCGGCTGTCGACCCAGACTTCGTCACCGAGCTTTGCCGGGCTGCTGTCGGAGGCCAGGTCACCGGTATCCCAGTAGAGGCGATTGAGCGACCGCACGTTCTGGGTCGCCCCGACGAGCTGCCAGTCGGCCCGATCGATCGAAGCCTGATTGATCTCTTCGAGCTCTGCGGTGACCAGGGTCGAGGCCTGGCTGGCACGCCCTCCTCGCGTATTGCTTTCGAGTGCCCTCATGAACAGCGGCAGCACGCTGACCGCGACGACCAGCAGCAGGGCGGCGGCAAACAGGCCCTCGAGCAAGGAAAAGCCTTGCTCGCCTCGGCGACCTCTCGCGGCGCTATTCCCAAGCACCCAAATTCTCGACGTGCGATGACTCATCGATGGACTCCACGGCTCGACAGGCATCAGTACCAGGCCCAGATCGAGCTCGAGCTGGCGGCGCTGGTGCGCTCATAGAAGCCCGCCGTACCTCCGGGGGCATCTGCGGCCTTCAGAAATTTTCGGATCTTCGGCTGCCCGGCTGAGAACGGCAAGACCACCTGGAGGACATTCTCTTCGCCATCGAAGACGCATACCGCTCCGGTTCCCTCGGTGCCTCCACCGCCGGCGTCTGTCGCCACACCGGTGCTGTCCCAGGTGATCTTGGTGCCACCCCAGCTCTCACCGCTGCCGTCATATTTGTCCTGGCAGTCGGCCGGGGATATCGCAGTGTAGAGCTCCGCGCCATCGTCGGTCAGCTCGAGCTCGATGACGTCGATCACTCCGACTCCGAACAGCGACGTCCCGACCACTTCGATCGAGTACTCGGTATTATCGCGAATCGCCCGGAGCCGCGTCTGGTTCATGACGTTGGCGATGTCGCTCGCCGCCGACTCGAGGCGCAGCCGCCCCAGCTGGTTGAGGAAAGCGGGTATCGCAAGGACCGAAATGATGCTCAAGACCCCGATGACCACCAGCAGCTCGATGACGGAGAACCCGGCGCGTGAGTGCCGGCTTCGAGCACCGAACGGGTTGCAACGAGACGTAAAGCACCTGGGACTCGCTGTCAGAGCTCTATTCTTTTGCATAGCTCACCTCTTTAGAGCAAATCGCATACCAGACTGGATCTAGACGCCGGATCTTCCAATATAGCAAGACTTACATACACAGCCAAGTCGCTGCCTCGGGACCGTCGACTCCGCCTATTGTTACGCTTGGTGACAATCTTGCCACGCGCTCTTCGCAGAACGCGGAATCCACATTCGGGCGCGGGTACCGCCGCTCTGGCGATTCTCGAGCTCGATCCGCCCCGCATGCAGCAGTACGATGCGCCGGGTCAGCGCCAGGCCCATGCCCACTCCCCCGGCGCGCTGGGTGAAGAATGGATCGAATAGGCGCTCCGTGACCTCGGGGGAGAGACCTGCGCCGCGATCCTCTATGATCACCTCGATATCCGCCGTTCGGCTGACGACTCGCGCCGTCACCGGACTCGCTCGGCCTGCCTCGCGCTGGGCTTCGACGGCGTTGGCCAACACGTTGCGCAGGGCGCGCTCGAGCAGCTGAGGATCCCCCAAGACCTCGAAGCCGATCGCCGAATCGTCTTCGGCTTCGACGCTGACAGTTCCTCCCGCGAGCGCAGGATCTGCTGCCGAGCGATGCACCAGCTGCAGCAGATCGAGCTGCCGGGGCTGGGCGGATCCGGGCCTTGCGAACATCAAGAAATCATCGAGCACACGCTTCAGATGGTCGCTCTCGTGCTGGATCTCACCGAGGTAGTCGCGTACCGATTCCTGGTCGGGGCTACGGTCGATCAACGTCAGATAACCTCGCAGGGTAGCCAGGCTGTTGCGCATCTCGTGGGCGACGCCGGCGGTCAGCTCACCGAGCTGCGCGAGACTGTCTCCCAGCTGCTGCTCTTTGATCTCGCGCTGAGCTTCCGTCAGGTCGGCGAACATCACCAGGAACCCGCGGATGTCACCCTCGTCACGTCGCAGCGGGTGGGCGGTGACACCGAGCGTACGCTCGCTCCCGGACAGCTCGAGGGCACACTCTTCACGCTGCACCGTTTGCTCGCGACGGATCGCGCGGGCCAGCAGAGCTTCGAGCTTTGGATGGCTCTGGAGCGCATCGGACAAAGTGCGACCGACGGGTGACGAATCAATCTCCAGCAGCGCAGAGCCGATATCGTTCAGCGCTAGCACAACGCCTTCGCGATCCAGCAAGAGCACGCCGCTCTCGAGACTGCGCGTCAGCGTCCCTTCGAGCGCTTTCAGCTCGTCGAGCTCGCGCGCCTCGCCTCCTTCGGTCCGGTTCAGCGCCTCGAGCGCCTTCTCGAAGGTCTCGACCAGAAAGACGACCTCGTCCTGCGAATCCGGCACTTCCTGGCCGGCATGGCGGGCGCGCTCGACCAGGCGATCGAACGGCGCCAGAAACCGGCGCACAAAAAGGAGCACGAGAAGGGTGACCGCTCCGTTTACCGTCAGCATCACCGGCGTCAAGATGCCCAAGCTGCGCTGGCGGCTGCGCAGGACGGACGCCGGCATCTCGACCCTCAACGTGCGGGTCTCACCGGATCGCTTGAAGCGTGCCGTGCCGATTACAGGCGGGCTCTCGAATGTCGCGAATCTCAGGCCCGCGGACCCAGCCGATGCAGCGTTGGCCGCGGATTCTTCCTCCGCGCTCAAGATCTCCACCCGGCTCGCTCCGGGCAGCCGCCGACGTAGCTCAGCGGCGGTCGGCAGAACCTTCGCAGTCACCAGCTCCGACGCCAGCGAGCGCGCCTTCTGCTCGGCTTGCTGCCTGCGCTCTTCGACCAGGAGGTCGATCGCACTGCGATACGACAGCAGAGCATAGGTGGACAACGAGACCAAGACCAGCAAGGCGACCGGCAGCAGAATCAGAAACTCGCGCCGCTGACCGATCGCTCGACGTGTCATGAGATCAGGTCTGTCAAAAGAACAGGTGTCGAGAGAGCGGGTGTCAAGAGAGCGGGTGTCATGAAATCAGGGCTCACGAGGTCAGCCCTGCCACGAGTTAAAGTCATGAGATCAATGGCCCCAACCCGGTGACCGCCAAGTAGAAGTCGAGCAGATCCGAGGCATAAAACAAGGTCACGATCGCGCTCGAGGCCAGAAAGAAGCCGAACGGCAGCTTCGACTGAGGCCCCATCCGACCGCCGAGCATCATTGCGGCTCCTACCAGCGATCCGGCGAGCGAGCTCAGCAGCAAAGTGATGACCACATTTTGCCAGCCGAGAAACGCACCGATCATCGCCAGCATCTTGACGTCGCCGAGCCCCATGCCCTGGACGCCTTTCCACCAATACCAACCCCAGCTCAAGGCAGCCAGCACTCCCGCTCCGAGCAGGACCCCGATCACCGCTTCTCGCAGCGTGCACCAGCCGATCCAAGGTTGCAGGACCAAACCCAGGACGACGCCGGGCTTGGTGATCACATCCGGCAGGATGTAGTGCTCCAGGTCGATCATTCCCAGAACGATCATCGCACAGCAGAAAACGATGGCGATCACACCCTCGGCGGGGTTGTCGAACCTGAGGTAAGCCAGCAGAAAACACACCCCGGTAACGATCTCGATCAGCGGATAGCGCCACGAGATCTTGGCCCCGCAATGCCGGCAGCGGCCGAGCAGCAGCAGATAGCTCAGCACCGGAATATTGCCCCAGGGCGGGATGGGCGCTCGACATCGCGGGCAGCGAGAGCGCGGCAGGAACGTCGAGATGCGGCGCGGCAGCCGAAAGATGACGACGTTCAGGTAGCTACCGAACACCAAGCCAAAGAGTACAGCGTAGACGCTGAGAATATCCTGAATGGACACTGGTTGATTCTAGTTTCAAACCCGACCGTTCACGCCGCTGTGTGGGCGCTGCTGAGCTCCAAAACAAAACGAGGCGTCGAATCGACGCCTCGTTGATGGCGGGAACGGATCCCGCAGCTGATCTCCTGCAGAGAGGACTCTGCGAGAAGATAACGGCTTAGTTGACCTGGCCTGGCCAGCTCACGAAGTAACCGTCAGCCCAGATGATGTCCGTGTCGTAGTCGGTCGCCACGAACGGGCCAACGTCATGGGTCGTACCGGCGCAGGCCGGGCCAGAGCCATCGCGACCGCCCGAGCAGATGACGAGGACGCTGGAATCGAGCAGGTTGGGGTTGGCGCCGAAGACGTAGTCGTACTTCCAGCCATCTTCCTGCGGAACTTCCTGCATGTAGAAAAAGGTGTCGCTGGGATGCAGGTAGTTGAACAGCGTGACATAGGTGACAGCGGCCGTGTTGGTGCCATCCCACATCTTGCCAGCGCCGGCCGAGGCCGCACCAACCTGATCGGTCAGCCAGGACATCCAGGCCGTACCCGTGTTGCGCATATCCGCCACAGTTCTCTTCTGCTTGGCTTTCTGCAGGGCGTCGAGCAAGTTGGGGATCAGGATGGCGGCGATGATGCCGATGATCGCGACGACGATCAGCAGCTCGATGAGAGTGAAACCCCCTTGCCGTTGGCGGATACGATTGAGCATAGGCTTCTCCTTCTGCTGTTTCTGTTAGAGGCGCCTCTGACGCCTGGTGATTCAGGCGTCTCCGCCTACTTCCCTTAATCTCGAGGCTCGAACGATGAGCCTCTTTGCTGAAACTCGATGCCCACCCTTATCTGCAAGCGACGTGCCAGAGCGCAGTATGCTCTGAACCCAATCCGAATCCGCCTTCTGTCGCATAAAGCCCCATATGTTGGGGGTTGAACGCGACTTTGACCCAGGCAGCGGATCCAAAGCCTGACAAATATTGTCCCTGGACCCTGACAAAATACGCACGGTGGCTATTCAAGGTGATTGCACCAGGCGGCGGACCAGCTCGACGTAGCGCTCGACGCCTTCCAGGAAAGGCGGCGCCGGCATGCGCTCGTTGCTGCCCTTCATGCGCTGCGAGTCGCTCGACACGATCCAGAACGGCGAGTAGCCGAACGACGGTATGCCCTGCTCGCGAAAGAAACGCGCGTCGGTCGCCACCCAGGGCAGAAACAGCGGTCCATGGGGAACCTCCGGCAGCAGATCCTTCATCAGCCGATCGATCTCCTGGAACACCGGGTGGTCGAACGAGGTCAGCGGGCTCGGCTCGTGCGGGATGTCGATGGAATAGTCGAATCCGTCGATACCGGCCGGCAGGAGCTCGTCCCAGGCGTCTTCTAGCTCGACGTCCGGCAGCAGGTGAAGGATGAGGCGCATCAGGAAACCGCCCTCGGGATCGACCTCGATCGGGAACGCGTAAATCTCGTTGCGCGACATGGCACGAATGTAAGGCGGCAGTTTCGAAGCGTCTGGATGCTGGGGCAACAGCTCGGGACGACTGAGGATTTCTCGAAAGGCGGGATTGTCTCGAGTGACTCCGTAGATCTTGAGAAACCTCGAGATCAAGCCCTTGGGCTCTCGCGGCGCCGTTTCGAGCCCCAGCAAATCCTGCCGCAGGTGTTCGAGGCGCTGCTGATTGCCGTCGCACACCCAGATGTCTATGAAACGTTTCTGGCCGAATTCGGTACCCCAATACTTGACCTCGGTCAGATCCGTCGCCTCGACGGCTCCCCCCTCGGTGAGGACCACATAGAACCTGGAGATGAGCTCGGGGCGTAGCCGAATCAAACGCCGGGTCCCCAGCTGGCTGAAGCGCTCTTCATCACCGGTCGCTAGGAAGATCAGCGAGCGGTCGAGCTGAGCTCCAGCACGCTTCAGCTCTAGCATGCTCAGCAGCTGAGCGATGGTGACGCTCTTCATGTCGAACGCCCCGCGACCGTAAATGAACGGCGGGTCGAGGGCGCCGCTGAACGGCGGAAAGCGCCACTCGTCGGGCTCCCTCACGGGCTCGACGTCGATGTGATTGTGCAGCACCACCGCCTGCTTCTCGGCCCCTTCGAGGACCGCCCACAGGTTGGCGTTGCGGTGTCCCAGGCGCTCGAGATGCACCTCGATACCTTCGGCCTCCAGCACGCGGGCAAGAAACTCGGCGCCCGGAATCTCATTGCCGTCAGGATAGCTGGTGTCGATGGCCAGGAACTGGCGCAGCAGGTCGACCGCCTCGTGGTCGGCGAAATTGACGCCGTGCCAGCTCTGATCCGGATCAAAGCGAGGCGCGATTCGAATGATGCCCAGGATCAGAATGACGAGCACCACCGGAGACACGTAGAGCATGGCTCGTGCCCGGCGACGATTCTTTCGGATCAGCGGCTTCCGGAGCATTGGATCGCGAATGGTACCATCCGCGTGCCGCCAATCGCGTACAAAAACGACGCCCGGGCACATCTCGTCCCGGCCGTGGAGCCCAACCCATCACCACGCCCAAAACCTCCATGCCATGGCTGCCCCTGGCGATCGCCGGGGCGGCTTGCGCGCTCTACCTGTTGGCTGAGCTCTATGTGCTTTCAGGGCTGGCGCTGCCGCTCGACGACAGCTGGATCCACCTCCAGTTCGCCCGTCAGATCGCGGCCGGCGATGGCTTGTCGTTCAACCCGGGTGAACGGATCACCGGTTCGACGGCGCCTCTGTGGACCGCGCTCTTGAGCCTCGGCTTCGTGCTGCCGGGCAGCCCGGTGTGGTGGGCGAAGGTCTTCGGCGTAGCGTGCTTTCTAGGCACGGTCATCGCCACCCAGCGGCTGGCCAGCGAGCTCGGCGCGAGCGCCGGGCTGAGCCGATTCGCCGCCGCGATGACCGCCGCCAGCCACTGGCTCGTGTGGTCGGCCCTTTCGGGTATGGAGATCACGCTCTTCGCCTGCGCCAGCCTATGGGGCATCGTGCTGCACCTGCGCGAGCGTCGAGATCCCGCAAGAGCACCAGCCAGCCTGGCGATTCTGGCCGCCGCCTGCCTGGCCCGTCCCGAGGGCTGCTTGCTCATCATCCTGGCGTTGGCGGATCGCCTCGTGCGCTTCGACGGCGAGGACCCCGAGCATCAGCTCGCCGCTAGACGAAAGATTTTGAAACAGGTGGCGTCGAAAGAGATGCTGATCGCCCTGGGCGCCGTGGCGATCATCTTGCTGCCGACCTGGTTCTTCTATTGGACCGTGGGCGGTTCGATCCTGCCGACGACGTTCGCCGTCAAGTCCGGGCCGATGGGTGACCTCATTCCCAGCGGTCGCTACCTCAGCGCGGTGCTCGACGTGCTGTTCCGTTCCCAGCCGATGATGCTGCTGCTGGCGGGTGCCGGGGCGCTGCGGTTGCTCGAGCGCCTCGGCGGCCCCAGAGACCGCGGCCTGCTACCCGCCGCCTGGCCCCTGGGCATGGCGCTGGTCTATTCCCTGCTGGCGCCGCCGACCGGGGCGATCGTCGTCGGCAACTTCGGCCGCTACTACTTCCCGGTGCTGCCTGTGATCGTCGTGCTGGGGGTCCTTGGTCTCGAAGAGGCCGCGCGACGCCTGAGCTCGACGCAGGGAGCGGTCGTGCCGCGTCGACTGCTGCGGCTGGCGTTGGTGATCGCTCTGATCGCTCCCCAAGCCTGGAGCTTGTTCAAGGGCCCGCCGCGCTATCTCCAAACACTGACCAACGTCGAAGACTCGGACGTCGCCGCCGCCCGCTGGCTGGCCGAACGCTTGCCGGCGGATGCGCTGCTGGCGGTTCAGGACATCGGTGCCCTGAAATACCACCTCCCCAACCGCGTCGTCGACCTGACCGGCATCGTCAATCCCGAGATCCTGCCCGTCTTGAGAGGCAGCGGCCCGACCGATCCAACCTACTGGGAAGATCGCCTGCTGAGCTATCTGGAGCGAGTGCAGCCCGACTATCTCGTGGTCTTTCCGCGCTCGTATCCCCGGCTCACCCGCAGCGAGGCCGGGTTCCGCAGCGTCAAGAGTTTCAAGATTCCCCACAATGTCACCATGGCCGGCAGCGAGCTGGTCATCTTCTCGACCCCCTGGGCGCGCCACCCCTTGCACCAGGCAGCGAGCGACGGCTGATCGAGAACCGCTGAAACGCACCGCGAGTCGGAGAGCGGAACGGCGCCGGCAACCACATCGTGGTCGTGCTACGATCCCTCTCTTCGCGAGCAGCCCATGGATCTCGACAAGACTTCCCGCGCCAGCCTCCTGTTGCCTTTTATGGCGGCAGCCGGGCTGCTGTTGCTGCTCGACGCCAGCGTCTCGCAGCTGATGGTCCAGAGCCATCTCGATCTCGGCAAGTCGCTGAATCTGCCAACGCCAGGCTACGCCAGATTTCTGGCGCTGTGGATGCTCTATGCCTCCCTCGCCGCCGCCGCGCTGGCGGTGGGATTCGCTCGCTTCTTCGCATGCGGAGACCGCCGCGCGCGCTGGGCCGAGGCCTGGAATCAGGCCAGTGACCACAAGTGGCTCCTCTACGCGAGCATCTTCGCGTTTTTGATTCCGGCCGGCCTCCGCACCTTCCTGCTCGACGGAACGCCGCTGACCGATGACGAGTCCGCCTACCGCTTCATGGCGCAGGTGTTGGCCAGCGGCCAGGTGTATGCCGAATCGCCGCCGCTCAAGCTGTTCTTCGACAACCGCTTCATGGTCAACGACGGCAAGATGTACGCTCACTTCTTCGTCGGCTGGCCAGCGCTGCTGGTTCCCGGAATCTGGCTGGGCGCCGCCGGCTTCATGAACGCGATCTACTCGGCGCTGACGATGCCGGCTCTGTTCGCCGTGCTGCGGCGCTTGACCGGCAGTGCCTGGGCGCGGGCCGGAACGCTGATCTACCTGAGCTCGCCGATGCTGATGGTGACGGCCGCCACCGAGACGTCGCACACCAGCTGCGTCTGCGCGCTCGCCTGGGTCACCTGGCTGTGCCTGCGCAGCCGCGACAAGGGCGCGCCGTGGTGGACTCACAGCCTGCTGGCGATCGTTTTCTGTATCGCCTTCTTCGTGCGCCCGACCTCCGCCCTCGGCGTCGGCATCCCGCTGCTGCTGTGGTGGCTGTGGGGCTTGCGCGGTGGCGAAGAACAGCAGGATGGCGGCGGCCTGCTTCGTGGCGCGGACCTGCGCGGGCTGGTGGCTTTCGCGGTGCCGACGATCGTCCTGGCGGCGCTCTTCCTCACCGTCAACAAGCTGCAGACCGGCGCCTACTTCGAAGTCGCCTACCAGCGCGCCTTCACCTACGCCGAAGAGAACGACTTCCGGTTCTCCCTGTGGCCCGAAGATTTCGAAGGCGACGCCTTCACCGAGCTCCAGTTCGGCGATGTCCAGCGCTCGATGGCGATCCTCGGCGCGGCGATGTATCGCTTCAACGTCACCTTCCTCGGCTGGCCATGCTCGCTGCTCTTCGCATTGTTTGCCGGGCGC
>JBCCEE010000022.1:0-37908 GCA_039030415.1 Acidobacteriota bacterium
CAGGGGGCAGGGCCCGACCAAAAGCCCCCCATTCCGCCTCGCGGGCAATCTCAGTCCGGTGTTTGGCGAGGTTCTTCAGCAGCTCGATCGTTCTCGGTGCGCCGAGAACGAGAACCAGGGCGAGGCAGAGGGTGAGAGGCACGCGTCCCCGCCAGGGCAGGCGGGTTTGGGAGGTCAGGATGAATCCACGTCGACGCATCTCATAGAGGAGCGCGAGCGTTGCGAACGGTACGAAGTAGATCGAGAAGCGCTGCATGGCGACGAACAAGAGGCCAAAAATCGCCGCGGCGATACCTGAAAAGTCTGCCAGGCGTGCTTCCTCGCGTCGGCTGCCGCCGCGCCGCGTCGTCGAGCGCCAAAGGATCAACAGGCCCAGCGCCCAGGGCAGGTTGTCGACCAGCAGGTCTCGCGTGCTCTGGGGGTTGATCTCGCCACCGACATTGAGGGCGCCTTTGTCCAGAAAGAAGTCGAGGTTCTGAACCTTCCAGATCACCAGGTTGTGGGGGAAGTGGGGATGCAGGAGCAGCGCTAGGCTGGCGCCGAGTAGCGGATAGAGAAGCAAGCCCCATTCGCGACGCCCGCGCGCCCAGAGCTGTTGGGCGAACCACGCCCCGCACAGTCCCAACAAGGCATGGAACGCGGTATAGCTCCAGGTGTAGAGTGCGGCGACGACGCCGAGCCAGCGATAGCGTCGCCCCGCGGCGCACCACGTAGCGGTCAGCATCAGCAGTAGCGAGAAGATCTCGGGTCTGAGCCGGATCATGCGGCCCAGAAAATCGAGTGAGCCGACATAGAGCAGCAGCGGTAGCAGCAAGCCCCAGCTACCGATCGCGCGGCAACCGAGATAGGCGAGCAGCGTTGCCGTCGCGGCATTGAAGCCGGCGAGCATCCAGCGGCCACCCGCCGTAGGGTCTGCGGTGTCCGCGGCTGGCGCCAAGGCCAAGTGGAACAGCAGCTCTTTGTCGGCGAATTCGTACAGCAGGCTCAGCTGGGCCCAGGGTAGGCTGTCGATAATGCCGTGCCGCTCGTAAGCGCGTGCGATCGCCAGATGGTAGTAGGAGTCGGTGTCGTAGAGCACTGGAAAGCGAGTGAACAGCAGGCCGAAGAAGATCAGGCTGAGTGCACCCACAACGACTGGACCCAGCCAGAGGCGATGCTGCAGGAGCGACGATCCGGGCTGTGTTGAGTAGCTCATTGATCGGGTCGGAGGGCCGCGGATCTGGTCGTGCCGAGGGGCGATCTCATGGACAGAGCATAGCCGAGGCTAGGGCGAGACTGCGTCTTCTAGCCCGCTCGAATCAGTTTCTCGAGATTGCGGTCGATCCAACGCTCGGCTCGCTGATGATGTTGGAAAAGGCGCTCCCGCCTACGAAACTCTCGCGTGTGGACATGGCGCCGGCCGTTCTTGACGACTGGAGGAATCGCAGCATGCAGCATCTCGTGGTAGACCACAGCGGCGACGACGTATTGCGGCACGGTGGCCTGATCTAGGCAGCGATGGATTCGCACCAGCTGGTCGCGTTCAGTGTAGGTGCCGAGACGGACCGAAAATCCACATCCCCGGCGTCGGCTTCGACGTCTGAAGGCTCGCCCCCAGGTGATGTCGACCGAGAGCTTTCCGTCGAAGTACTGCTGATTGATCTCGTCGCGCAGATTTCTCAGGTCGAGCGTCCTACCGACCGGCCTCAGTACTACGGCGCGGCGGGGGCGCCGTCCAGCATCCGGTGGGCCGTTGGACTGGAAGTACTGCCGGATCAGATGCAGTGCCGCACGCCGCTCTGCACTGCGTTTGGGGCTGCGTAAGAAGCTGGCGACTCCAATCAGCACATCGTCGGGTGCCTGTTCGAAGCAGCGATGGATGCGAACCTCGAACTGACCGCGAATCTGCCGCGCCGTGATGATCGACGAGCGGTTGTTGGTCAAGACGATTCGGCTGATGGGGATGAATGCCCTGAGTCGAGCTTTCAGGCCGCGATCGGACGGTGAAGCGGGTGCCTGAGGCGAGCTTTCGGCCGCCAGAGCCTGGCGACCGGCTGTTCTGCGCTCATGCGCGGGTTCGGTCGGCGGAGGGGTTGGCGACTCAGGCGCCCTTGGCTGCCGCAGGTTGGCTGGGCGAACCGCGGATCGAAAAAGGTCGAGCTGGAGCGGCATGTTAGGCTCAGACTTCGGTTCCGCCTTCGTCGCCGTCCGCTAGGGCCGCTTCGAGATCATTGCGAGGTCTGTCGCTCGGGACCCTCTTCTCGAGCTTCGAGAGAATTAGCTGTAGATGAACCCTCAGGTTGTAGTACTCGTCCATGTAGGACAACGGTACGGTGACCTGGGCCACCTCTCGCTCGATCTGGCGGACAGCTTCACGGTGAGCCGTAATCTCTTCCGCGGTCGCTGGCCGGTGGAGAATCTCGTCAGCCCAGCGTAGATCTTCGTACCAGCGGTAGATGCGGGAACGAATGCGCCAGCGGTAGATGGGTGGAGCGGTTTTGAAGACGGGCAGCAGCAGAGTGATCAGCGGCAAGAGCAAAATCTTCAGGCGATCGACAATCGTGGCGACGCGAAAGCTGAGATAGCGATGCAAAAACGAGGGGCCATTGATCAGATGGTGCTCCGCTTCGGCCTTGAGAGGGAAGTCGACAAAATCGACGGCGGGGAAGCGGTGGGACGGATGGAGCAGGTCCTGCCGGCCGTGCACCTCCTGCATCGCGCCCAGCAACAGCGGTACGAGAGCATGATGGAGGTCTGAGTGTGCCACCAGGCTGGCGGCGGCAGCAACCAGGGTCACATCTTGACGCGGCAGATCCCGATCGATGTCGAGGACTCCTTGTCCGAGCAGCACGGCGGACAAAAAGGGATGATTCTTGCGGTAAGCCAACGAGCGGTTTACTGACAGCAGCTCCACTTCCTGGTTGGCGATCAGAGGTTCGATGTAGACGGCTTCCGTAGAGCTCACGAACATCGCGACATCGATCGCTCCCGACTCCAAGGCTGCGGCAGCTTCCATCGAGCTGAGGGGCAGCAGCTCGGTGTTGAGCTCATCGATGCCGTTGTCGGCCAAGAGTCGCGTCGCTAGAGCACGAATGCCACTGCCTAGAGGGCCAACCGCAATGCGCCGGCCCGCTAGATCGCTCAACAGCTCGACCGTCAGGCCGTTGCGATAAAACACCCAGACGGGCTCGAAAAAGATGCTGGCGATCGATTCGAGCTTCTCGGGCTCCGGGCTGTCGGAATCAACCGTATCTTCAGAGTGCCCGCGAGTACCGCCTTGGACGATTGCGAGTGCCGCCTCACCGGTGCGCAGCAGCTGCAGGTTCTCAATCGATCCAGCCGTTTCGATGACCTCGAGATCAAAGCCGTCGCGTGCCAAGATCGTACGGTAGCGCTCGGCGTAGGCGTGGTAAGCGCCGCCCTGAGCTCCCGCGGCGATCTTCAAAGTCCGCGGCGGCGGTGGCTCTAGCTTGGCGATGGCGATACCGAAGCCGATCGCCGCGACCGCTAGCAGCGGCCCCCATACCTTCAGGCCTTCGGCTTTGCTCCTGCGCTGCGGGCGTCGTAGACGGGATGAGTCGGTCATCGAGATTCCCTCCGTAGGCTGTCCTATTGCAACCGAGCGGTACTCTCTCGATGTGCTCTAGCGGTATGCGCTCGAGCGTTCAGTCGAGGTTGCAGCCTTCCCGGGTCTCAGCGACTAAATGATCGACTACCGCTTTGAAGTCGTTGGTCTGGCGGTAAACCTCGAGCTGACGGTCGGCGCTCGTGCCACCTTCCAAAATAGTGTGGACGTACTCGACCTCGCTGCGGCTCCCGAGATCATCGACGACGTCGTCGACGAATTCGAGCATCTCGTGCGCTAGGGTCTTCATCGGCACCTCGGCTTGGCGCCCGAAGTCGATGAGATTGCCCTGCACGCCGTAGCGCACCGCCCGCCATTTGTTCTCGGTGACCAAGTGATGACGGTACGTACGCCACGACTGGTTGTTGAGCCTGAGCTTGATCAGCTTGGCGACAATCGCCTGAACCAAGGCTGCGATGCAGACCGCTTCGTCGATCTTGGTGCAGATGTCACACACTCGAAACTCGAGGGTCGGGAACTTGGGGTGAGGGCGTACGTCCCACCAGATCTTGGTCGGCTCGTCGATGCAGTGAGTGCTGACCAAAGTCTGGATGAACTCTTCGTAGTCGGCCCAAGATTTCAAGTTTGGCGGCAGCCCGGTTCGCGGAAGGCTCTCGAAGATTACCGTGCGGTACGACTTGAGTCCGGTGTCCCGGCCAACCCAGAAGGGCGAGCTGGTGGTGAGCGCCAGCAGGTGTGGCAGGAAGTACCGCGCCTGATTCATGACGTCGACCATCAGCTCTTTGTCGTCGATACCGACGTGTACGTGCATGCCGAAAATCAGCATGCGGCGAGCGAGCTCGGCCATGTCGGTCCGCAGCTTGCTATAGCGCTCTCCAATGCTGATGTCCTGAGCCAGCCAAGCGGAAAAAGGGTGGGTGCTTGCCGCCGCTACCCGCAGCCCATTCGAAGCTGCAAGTTTGTGGATCGAGGTACGCAGACGAACGACTTCTTCGCGGACCTCTTGAATGTTGTGGCAGATCGAGCTGCCAACTTCCACCTGAGATTGTAGGAACTCTTGCTTGATCTGATCGTGCAGGACCAGTTGCCCTTGCTCGAGTAGCTCTTGGATATAGGACTTGAGCTCCCGCGTCTCGGGATCGATGATCTGGTATTCCTCCTCGATACCGAGCGTCAGTGGCGAGTGCGACATGAAACCCCCTTTGATGCGGAGCAGCAGGTTTTCGAGCGTTGCGAAAAGTCTACCATCGATCGGATCCTCTTCCCCTTTCGGTGTTGCCGGGTAGTGCGGGGATGTTGTTGGGCTACTTGGTCACGCGACGCCGGGCGGGCGAATTCGACTCGCGCCCGAAAGCTGGGTTAGCATCGCTCGCCAAGCGATCCGGCAAGAAAAACAATCCGATCAGTACGAAGGGGCGGTACGATGGCGGCTGACGACGGACCGGAGCACAGACGGTCACAGGTCGAAGAAACAGGCAAATCCCACCGGATTCGGCGCTCGCGGCGAGCGTCGGCGCACGGTCTTCTCGTCGCGATTGACGCGCCTAGCGTTGCTTCGGAGCCCTGGGTCGTGGACGCGATCGATATCAGCTCTCGCGGATTGGGGCTGGTATTGCCGCCAGAGCTTCTGGCGGGCACGGAGGTACTGTTGAGTTTCAGGCTCGATGATCACGAGCTCTCGCGGTTGCCGGCAACCGTGCAGTACAACAAGGGCGTTTCCGGAGGCGTACGATTCGATGCCTGGCCGCTCGAGGATCGAGCCAAGCTGCTCGAGTACTTGGTTCGGTTCTACGAGACTTCAGAGTCGAGTAGGGGATCTGCTCGAGACGACTAGAAATGCCGCTTGAAGTGGTCAGCCTACATTGGCCACATGTCAGGAGAGCTCGCTAGCTCTCCAGCGCGGCTCAACTGCTCCTGCAGCCGTTTGAGCGGTCGCCGCCAAGCCGAAACCGGTCGAGTCTTACGCTCGGTGATGAGGCGATCGAGCTCGTCATCGAGGCCGAGTACCGACTGCAGCTCAGCCATTAGGTCATCGGGCACGGTCTGACGTTTGGTGCCGAACGGGAACAGCGTGCGGTAGGCCTTGGCGATCACCTTGAGATCATGATCTTGGAGCTCTTGCCGGTGGGAAACCTGCACCAGGATCTCGGCGAAGTTCGATAGGTCGAGCCACAAGCGACGGGCAACTGCCGGATCGCGCTCATTGCTGTTGAGCCACTCCAGAATCCGCTTCATCAGTTGACGCATGTTGACCCGATCGTCAACCCGCAGGAAGGGATACACGCTGAGCTCTCGGAAGGCCAAGATACGGTAGAGCACTCGCCTCAGTCGGGCTTCTAGTGGCTGGTCGTTATCCTCCTGGATGCCAGTCTCGCGGCGCAGATTCCAATAGAGCTTGCGGATCTGGAGAGAGACCTCGACGTCGAACCACTGGCGTACGGGGGGCTTCTTGCCCTCGAATTCGAAAATCGAAGACTCGACCGAGATCAGGGCCTTTCGCAATCGCCTGAGGCCACCCTCACAGTTTGAAGCGAGCGTCATCTGATCGTGTCGGTTGGTAGCCGAAGCCAGCAGGTTCTCGAGTGAGCTCTTGAGGTCGGCGCGCGCAAAGAACACCATGTCGTTGAGATCGCGAGCCGCGAACTCGGTCGAGATCTGAAGCCCGATCTGGCTCAGAGATTCGAGAGGCTCTTCTCGAGCCGATCCGGAATCCGGCTGATAGAACGCCTCGACATCCACCAAGAGCTGCACCCCCTCGCGTAGCAGGTGGGTAACTTTGGGCACCAGATCGGTTGCAAGACTGATCAAAGCGCTGTCTTCCGGCACACGAACTTCGGCACTCTCTATCTGTGCAATGAGTAAGTGCAGCCGTGATGCGAGCTGCGGAAATCCCTCCTGTATCGTCTGCATATTGAGATTGTACCGCGCCGCCGTCAGTAGATGTCGAAGAGCAAGATGCGCGCCTCGAGGGGTCCGTTGCGAACTGGGATCCGCCTTTCGGGTTTGAGTCCGATCGGTTTACCGAGAGTTTCACCGCCCGCCAGAACTACCGCCCGCCAGCCGGCGTACTGTTGCTTGAGCAGGTCACCGAGCCGTTGCCATTGTCGCGGTGCTTCGGAGAGGCGTTCGCCATACGCCGGGTTGGTCACGAAGAGGCCGGGGCCGGTGGGCGGGCCGGCTGCGAAGGCATCTTCCTGCCGCAAGTGCGAGCGATCCGCGAGCCCGGCCTGCTCGAGGTTGGCCCGGCTGGCCGCGATCGCCTGCGCGGATCGATCCACTCCATGAAGCGCAACGTCGGCGCCGGGAGCTGGGATTGGCTCCGCACGGATGCGCTCGAATGCCTTCGCGTCAAAGCTCGGGAAGCGCTCGAACGCCCAGCCGAGCCGCCGCTGGGCTCGCAGGGCGCCAGGCGCTCGTCCCAAGGCGACCATGGCGGCTTCGATGAGCAACGTGCCGGAGCCGCACATCGGATCGACCACGGGCCCACGGCCATCCCAACCGGCTGCCAGCACGCAGGCCGCCGCCAACTGCTCGCGCATTGGTGCTTGGGAGGTCGCCACTCGATATCCGCGGCGGTCCAGGGAATCGCCAGAGGAATCCAAAGTGAGGGTGGCGCGATCGCGATGCAGACGCAGTCGCAGCGGCAGATCTGGAGCCTCGCGATCGATCGAGGCGCGTCGGCGGTAGCGATCGCGCTGGCCGTCAACCAGGCCATCTTTGACTTTGAGCGCCGCCCACCTGAGATCGCGAATGCGCGAGGCGCTGGTGGTCGCTCGGATAGCAAAAGTCCGCTCAGGGTTGAGCAGGGCGCCGACATCTGGGCCGCTCCGGCCATAGACGCGTCGTTTGGCGATCAACTCCCGCGCGCCTTGCTCCAGCGACCGAGCGTCTTCCCCGGGCCATTCGCCAAGCTTGACCAGGACGCGATTGGCGGTGCGTAGACGCCAGTTGGCCCGCCAACAGTCTTGCCAGGTACCGGCGAACGTGACGGCGCCGCGCTGGCGTTGGATCTGGCGAACACCGAGCGCGTCGAGCTCCTGTTCCAGAAGCTCTTCCAAACCGAGTCCGCATGTCGCAATCAGCTCCATGGGCGGATGGTACACCGAGTCTGGCGACAGGTGTCGCCTGCTACACTCGGCGGCTCCCAAAGGACGCTCGAACCGCCGGAGGACTCGACGATGCCATGGACCAGAATCTGCTGCCCGCTTCGCTTCGTCCTGGTAAGGAAACACTTCGAACGTTGCGTCCGGGACGGGTTGGCTCTGGCGTCGTGTGCATTGCTCATCCTAATGACTCTACTCATGCCGCCAACCCTGTCGGCGCACTCGACGGGGGCGTCCGAGGATGCGGCGGAAGCGGCGCCTGAGACAATTCCGCCGGCACCGCCCAGGGCCGAGGGCGAGGGGCCCTATGAGCAGCTCATCTTGCGTGGCGGGACGCTTATCAATGGTACGGGTTCGCCGCCGATCGGGCCGGTAGACATCGTCGTCGAAGGCAACCGCATTGTCGCTGTGCGAAGTGTCGGCAACCCGGGAGTACCGATCGACCCCGACCGTCGCCCCAAGGCAACCGGTACAGGGCGCGAGCTCGATATCTCGGGCATGTATGTGCTGCCGGGTTTCATCGACATGCACGGTCATATCGGTGGCCAGCAGCAGGGTACACCGGCGGAGTACGTTTTCAAGCTGTGGATGGGCCACGGCATCACTACCATCCGGGACCCCTACTGTGGCAACGGCCTCGCGTTCTGCCTCGAGCACAAAGCCAAGAGTCGGGCCAATGAGATCACTGCGCCGCGCATCGAGGCCTACCTCGCCTTCGGCTCGGATCAAGACCAGCCGTTCACCGCCCCGCAGCAGGCTCGCGACTGGGTTGCTGGGGTCGCCAGTCGCGGCGCGGACGGGCTCAAGTTCTTTGGCTATCGGCCCGACATCATGCAGGCTGCGATCGAGACCGCGAGCGAGAAAGGGCTGCGCACGGCCTGCCATCACGCCCAGCTGGATGTCGCGCGGGTGAACGTCTTGACCACCGCGCGGTGGGGTTTGACCACCATGGAGCACTGGTATGGTTTGCCAGAAGCACTGTTCGAAGATCGCACCGTTCAGGATTATCCGCTCGACTACAACTACAACAACGAGCAGCACCGTTTTGGCCAGGCGGGGCGTCTCTGGCAGCAAGCGGCGCCCCCCGGTAGTGAGAAGTGGCAGGCGGTGATCGACGAGCTGGTAGGGCTCGATTTCACCATCGTACCGACCCTCACCATCTACGAGGCGAGCCGCGACCTGATGCGAGCGCGCCGTGCCGAGTGGCACGATACCTACACACTGCCGTCACTGTGGGATTTCTACCGCCCTCACCGCAAGGCCCATGGCTCCTATTGGTTCGACTGGTCGACCGAAGACGAGGTTGCTTGGAAAGAGAACTACCGAATCTGGATGCGTTTCTTGAACGACTACAAGAATCATGGGGGCCGCGTGGCGACCGGCTCGGACTCGGGTTTCATCTACAAGCTCTATGGCTTCGGGTACATTCGTGAGCTCGAGCTCTTGCGTGAGGCGGGGTTTCATCCTCTCGAGGTGATCCGGGCCGCGACCCTCGAAGGTGCGGAAGCCCTCGGCCGAGCTGCCGAGATCGGCAGCGTCGAGCCGGGTAAGCTGGCGGATCTCGTGGTGGTCGAAGAGAATCCGCTGCGAAATTTCAAGGTGCTCTACGGTACCGGCGCAATTCGCCTCAACGAAGACAACGTGCCGATTCGAGTCGGTGGTGTCAAGTACACCATCAAAGACGGTATCGTGTTTGACGCCAAGCAGCTGCTGGCGGACGTGCGTGAGATCGTGCGTCAGGCCAAGGCTAGAGAAGGCCGGGAGATCGTCCAGCCGGGCCTGCCCGGAGATCTGCCGGTAGCGAGCTCAGACGAAGCAGACCAGCCCGTCAGTCCGAGCCCTTGAGCCTCTTGAAGAGATTGCCCAGCAACCGCGGCTTTTCGCGCTGCTCCACGTGCTCGATCGATAGCGTCTTGGTGGTTGCTTGTTCGCTGATGCGGCCTCCGGCCTGCTGAGAACCTTCCTCGGAAGCGGGCGCACAGCGTGCTACGGCTTTGGCGAAGCTGTTTGCCAGCTCGAGTGCGTCGGGCCGATCCGCAGGGTCCTTGCTGAGCGCGCGCGCGATCGGTTCTTCGAGATCCGAGGCCAGGTCGGGTTGAATGCTGCGTAGCGTCGCCGGCTCTTCGTAGACGTGTAGGGTGATCAGGGCCATCGGATCATCTTTGGGAGCGTCGAATGGACGTTTGCCCGTCAACAGCTCGAACAGCATGATGCCCAGGCTGTAGACGTCAGCCTTGCCGTCATAGCCGCGGCTCGAAAGCCTCTCGGGCGCGATGTAGGCGGGGGTACCGAGAATCCAGCCTTCGGCGGTGAGGTTCTCCCGGATCGCCGCCTCCCCGACCAGCTTGGCGATGCCGAAGTCCAGCACCTTGACCACCTCGCCGCGGTTGCTGCGGTGGAGGAAGATGTTCTCGGGCTTGATGTCGCGATGCACCAGGTCCTGAGCGTGCACTTCGGCCAACACATCGCAGACCGGCTGCAGGATCTCATTGGCTCGCTGTGGCGAGAGGCACTGCGAGACTTCGAGCACCTGTGCTAGAGATTCACCTTGCAGCAGCTCCATCACCAGGAACGCGACGCCCGCTTCTGTGACGCCGCCATCGTAGATGGTGACGGCATTGGGATGCTGCACCCGACAGGCAGCGACGCCTTCCTGGCGGAATCGCTGAAGCGAGTTGTCGTTCGAAGTCACGCTGGGCTGCAGCACTTTGATCGCGACGTCGAGATCGAGCTCGAGGTGCCGTGCCTTGAATACGGCTCCGAACGTTCCCGTGCCAATCTTTTCGTCGAGACGATACTTGTTGCCGGCCATCATTACGCCAGGCTTCAGCTCACCCAGGCTCGGCTCACTGCCGGCCGAAGGCTGCGCCACCGCCGAGGCCTTGAGGCGCAGCAGGGCCTGGACTTTAGCGAGGACGATCGCGAAATCGAGCGGCTTGCCGACGTGGTCGTTGGCGCCGAGCTCAGCTGACTTGACGATATCGGGACTGTCCGACTTGGCACTGGCCATGATGATCGGCAGCTCCGCCGCACTGTGCTTCTGCCGCAGACGGCGCAAGACCTCTAGGCCGTCGATTCCCGGCATCATGATGTCGAGGATGATCAGGTCGACCTGCTGGCTCGAGACCGTGGCGAGTGCGGACTCGCCGTCCTCGGCCGTGATGACCCCGTAGCCGCGGCGCCTGAGCTGGCGCGAGATGATGTCGCGATTGCTCTCGTTGTCGTCGACGACCAGCAGTTGGATGTCTTGAGGTTCCACGCGGGATGTCCTAGAAGGTGGGACGCTGCAGGGCTAAGGACTGCCGAGCACAGTCAAAGTGTATCAGTGGGATGTGTCCAAACTGCTACGGACCAGAGGACACGCTCAAGAGTTGCGGTCTCGAGCTCAGGAGAGATTGTCTAGAAGGGCTCGAGCTTCCTGCAGGTCTACGGTGTTGGTGCCCTCGTCGAACTCGTGGTAGATCTCGGTCAGCGTGGTCAATGCGAGCGGCACCTGGCCTTGTGCCTGCCACTGACGGCTCAAGCTGATCGTCGCACGCAGCTCGAGCGATCGCGACCCTTGCTCTCGCGCCAGGCTACGGGCTCGCGTCAGGCTATCCAAGACCTCCTCGACGGGGGCATCGGCGAACCTGAGAAGCTCGCCCTGGATTCGGTAGAGCTCGGCCTCGTAGTGGCTTTCCCCCGTCACTTCGGCTGCTGCCAAGCCTTCTTTGATCAATGAAAGCCCCTGCTCCACCAGCTCCGATCGGCCGCAGGCTTCAGCCAGCAGAGCTAGATTACGTGGCCGCCCGACTTCCATGCCGGATGCCCAGACTCCATCCAGCCCCCCTGACATCATCTGCAGACCTTCCGCCGCTCGCCCTTGAGCGGTGAGCGCCTGGCCTTCGAGAAACATACCGGCGGCGATAAAGAACAGGAAACCATGCCGATTGGCCAGCTCGACCAGCTCGTGGGCGAGCTCGCGAGTTGCCACGGGCTCCCGCCGCAAGACGTGGAGGATGCTGGCGCGATAGGTTGCGAAAATGCGGCAGAACGGGTCATTGGCTCGGCGCGCCAGCATCAATGCATCGGCGCTGTGCTCAAGAGCGCGATCAGGACGTCCAAGAAACCACTGAGCGAGAGCCAAATGGCCGAGGGTCTCGGCTTGGGCGATGATTTCATCGCGAGAAATCGTCTGCGATGTCGTTTCGGCGACGGTGTCCCTCGCTGATGGCTGCTGCAGGCTCTCTTCCAGGCTAGCCTTGGCGTTGGCGAGATCGCCGGCCAGTAGATAGGCGAATCCCAGATTACGATGTGCCGTGGCCTTCTCCGTCGTCAGCTCGCTGCCGTCGAGATGCCACAGAGCCCTCTCGGCGATCTCCCGCGCGGTTCGGATGTGTCCGCGCGAGATGTAGTAGCTAGCCATCTCACGCATGGCCACTGCCAGCTGGGACGATTTCGGAGTTTGCCAGGCGAGCTCGACCGCCCGATCATAGGAAGCCTGGGCCTCGGGATTGGCATAGCCCTGGGCCGTGCCGAGCGCTGCTCCGAGGGCAATGAGAAGGGCGATCTCTTGAGCATTGCGGGCTTCGTCCTTGGGTAGTGTCGCAAGTAGCTCCAAGCCCTTCTGGGCACGTGCCGCCGCCTCGAGATTGGCGGCCTGGCGAATCGCCTGCTCGGCGGCCCGGCACCAGGCCCTTGCCGCCTCCATCGCCATGCCGCCCTCTTGGTAATGGTGGGCGACGATCTCGGGTCGACGTTCTGCTGCTTCGGGAAAAGAGGCGAGCAAGGTCTTGGCGGCGCTGCGGTGTGCCGCCTGGCGTCCCTCTAGGGAGAGCGTTGCGAGCACGGCCTGGCGAAGCAGATTGTGCCGAAACGAGAGTAAGTCTCGTGGCTCTTGATTCCGAATGAGGAGTCCGGCTTCAATCAGACGATCTAACTCGATTGCCAGATCGGGCTTCCCGGACGAGTGGTTCACGGCGCGCAGTAGCTCATGAGGCATTTGGTCGCCGAGAGCTGCCGCTTGACGCGCCAGGTCGGCGGCAGCTCCGAGCTGAAGCATGTGTGCTGCGAGCCATTCCTGAAAGATCGACGAAGCCCCAGTCTTCTCGTTGCCGGCGGTGTCGAGCTCGAGACTCTGGGCAAGGCGCACCATCTCCCGCAGATAAAACGGAGAGCCCTCGGCCCATTCGACGATCCTCTGCTTGAGCGGTTCCGGCAGAGGGGACCTCCCAGCCAGCTGTTCGACGACGAGCTCACTGCTCTCAGGCGTGAGCGGGGGAAGCTGGAGAGAGGTCAGATGGCTTCGTGTTCCCCACGGTGGTGTGAGCTCGGGGCCGAAGGTCAACACCACCATGAGGCTCACCCGCGGTCGCCGGTTGACAATCTGGGAGAGCATCTCCAGCGTCGAAGGATCGAGCCACTCGAGGTCTTCAACGACCAATATCAGCGGGTGACGTTTGGCGATCTCTACGAAGAGCGTGACAAGCGCCTCGATTGTCTTCTTGGCTTTGCCCTCGGGGTTGAGATTCAGTGCCGATGCTGGACGGTATTGTCTGGGAGCCAGCAGGGTCTTGAGGCGTGCGGTGAGGGTGGCTCGCACGGTCTGCTCCGGAGTGTCGCTGGAACCGGTGCGGCCAGCCGGGCGGTCCTCGAGCTCCTGCAGCAGCTCGTGCAGAGGACCAAATGCGGTGTACTGAAGGTCGCGCACGCAGCAGCACCTGAGGAAGACTCGCGGCGGCGAAGAGGTGTGTGCTTCAAAGGCCCTCAAGAGATGGGTCTTGCCTGAGCCGGCATCACCCCGAACAAAAACGACCTGGCCGGAATCGTCGAGTGCCAGACGCCAGCGTTCGAGCAAGAGATCGAGCTCTCGCTCTCGTCCCTCCGGGGATTTCACAGGTGCCAGCGGCATCCTTTCCGTCGCCATGATCTCAGTCCCAGACCTACTTTTCGCGGACCTGCTTCACGTGAATCCGACCAACGCAGAACGCTTCCGCGCAGTTCGACTCACGCCGACCGATCTCGCGCCCGCTGTCAGGTCAGCTCAGTGTAGCTTACCCTGGGGAATCGGCAAGATGGTTTGCTGCCTCTTGACAACAGGGAATCTGGCTCGTTATCTTATTGACCGGCCGGCCAGTTAGCGTTGGTTGCCACGCCTGCAGCCAATCAAGTTTCCTCGTGAATGTTTCCTCGTGGCACCTGCAAGAAATGGCATCCGCAAAAAAGAACTTGCCCGAATCGCGCCGTCGTCGTGACCCTGAAGCCACCCGCGCCGCGATTCTAGAAGCCGCAGAGGAGCTGTTTCTCACGCTGGGACCGGCCGATACACCGACCAGTCGTATTGCGCGCCGCGCAGGTGTCACCAAGAGTCTCATCCATCATCACTTCGGCTCCAAAGACGATCTCTGGAACGAGGTGAAGCAGCGGCACTTCGGACAGTACTATGAGGCCCAACGCGAGATACTGACGTCCTCTCGCGGCTCTACTGACATGCTCAAGGACTCTTTGGTGGGCTATTTCCGCTTTTTGCAAGACAACCCCCATGCGGTCCGATACATGTCCTGGCGCTTCATCGAAGAGGGTGAAGATCACTGCAAGCCGGAAGAAGATCAACTCTTCGAGCTCGGTGCCGAGCGTATTCGAGAAGCTCAGGATGGTGGGGAGCTGAGAGCGGATATAGAACCGGTCACGATGATCAAGGCGTTTCTCGCCATGGCGCTGCACTGGTTCCAATCGAAACCTCTGATGGACCAGATTCTTGGCCCCGAAGAAGACTTGGACGCCTTGGAAGAGCGCTACCTGGAAGACGCCGTGAAGATCCTTCTCGATGGCGTCCGCTCGCGCCGTGCGACCGCGGACTGACTCTACGTCCCAAGCACATCTGAAGTTTCTACGGTCCGAGTACATCCGAACTCTCAGGGTGATCGAAAGCTTTGAAGACTTCATTTATTGACCGGTCGGCCAGTTTATAAAGATGGTCGCACATGAGTCACTAATCCGAATGTGACCTCGAAAACACCACGCGCACGATGAGTTGGGCGCGTTTTATTTGGAGAACATCATGCTCAGGCGATTGCATCTTTCATGGATCATTGTCTTGATCTTGGGAACCGCCGCCTATATCTCGGCAGATGCCGAACGTATGCCATCGGAGACTGCAGAGCCGGCAACTGCTCTCAAGAGGGTCAAAGCCGGTGGCGTTGAAGCCGCCAAGGACAGTCGCGAGCTACGTTTTTCGGGCACTACCCGCTCGGCGCGTCGTGCGCGCCTCTCGTTCACTACCGGCGGTCGCCTCGTCGGCCGGCCTGTGGAGATCGGAGACCGTGTCCAGCAAGGGCAGATATTGGCTCGAATTGATGACTCGGAGCTGCGCAATGCTGCGGCTTCGGCACAGGGTGCCTTGGCTGAGCTGGAGGCCCGGCGAGCCCAGAGTGAACGAGATCAGGCACGCGCCGAGCGCTTGGTCGCCGCCAAGGCAGCGACCAGCGAAGAGCTGGAGCGAACCTCGGCAGCGGTTGCTGCTCTAAAAGCTGCCGAGGAGGCCGCGCGAGCTCGACTGCTCGAAGCTGAAAGGCGCTTGGCCACGACTCGGTTGACGGCACCATTCGCCGGCACAGTGACCGAAGTGTTCTTTGAGCCCGGGGAGTACGCTGGGATAGGCGCTCCAGTGATCGCCCTTTCTGGAGAGGGCCCGATCGAGCTAGAGGTCGAGGTGCCCGAGGCGGTGATATCGCGCGTTGCGGTCGGGGATGCGGTCGAGCTGAAGTTGTCGGCTCTCGATCGATCTGCGGCGGGTCGCATCGAATCGGTGGGTTGGACAGCGGCTGGGCCTGGCAGGTTGTTTCCAGTGGTCGTAGCGCTCGATGCTGCGGAGCAGGTTCGAGCAGGAGCCACCGCCGAGCTAGTGCTCGAGGTCGCCACGGATCGGGCGCTGTCTTTGCCGGTCGAGGCGGTGGTGAATCCTGGCGGCCGGCGGCCGGCCGTATTCCGGATTCAGGATGCGAGTACTGAAGCTGCCCCCAAGCCGACCGCACGCGTCGAGCGTTTGACCGTGGAGGTCGGCTCGCTGGTCGGGGATCGAGTGATCGTTCGAGGTGATCTTCAGGTAGGCGATCTGGTGGTGATCGGTGGCCAGCGTGGGCTGCTCGAGGGCGACCGCGTTGAGATTGAAGAGGTGGCGCCGTGAGTGCTCTGCAAGCGATTTTGGAGCGTCGACGCCTGGTGGTTGCCAGCGCGCTGCTGGTGGCTCTGGCTGGCGTTCTCTCCTGGCTGACCATGCCTCGTGAGGAGGATCCCCAGTTCCCTCAGCGCAGCGGAATGGTGTTGACGATGTTTCCGGGCTCAGACGCCGAAACGGTCGAACGGCTGGTCGTAGAGCCGCTCGAAGAGGCTCTTGCCGAAGTAGAAGAAATCGACGAGGTCTCGTCCACTGCCCGAGCCGGAGCGGCGATCGTACGCGTCGAGCTACTCGAAGATATCTACGATACCGAAAGCGCTTGGGATGAAGTTCGCGATGCGGTCGAGCGAGCTCGGGTGGAGTTCCCTCGAGGTGTCGCTGAGCCGCGTGTCGAAGACGACCTCCTCTCGCAGGAAGCGATCGTGCTGGCGATCACTGGTTCGGCGGATCCGTTGGCCCTGGCGCGCGGCGCCGAACAGCTGAAGCGCGAGCTTCTGTCGCTGGATACGGTCAAACAAGTCAACATCGTGGCTGATCCCGGCGAGCAGATTACGATCGAGTACGACGACGCAGTAGCACGCCGGCTTGGTGTCGATCCCCTGACCCTAGGAGCTACCCTGGCACGCCGCAGCTCGATGCAGCCCGGTGGACTGATTCATCTCGGTGCCAAGAGCGCCAACCTGCGACCGCAGACGGAATTCGAGTCGCTAGCGGAGATCCGTTCGACGCCGGTCATGCTGCCTTCAGGCAGTTCGGTACCGCTGAGCGAGCTGGCGCGAGTGCGACGCGGTCCGAGTGAGCCCCCAGCGGAGCGTATGTACTGGCAAGGCGAGCCCGCGGTCGGGCTGGGGGTGGTGCCCAAGGACAATCTGGATCGCATCGAGTACGGACGCCAAGTTCGAGAGCGCGTGGCGGAAGTCGCGTCGTGGCTCGAGCCTTTGAAGATCGAAGAGGTCGTCTTCCAACCGGATCAGGTCGAAAGTCGATTGAAAGATCTTACGGGATCGCTTCGTCTCGGCATTCTCATTGTGGCCATCGTGTTGATCCTGTTCATGGGACCGAGGCTAGGCTTCCTGGTCGCCCTCGTCGTACCCCTAGTGACCTTTGGAGCGATCGCCATCTTCGACGCGACCGGTGGCATCCTCCACCAGATCTCGATCGCAGCGCTGGTCATCGCGCTCGGCATGCTGGTCGACAATGCGATCGTTGTGTCGGAGAACATCCAGTGGCGTCTCGATCGCGGTAGGCCAATCCGCCAAGCTGCAATCGAATCCGTGCGCGAGCTCGCTTTGCCGCTCGGCACTGCCACCGGCACGACGCTCGCCGCATTCGTTCCACTGCTGTTGTCGAAGGGGGGAACCGCCGATTTCACTCGGTCGATACCGGTCTTGATCATGCTGACCCTTTCGGCGAGCTATCTCTTCGCTGTGCTGGTGACGCCGGTTTTGGCTGAGTTTTTTCTTCGCCGCCGCAAGCAGTCCAGTGATGAAGGCGGCCGTATCGATCGGTTGGCGCGTGCCGTTTCGTCACTGGCGGTGCGACGGTCTCGCTGGGTGTTGACCGGCGCGGCGGTCTTGCTCCTGGTGACCCTGTTCGCCGCAGGGCGACTGGACCAACAGTTCTTTCCGGCCGCTGATCGACCGGTGGTCGTCGTCAGCTTGGAGATGCCGGAAGGTACTCACCTGGAAGAGACCGACGCCGTAACCCGACGATTCGAAGCGGCTCTCGCGAGCCATCCGGAAGTCACGTCGGTGGCGTCTTTCATCGGTCGAGCGGCGCCACGCTTCTACTACAATCTGCTCAGTCAACCCAATAGCCCGCACCGTGCGCAGATGGTGGCCGAAGTCACGAGCCTGCCAATGGTCGAACGCTTGATCGTGTGGGTCCGCGACTACAGTCGTCGCGAGCTGCCCGAGGCGGAAGTCGTGGCTCGTCGACTCGAACAGGGGCCGCCGATCGAAGCGCCCATCGAAGTCCGGGTGCTGGGAGCCGATCTCGAGGATCTGGAGCAGACGGCCGACGCCATCTTGGCGGAGCTGCGCCAAATCCCGGGCACCCGTGACACTCGGCACGACCTCGGACTCGGTGTCCCAACTGTCGTCTTCGACATCGACGACGCCGCGGCGGCTCGTCACGGACTCTCGAGATCCGATGTCGCCACGGTTCTGCGCGGACGCACCCTGGGGGCTGAGATCGGGCAGTATCGGGTCGACGAAGATCCGGTTCCCATCGTGGTGCGGTCTTCGGCCGGCCAAGAGCTGCCCGCCTCCGACCTCGCGACGATCGATGTCGCAACGCCTGGTGGCGAACCGGTGCCTTTGTCACAGCTTGCCCGCCTGCGGGTCGAATGGCGGCCAGCGGCGATTTATCACCTCGATCGCAGTCGCACTGTAAAGGTACTGTCTCAGCTCGCTGAAGGAGTGGCATCGAATCAGGTCTTGGCCGAGCTCGAGCCGCGTCTCGCCGAGCTCGATCTGCCGCCGGGAGTGCGCCTCGAGCTCGGCGGCGAGCTCGAAGAATCAGGGTCGGCAAACGCCGCGATCCTGGGCGCCATGCCGCTCGGACTGTTGCTGCTGCTGTTCTTTTTACTCGCTGAGTTCAACTCTTTCCGGCGCGTGGTGATCGTCCTGATGACGGTGCCGCTGGCGGCGACGGGTGTCGTTCCCGGCCTGCTGCTGAGCGGCCAGGCCTTCGGCTTCATGTCGATGTTGGGCGTGGTGTCACTGGTCGGCATCGTGGTCAACAACGCCATCGTGCTGCTCGATGTGATCGAGTCGCTGCGCACCCAAGGCCTTTCGCTCGAGAAGGCTCTGGCCGAGGCGGTCCGGCGTCGCACGCGCCCGATCGTGCTGACCATGGTGACGACAGTTGCAGGCTTGCTGCCCTTGGCATTCTCGGCTACAACGCTGTGGCCACCGCTGGCCTGGGCGATGATCTCGGGTCTGATCGCCTCCACCCTGCTCACTCTGCTGGTGATTCCCGCGCTCTACAAGGTACTGTTCACGCCGCGTACCGGCTTGGGAGGGATCCTCGGCCGGCGCCCCGCGGCGGCAGCTGCCGCGGTCGGCTTGGTGGTCATCGCCTCGACCGGCACGGCGGAGGCGCGACCGATCGAACAGGCAACGGCCGCTGGCCTGAGCTCTAGCGCATCGGAGCCGGCTGGCGAGGATACTCTCGAGCTGACGCTCGAAGAGGCTGTGGAGCGAGCGGTCCAACGTCCGCAGCTGGCGGCCGCTGAGCGGCGCGCTTCGGCCGCGGCACTCGGTGCTCGTGCCGAGCGCCGGGCCGCGCTGCTGCCAACCGTTGGCGTGGCGTTCGACCTGGCACGTCGGGATCGCGACTTCGCTTTTTCTACCCCATTGGGTGATCTCACGCTGGGCGAGCGAACTTCGACCGCGATCACGCTCGAGGTGACCCAGCCGGTACTCGATCCGTCTCAGCTCTTCTTCCGCTCCAAGGCAGCGCGCTCGGAGGCTAACGCTGCCGCCCAGCAAGCGTTGCGTGTCCGGCGGCTGGTGACGACCGAAGCGGCGAACCGCTTCCTGCAGCTGCTCGCCATCGACGCCAACCTGAGATCGACGGCAGCCTTCATCGCCAGTCTCGAAGCTAGCCTGCAGGAAGTCGAAGAGCGGGTCGCCGCCGGTAAGACGCTCGAAGCCGAAGCGCTCAAGGTGCGGCTCGACCTCGAATCAGCGGTGCTCGATCAGCAGGTGCTCGAGGATCGCCGTCGCGTCGCCGCACACGACCTCGGCCGGGTAGTGGGCCACGACGGTCCCGTCGAGCCGCGGGCCGAAGGGGCCGCCTCTCAAGGTACGAGCGACGAGAGGGCCCGTTCCCCGATATCCGCCAAGGATCGCGCTGGCTTTGCCGAGCGTTTGATCGATCGAGCGCTCGCTGGCCGCGAGGATATCAATGCGCTCAACGCTCAACGCTTGGCGCTGGACTTGCGGGCCTCGGCGCTCCGTGCCGAGCGCCTGCCGAAGGTGCAGGCGCGTGCCAGCTGGGTGTCCGCCGATGGCGATCCCTTCCGCCCTGAAGAGCTGTTCGAAGGCGGCTTGGGAGTGCGATGGAATCCGTTTGCCGCGGGAACGCGCGCGCCACGCATCGCCGCCCTAGAGGCCGAGCGCGAGGCACTCGACGCGGATCTGGCCGAGCTGCGGTACGCGGTTTCGCTCCAGGTGCGCGATGCTCTGGCGCAGCTGGCCAGCGCCGAGGCGACCGCCGAAGTGCGGCGTCGTGGCGTCGAGCTGGCGACCGAAACGCTGCGGGTCGAGCGCGAGCGCAATCGGGTGGGCCGCGCCACCACCAACGATTTGCTAGACGCCGAAGCCGCTCTGCGCCGGCAGCGCACCGAAAGCGATCTGGCACAGATCGCCATTCGGCAAGCCTGGTTCGAGCTCGACCTGGCGGTCGGCGCCGACGTCGCGGCGCTCGATGTCGGAACCTGACGCGACCGCCAGCGAGCCCTTGATCAAGACGTGATCGGCAATCCACTGCGCTGGTAGAGAAAGGCGAGCTGACGTTCGACGTCCGAGCGGCTGGGATCGTAGCGCAGAATTTTGCGGTAGATAGCGATGGCTTTCGCCCAGAAACCGTCGTCTGCATAGGCACGAGCGACGCGTTCGAACAGCGCGATCCCAGGACCGATTTTCCCCGCGCGAGCCAGCAGGTCGCCCAGGCGGTTGAGCTGGCTCAGGTCCTGGGGCCGATCCTGGCCCGAAGCTCCGGGCCGCGGCCGAGCGTCGAAGCCGTAGTGTTTGCGCGAATGCCGAACGCACCAGGCGCGAAGATGGCTCGAGAGCTCGAAGAGCTGCGTGATTCGAAAGTGTTGCATGCTTGTTCTCCTTTGTAGGTTCGAGGGTAAATGCTCTCAACCCACATAAGACGTAAAGCAGCCGCTCGATCTCACGCGTTCGCCCAAGAAAATTTAGATTTCCTTCCAGCGGCCTGGTTAGCTCGAGGTCTGAGTCACCCCTGACTCCGCGGTGCTGACTTTGCGGTAGAGTGCGAGCGGTAGATCGCTCCCACACTTCGAAAGGACTTCATGACTCTCGCACCCAACTTTGCCCTGGCCTTGATCCGGACCGCGATCGCCTCTGAGACCGCCTCGGTGATCTTGGGAATAGCCGTAGTGGCGATGACCGCAGTAGCGACGCCGGCCGACGCTCAGCCGCTCGCTCCGCCAGCCATCTACACCGACGGACCGCCGCAGGAGGCCTGCGTTGGCAGCGTCGAAGACGGTAACGTCGTGCTGGACGACGGCTCCGCTGAAACCGGCTACGGATGGGTGCCGAGCGTGATCGAAGGCGAGTATGTTCAGCGCTTCAGCTCCTCGATTTTTCCAACGCGAGTGTTGGAATCGATCTGCGTGTGCTGGCTCAGAACCCGAATGGACAGCGCGATCGATTTCGAAGTGGTGTTCTACGAGAACGACGGCGGCATCCCGGCGTCGACTCCCTACGCGGTCGTGCCGGGGAGCGCCGAGGTCGAGCCCCAGGGCATTGCGGAGACGTTCACCGAGGTCGACGTCAGCGGTATCGGCATCCCAGTCGGGCCGTCCTACATTGGGGTGCGCTGGGACGCTTCAGCCGATCAGTTTTTCTTCGTCTGTGCCGACAAGAGCGAAGGGACCGAGCCGGTCGAGTTCTTCTTTCGCGATGATCGTGCCGAGGGCGAATGGACGAGTGTCTTCGATGCCCTGGATCCGATCTTCGAGGATCACCGAGCGCTGATGATCCGGGGCCGTTCGAGCTTCGTCACCGCGCTCGACGTGCCGGCGCTGGGAGCCGGAGGGCTGGTGGCGCTCGCCGTGCTGCTGCTCGGCGTCGGGCTTCGGCGGCTGAGGCGTCGTAACTAACCGCAGACGCGACCCGCCGCAGACGCGCCAAAGATCTAGGGACAGCTAGTCGTCTCCGTCGCTGTCGGACTCCGACGCTCCGGTCGCGGGGGACGACCAGAATTTCGATTCCGGCGCTGCGAGATCTGCCAGCTGCGAACCGTAGAGGGCGGCGTTGAACAGAATTCGGAAGGTGCCGAAGGGCTGCCCTCGCCACTGCGGCCGCATACCGAGCAGGATGACGTGGCCCTTGCCGTGGTGGACATCGAGCGCGCTGGCGTAACCCTGCAGGTGCTTCTCACCTAGCAAGTAGCCCGACAGCAGCGGCGAGCCGGACGGTGCGTACTTGGCTATCACGGCACCTTCGAAGCCTTCGGTGGTCGTGAACACCGGACTGCGGAAGACGAAGACCTTGGAGCGCTCCGGCATGCCGGCCATCACCGGGTGTGACGGGTCGACGATCATCTCCAGGATCGACCCGCCCATGAAGAAATCGGTCGGCTGGAGTCCCGCAACGACATTCTCGACCGGCAGATGGAGCTGTTCGATAGCGAAGAGCGTGCTCTGGTTGAGGGTGACCAGGGTGCCGCCAGCGCGCACGAAGGCGTCGAGAGCTCGCACGCCGGCGCCAGCGAGCCCTCCTACGTAGCGCGGCGGCACGCGCCCCTTGGGAAATCCCTCGAGCAGGTCGTCGGCCGAGATATCGGCAATCACGATGACGTCGAAGCGCGACTGCAGATTGCTGGCCACGATTTCGGCGTTGGAGAGACTGGTGATCTCGAAGTCGTAGCGCTCCAACAGCCACCGCGTCCAGCCTTCGTCGATGCTCGGATCCCACGGCTGGTACAGCCCGATGCGCGGTCGCGTCAGCTCCGTTCCGGTCGCTCCGGCGCGCCGTGCCTGCAGCGCGAGATCACGCACCATGGCATTGCTCTTGGCAGCGTTCAGGCCAGAGATCGCGTACTGGCCGCTTTCGCCGCTCTCGCCTTTGGCGCCGCTCTTACCGGTCACGAACGTGACCTTGGCACCTGCCGCCCAGGCCTGGTTGAGGGCGCGATAGCTGTTGTTTTGAGCCGGGTCGAGCAGCAGTGCGGAACCGCTGCCGGTCGCACGCCCTGCGGGCGGAGTGATCGCCGCGGCTACTGGATGACTGTTGTAGCCGACGCCGCGCGGACTATCGAAGCGCGCTGCGTCGGCGACCTCGGAATGCCACGGTTCGGCCGTGCCGCGGACCGGCTCGAGGAGGCCGCGCAGCGCTTCGGTGAGCGGGGAGGTGGCGGCGACGACGCGGACGCCCATCTGATACTGCAGGGTCCAGCCGGCGACGTCATAGGGCTGGTCCGGTGGCCCCTCGGGATACTGGCGCAGGTCGGGATAGGTCTGGACCGCGAACAGCTGGCGAGCGAAGTGGGCGAAGGGTTGATCCATCGGGATCACCCAGGTGCCCTGCGGGTAGCTCTGGCCCTCGAAGTTCGTCTGCTGCGTGAGCTGAGACACTTCGATACCGTTGAACGCCAGGCGACGCAGCAGCTCGACGGCGGCAACGGGATCGCGCTGCTGCTGTGGAATGAAGTAAGCGTAGGGCGGGTTGGCGCGGTACGAAGCGATCACATCCCGTCCCGCTTGGTAGCGGTTGTAGAGCAGATCGGTCTTGTACTTGGCGCCGACATCGAGCACCGAGATCGATGCCGTCAGCATGTAGTCGACGGCATCGCGCAGCCGCCACCAGCCGCCTTCCCAGGGGCTGGCGTAGAGCGACTGCGGACGGAGATCGCGCGACTCCTCGGGGAAATCCTCGATGGTGTAGAAGTGCGGCGTGGCGTAGCGGTAGAGGCCGGTCTCGGTCAGGAAAGCAGCGACGTTGTGGAAGTTGTTGGCGTGGTCGATGAAGCCGGGATACCAGTTGTCGAAGCCGGTGCCCATGTGAACCGCGCCCTCCTGGCCACGCTCTTCGAGCGCCTGGGCCATCGACATACCGATCAAGTTGACCGTGCGCCACATCAGGGGATGCACGAACTCCGAGATCGGCTCGGCGAACGGCGGGATCCAGATACGGCTAGGAAACGGAGAGGTCTGATGATGGTTGTAGAGGACCTGCGGCTCCCATTCGCGGATCACGCGGGTGGCGACGCGTGACTCGTGGGTGTTGAGCATGTAGCCGTCGCGGTTGTTGTCGTGGCCGATGTACTTCTGGTAGAGCCGCGTCATCGGCGCTACTTCGTAGGGGCCACCGAGGTTCTGGCGGTACCAGTCGGCGACCATCGTCTGGCCGTCGGGGTTGAGCGACGGCCAGAGCAGCAGCACGACGTTGTCGAGGATGGCCTGGATCTCGGGATCGCCTTCCGCGACCGCCAGGTCGTAGGCGAGCTGGATGGTGAACTGAGCGGTGGCGACCTCGGTCGCGTGCAGCCCGCCGTCGATGTGGATGACGGCCTTGCCATCGCGCGCCAGGCGCCGCGCCTCATCGTCGCTCAGGCCCTCGGGATGAGCCAGGCGCTGGGCGGTAGCGCGGATCTCTTCGAGGCGGCTGAGGTTGGCGGGTGAAGAGATGATCGCCAGGTACCAGTCCCGCCCGAACGACGTCTTGCCGACTTTGCGCAGCTCTATGCGGTCACTCGCCTCGGCCAGCCGATGGAAGTAGTCCATCGACTCTTCGTAGCTGGCGAGGAAGAAATCAGCCCCTACCGGCGCCCGCAGGACCGATTCGGGAGCGGGAATCGTCTCCGCATCCAGGACCGTCGGCCAGGCCAGGATAAACGTCGACAGGGCGAGGCAGCGAACGACGGGTTGCATAAGGCATTCTCCAAAGCAGTTCACGACCAGCGCCGCGGCTCGGGAGAGGCTACTCGCTATCGACGCATCGGCTGGTGTCTTGAGGTAAGACTACCAGACCGATGGCCCAACCCTGGGATCGCCACGCCACCTCACGACGTGACCAAACTCGGCTATCCCATCCAGAACGCCTGCGTTCGAGAGTCGAGCTCGCGCTGTCAAGGCGTAGTCGAGTCAGACCATGACGAGGTATCGCCCGATTCGAAGCCGTCGGCGAAGATCGGCTGGGGATCTTCGAATCCGTTGATCGAGAAGCAGCGATAGGTCGTGCCGGTACCGCGGGGGTTGATCCCGGCCGCGTTGCCGGTGTCGCGCCACACCACCGCTACCTGCGGTCGGCCCTGGGGATCGCGACGCTGCAGGAACTTCACCGACGGACGATCCTGGGTGTTGGCGTCGAAGGTGTTGACCTTGATCTCGCCGCCGAGCGGGTTGCCGTCAGCGTCGTAGACCTGGAGAAAGACGTCGAGGTCGTCAGTGCCCGTCGGCATCGTGGAATCGCCGGTCCAGGCCACCGCCGAGAGGTTCTCGGGGCCGTAGGCGACCGCCGGCTGGGCCTGGGCGTTGGCGGTCGTGGTGTTGACCCGAAAATCGTCGCCGATCGGATTGCCCATGGCGTCGAACCGCCGACCCCGTACGTCGATCGGATCACCCGGGGTCGTCGTCGTATGCTCCCAGACGACGGTGAAATCGCCGTTGGCGGGATCGGCAGCGACGGCAGCGATGACGTCGCCAAAGGCCGCGACGGTCGTGTTGACGGTGAATTCCGGCAGTACCACCGGCGTGCCGCCCGAGAAGTCGATGATGTTGCCGCGGATGCGGGGGCCGGCGGTGAGGTCCTCCATGACGACCACTAGGCGGTTGCCTTCGGGATCGAGCAGCGCGACGTCCGGGTTGCCGCGGATGGCGTCGTTGACCAGGAAATCAGGATCGATGACCGCACCGGTGGTGGCGTCGGCGCGCGTCGCGCGCACCCGCGGCAGGCCCGCCATGCTGAGCTCGGTGTAGGCGACAGTGACGCGTCCCTGGTTGTCGACCGCCACGCCGGTCTTGGCGAACCGTGGATCGATAATCGCGGTGAAGGTGCCGATGTCTTCCGCGATCGGCACCTGGGCCTGTACGTTGCCGTTCTCGTCGTAGGTGGCGATGCGTACGGTCATGGTTTCTGGCATGGCACCGTCGACCGCGAAGCTGAAGGCCACGAAGTCACCGTCGTCGGCCGCGTTGCGAGCCCACGCGGAATCCGGCGCCACCTTCTCGACGTTGGCGAAGATCGACGCCGTCGAGCCAACCGGCACCGGGTCGGGCATGTTGTGGATGCGGTCGTTGATGAACTGAAACTCTGGCGGCGGGGGCGTTGCACCCCCGAAGACGAATATACCGCCGAGCAAGATATCCCCCGGCTGGCCGCGGATCGACTCGAAGCGGGTGCCGAGCAGTTGATCGGAGAGCCCGGGAGTTTCACCGATCTGGCCTTCGGCGGTCGGCACCACGCTCGGGCCGGCGGAGGCCGTTCCGGCGAGCAGGGTCAAGGCAATAGAGAAGACGAGCTGCTGCTTCCAAGGCTGCTGCTTCCAAGACATCGTGAGGTCCTTTCGCGTCGCTGAGGTTGCGAACGTGGGCGGTTTTTCCCCACTTCCCGCAACCCCAATGCCAGCAGCGCAGCTACTGCCATCATCGAGAAACTCACAAGGATCAGTGGTAACACACCGAAATCTGAGTAGCAGACTGAGACGTCTCAAACCGGCGTGAGACAAGCTGAGACGAAACAGCGGGCCTGAGACCGCGCTCGCGATGGGCACGAACGGTGGACCGCATCTCCGCGATCCACCATCCACGGTTCTGGATCAGCCGCGGCCTGGCCCGCGTTCCGCCGCGACCCGCAATTGCGCCTTTAGCCTTCGAGGGTCTGGTACAAGGCCTCGAACTGCGCCGTGACCTTGTGCCGCGGCGCAAGATCGATCAGCGGGCGGTACTGCTGGTGCGACTCGCGCACCTTGACCGAAGCGGTGAGGAAGGGCTCGAGCACCGGCAGGCCTTCAGCGCGCATCTCCTCGATCATCTGTTGCGGTAGCCGCGCTCGCTCCTGAAACAGGTTGACGATGATGCCGCCGACGACCAGCTTCGGGTTGTGATCCTCCTGCACCTCGCGCACCGTGCCGAGCAGCTGGTAGAGGGCGCGACGGGAAAACTCGTCGCAATCGAAGGGAATGAGGCAGCTCTCGGCGGCGATCAGAGCCGAAGTGGTGAAGAAGTTCACCGCCGGCGGCGTGTCGATGTAGATCGCATCGAAGTCGTCGAGTCCAGCCAGCAGATCGCGCAGCTTGTAGATCTTGTAGCGTGACTCGAGCTTGGAATGGAGCTCGGCGAGGTCGCTGTCGCCGGGCATCACGTGCAGGTTCTCGAACGGCGAAGGGTGGATCCAAGACCGTTTCGAAGAGCTCAGCAGGCGGAAGCCCAGGGTCTCCTCGAAGAACTCGGCGGCGCCAGGCTTGGTATCCGTGGCGTCGCGCCCGAGCAGGTAGTAGGTAGCGTTGGCTTGCGGGTCGAGGTCTACCACCAGGGTCTTGCGACCCTGGGCGGCACTCACCGCCGCCAGGTTGCACACGATGGTCGACTTGCCGACACCGCCTTTGCGGTTGAAAACTACATAGCGCATGATGGGCCTCGGGATGATCGTGGGCCGCGATCATATCGCGGCCTACCGCCCCACGCCCGTCATGCCACCAGCGGTCGGACCTCGAAGCCATACCGCGCGTAAGGGTGGGGCCGGCTGGGACGCCGCCGGTTGGCGGTCGAGACCGGCCACGGCACCGGCCCATGGTCCGTCAGCCGCACGGGTACGCGCCGCGGCCGTCTCTGCGCAGTGGGTCGTTGCCGAACAGTGGGTCGCGGTTCGGGGGACGGCTGGCGCGCCGCGGTTTGGCGAACGTCTGGTCGGCTGACCAGGGACTTCAGCCGCGCGATGCGTTCCGCCGTCGCCGGATGACTGTCGAGGAACGACGTCGTTCGGCGTACCGTCGGGAACAGCATCCGCCACCAGGCGCCCTGACGGGCGTCGAGGCGGTGCAGCGCGGACGCCAGCCCCATCGGGTCGCCGGTCAGGCGAGCCGCGCCGAGATCGGCGGCGAATTCGCGCGTGCGGGACAGCGCCAGCAGCAGCAGAGAGCTCAAGGTCGGGGCAGCGATCAGCATCAGCAGCGCTCCCAGAGGAATCTGGTAGCTGCCCATCAGCACGGCGGGTATGGATAGGAACAGGATCAGCTGACCGAGCCAGGACAGGCTACGGGTCATGCGGCCGATCAGCTGTGCCAACCCCATGACCCAGAGATCGCGATGCTTGATGTGACTGATCTCGTGCGCCAGCACGCCGGTCAGCTCGCGCTGATCGAGGGTCTGGAGCAGCCCACGCGTTACGCCGATCGCGGAAGCTTCGCCATTGCCGACGGCAAAGGCGTTGAGCGTTGGTGAGGGTACCAGGTAGAGCTGCGGCACGTTGCGCAGCTCGGCGCGCCGCGTCAGCTCGTGAATTATGCGATGCAGGGCGGGAGCCTGGTAATGTTCGAGCCGCTGCGCGCGCTGCATCCTGAGCACCCAGTCGGGCTTCACCCGGCCGAGGGTCAGCAAAGCGGCGCCCGCGACCACCGCCAGGGTGACGCCCGGGGTGCCGAAGAAAATCTCACCGATCCAGACGAGCAGCAGCACCATGCCGCCGAGCAGCAGCACGGAGTGCAGCAGATTCTGAGATCTGTGGTCGGAAATGCGCTCTTGATTCATCGTTTCTCCTGGCGGTCATCGCTGGGTACGAGGCGAAGCCGCTACTCTTTTAAACGCTGCCAGGGCGTCCGTTATTCCTACGCGCCAGCCCGTTCGGCGATTCGTTGAGCGCTCGGGTCGTCGGCAAAACTAAGCTCTGAGAGGGAAGACTGCCTGGGCAGCTTGTAGACTGTGGTGGTCCAGACGTGAGGGTCGAAGCAAAGGAGGGCATGCGATAAGCGACCTGGAGACCTATCCGGTCACGTCCCGCCAGGGTGCGGAAGACTTTACCGGTACCGATAGATTCTTGATTCAGCGTCGTGTCGGCTCGGGCGCATTCGGGGTGGTTTACGAAGCCTACGATCGCCAAGCGCGCAGCCTCGTCGCGCTCAAAGTGCTGCGCTTCGCTGAAGCCGACTCGCTCTATCGGTTCAAGAAAGGTTTCCGGTCGCTGGCCGATATCAGGCATCCGAACCTGGTGTCGTTCTATGAGCTGTATTCCGAAGCCGGACAGTGGTTCTTTTCGATGGAGCTGGTTCCAGGCGTCGACCTGATCGAGGCCTTGAGCGGCGGCCGGCGCTCCGACGAGTCCGCGGCCGAACGCGACCCGCCGGACTTCGATCGCATCCGGCGGGTCATGCTGCAGCTGGCGCGCGCCCTGCACACGGTGCATACGCACGGCAAAGTGCATCGCGATATCAAGCCGCCCAACGTGCTGGTGACGGCCGAAGATCGGGCGGTGCTGCTCGATTTCGGTCTGGTCACCGAGTTTCACCGTATCGGTATGCCCGAGGCCACACCCCAAACCGTGGGCACGCCGGCCTACATGTCGCCGGAGCAGGCGCTCGCTCTGCCGGGCTCGCCGGCGAGCGATTGGTACAGCGTCGGGGTGATGCTCTACCAGGCGTTGACCGGCGAGCTGCCGTTTCAAGGCACGACGCTCGAGATCATTTCCGACAAGCAGACCGGCGTGGCGCCGGGGATGTCGAACGTGCCGCGGGATCTCGAAGCGCTCAGTCTGAGGCTACTCGACCCGGACCCCGAAGCCCGGCCCCGAGGTGAAGAAGTCATCGCGTTCCTGGGAGGTGGCGGCGCGGCCGAGAAGCACAGGCTCAAGGAAGCGACGGACGAGCTCGAGCTGCCGTTCGTCGGCCGCTCGCGCACCCTCAGCCAACTGATCGACGCGTTCGAGGCGAGTCGCGAGGGCGCTGTGATGGTTTACCTGAACGGCGCTTCGGGCATGGGCAAGACCGCATTGATCGATCGTTTCATCCACGACCTCGACCGGCATGACGAGTCGCCGGTGGTGCTGTCCGGCCGCTGCTACCTGCAGGAGTCGGTGCCCTACAAGGCGCTCGACAGCCTGGTCGACGCGCTGAGTCGCTATCTGCTCAGCCTGCAGCCCCAAGAGGTCGAAGCGCTGTTGCCGGATCAGATCGCACCGCTGGCGGTGCTCTTTCCGGTGCTGCTGCGGGTTGGTTCGGTGGCGGATCTGTCAACCGACGCGCCCGACCCGCAGATTCAGCGGCGGCGTGCCTTCGCCGCCCTGCGCCAGCTGCTGGAGCGCATCTCCCGGCGCCAGCCGCTGGTGCTGGTGATCGACGATCTGCAGTGGGGCGACATGGACAGCTTTCTGCTGCTGAACGAGATCCTCAAGCCGCCGGACCCGCCGCCGCTGCTCTTGATCTGCGCCTACCGCAGCGAAGACGAGGCAACCAGCCCGTTCCTGCAGGCGCTGAGCGAGCAGCGCGACAGCTTCCGCTGGCGTGGTGTCGACGTGCGTGAGCTGACCCTCGGCAGGCTGCCGGAAGAGCAAGCTCGCGCGCTGATCCGCGCCGTTTCCGAAGAGGCCATGGAGATCTCGTCCGAGCGGGCCGAGAGCATTCTGCGCGAAGCCGCAGGGAGCCCGCTCTTCCTTTCCGAGCTGACGCGATTCTCGAGCGAGGTCGCGATCGACCCAGAGCCCGAGAAGCCGGCGACCATGGAGTCGCCACTGTCGGACGGCCGCCGCCCGGCGTCGCGCGACGACATTCATTTGCGAGACGCCATCATGGCCCGCGTCGCCGCGCTGTCGTCGCCGGCCCGTCGGCTGCTCGAAGTGGTGGCCGTGGCGGGTAAGCCGGTCGATCTGATCGCCGCCCGGCAGGCGGTGGACCTGGGGAGTGAGGGCGCCGCCGCGGTGGCGCAGCTGCGCACGCTTAAGCTCATCCGCCAGCGCGTGGTCGAAGGCCGCGAGGAGATCGAGACCTATCATGATCGCATCCGGGAGATGGTGGCGGGCAGCCTGAACCCGGAGGCCCTGCGCGACGTGCACCGCATCTTGGCGCTAGCGCTCGAATCGTCCGGGCGGGCCGATCCCGAGACCTTGGCGGTCCACTTCCAGGCCACCGAAGAGGTCGTGCGGGCCCGCGAGTACGCCGCTACCGCGGCGGAGCGGGCGGAGGAGGCGCTGGCTTTCGAGCGCGCGGCGCGACTCTATCGCCTGGCCCTGGATCTGACCGAGGAGGAGACCGGGCTGCACCGTTACGAGCTGCAGGTCAAGCTCGGCGCGGCGCTGGCCAATGCCGGCCGCAGCCGCGAGGCGGCCGAGAGCTACCTGCAGGCGGTCAGCCACTCCGGCACCATCAACCCGATCGAGGCCCAGCGCCAGGCGGCGGAGCAGCTCCTGATCAGCGGCCACGTCGAGCGCGGCCAGGCGATCCTGCGCCACGTGCTGCGTACCGTCGGCATGCGCCTTCAGAAACGGAGCTGGAAATCTCTGATCGACCTGTGGTGGTACCGTCTGCGCCTGCGTCTGCGCGGCTTCGAGTTCACCGAGCGGGCGGAGGCGGACTGCGATCCGGCCGAGCTGCACCGTATCGACGTCTGCTGGTCCGTCGAGATCGGCCTCTGCCTGGTCGACGTGCTGCGCGCCTCGCAGTTTCATGCCCGGCATCTGCTGCTTGCGTTGTCCGTCGGCGAGCCCGAGCGCGTCGCTCGCGGGCTGGCGATGGAAGTGTTCTTCGGCGCCATGGAGGGCGGCGGCGGCGGCGACGTGCTGGCCCAGGCTCGCGCTCTGGCGGATCGTTTTCGCGGCCGCTACGCCGCCTGCTTGACCGAAATGGCGTCCGGCATGCTGGCCTGCTCGCACGGTGAGTGGAGGGAAGCGCACCGATTCCTCACCTCGGCGGAAGAGCAGATGCGTGAAGTTCGCACCGGCGTCACCTGGGAGCTCGACACCGTGCGTCACTTCCGGGTGCTGGCCATGCTGCACCTCGGCTCCTGGCCCGCCCTGTTCGCCGAGCTGCCCAGCCTGCTGACGCCGGCGCGCGAGCAGAGCGATCTCTACCTCGAGATCCACCTGCGGCATTGGGTCGAGAGCTTCCAGCTCTTGCTGGACGACCGTCCCGAAGACGCCCACGAGCTGCTCGGCGACGAGATTCGTGACTGGTCGCATCAGGGCTTTCACTTCCAGCATTTCGGGCACCTGCATGCCGTCACCCAGGTCGCCCTCTACCAAGGCAAAGGGCTGCAAGCCTGGACGCTGGTGCGGGAGCGTTGGGGCGAGCTCACCCGGTCGATGATCCAGCGCATCGAGATCGTGCTCATCCTGTCGCTCGATCTGCGCTCGCGCTGCGCCCTGGCGGCCGTCGCCGAAGGCGGGGCCGACCCGGCGTTTAGCTCATGGCTGCTGGAGCGAGCCGAAATAGGAGCCAGCAAAATCGAGCGCGCCGGCACCGATTGGGCGGCCGGCCTGGCCAGCCTTCTGCGCGCTGGCGTCGCGTCGCTGCGCGGCGAGCCTGAAGCCTGCCGCGAGCATTCGGAGGCTGCCGCCGGCGCCTTCGAGCGCTGCGGCATGGCGGCCCACGCCGCCATCGCTTCGTGGCATTGCGACGGCATCGTTTCTGGTGCCGCGTCGGACCACAGCGCCGCACCGTCACATCCTGCCCAAGCCTGGCTAGCCGAGCGCGGCGTGCGCGATCCCGAACGGCTGGCGGCAATGCTGGCGCCCGGTATTCGGCGGCAGAACGCTTAGAGTAATCCCCTGAGCACCCCATTGTAGAGTGACGACAAACTCGCCGAGTCGGCCATAGCCTGCCCCTCTTCGCAGCGTAGCGATGTTGCCCTTCCAGAATCCGAATCTGCGTTTGCTATGACTCCAGCAGTTGCCTGAGATATGTGGTTCGACGAGAGGAAGAAACTTTCAGCATTCGGAGCAAAGACGATCACCGTTCGAAGGCATAGTCTGTGCTGTGTCAAGCTTCAATCGGAGTGCTAGATTACTTTGGCCTCCTGGTGTCGTAATCTGGCCTAGCATCGATCCGAGGGTATGGCCGTGATCGGCGCGGTACTTTGGTCCGTTGAGTAACCCACGATCCCGACAATGTCCTGTTGTGGCCCTGAAGCTGCTTTTCGCTATCCCGCAGGTCATCGTTTGATTGTCGAAGTGTCATGAGCTCATCTGCCAGTCCGATGGCTACAAGCGCTTCAGCCGACAAAAACCGTCTTGCAGCGCGTGTCGTCGAATTCGAAAAGAGATGTGAAGAGCTAGAGAGGCTGAACAAGGAGCTTCAGTTTGAGCTCGACGAGCTGCGCGACGAGAGGGAGGCCAACGTCCAAGCGGCGAGGAGTGCTGCTGCGCTTGGGGCTCGGGTCCTTGTCGGTAACGAGCTTCGCCAGAGCTTCAAGGCTTGGCTTGAGGCAAAGAGTCTCCGGGATCCTCTGCCGGGAGACGAGACAGCAGACGTGCTTGCGGCAGTTGTGCGCCGCGTCGTTCGGGTCAAGTGGACAGGTATGATCATCGCCTTCGTCGTGGGAGCGATCCCGGCCAGCTTTCTGTTTTGGCAGAACCTGCTGATCCAAGACCAGATTGAACAGCAAGATCGCGACAGTGTCCTGGTTCGACGTGCCGAGCTCCTGAACACTATCTACGAGGAGACGTGTGAGCCGAACAACCGGCGAGAAGGGCAACGCGCTCCCGGGGCGAATAGCTGTCGCCCGAAAGCTCACCCGAGGGCTCGGCGGGAAGCGGTTCTGGCTCTACTGGGGTTCGAGCGCAACCGCGGCGTTAAACCGGATCTCACGGGCGCCGACCTGCGTGGTTTGGATCTCAGATTAGCCGATCTCAGAGGCGTAATCATTACAGATGTGGACCTGAGCGGCGCAAAGCTACGGGGAGCAGATCTGCGGACTGTCGATGGGAACTACCCCAGTGACATGGAGGAGGCTCAGGAGATCGCTGCAGGCCTAGGTGCCATATTCGGCGCCTACGCTATCGTCGGAACTGTCAGTTCTTCCGGAGAGTTGTTTGACCATTCTGCGGTCATCGAGCCAAATCGCGATAGCCACAGAGCCACGAGTCCTGGAATGTCGGCACTCGACGAGACGGTAGGTGCCGCATTTAAGGACCTCGCGATGTCTCTGCAGTCCGATGTAGGGAGAGGTCGAGCGACATCGGCTGTCATAGCTATGGGCCTTGGGAGCCTGCCTGATCTGGGCGGGAGCAAGTTCACCAACGCGCAACTTATAGAAGCGGATCTTCGCGAGGCGAGTCTGGCGGGCTCAGACTTTTCAAGAGCGATTTTGGTCGGCGCTGACCTCAGCGGTGCTGATCTCAGTCTTACAGACTTCTCAGAATCGGTCCTCTTTGCAGCGAATCTCGACAACACTAACTTGAGCTTGGCAACTGGGTTGTCGAAGGGACAGATCGATCTTGCATTTGGAAACTTGGAGACCGCCCTGCCTGAGCATCTCGAGATGCCGGTTCATTGGAGCCTATCCAAGGAAGAGCAGCGGAAGCATCTGCTCCTGGAAGTTCCAGCGCTCGACCCAGTCGAATGATTCTTCGTGCCCTAGATAGCAAACGGGCGCCGAGAAAAGATCTACTATCCGGCAATACCTTTGACTGAGTAGGTGGTGGCGCTCCCTTCCAGACGCGGCACACCAGGGAATCCCGAAAAGGCTTATGGAGAAGCGTTGTTTGGTGAGTTACGCTGCGTGCTCGACACCCATAAGCTGGGAGTTTGCCCTGAGACTCGGGACGACCGACTGCTTCCGGCCGGCCCATGCCGAGCAGCAAGCGATTTGTTCGCTATGGCGAGATTCTTCGAATATGGACTTAGGCGTAGCGCTCAACTTCTCCGGTATCCATCGGGCTGCCCAAACCGCTTGAGCTAGAGGACGGAACTTGAATGTAGTACTGAAGTTCGAATCCGGTCAGCTCTTCGACCTAACGACGCTTGGTGGTATCTCAGCTCGTGCGTGCGCGGACCCGGTGTTCGGACTTGAGATCTGCCTACCATTCAGGCTTAGGGCGACTGCTCGCTCGCTAGTGACATCGCGGATGCGCCCACGGACATTGTGAAGCGAACTATTGGCACGAGGATGCGACGATCAGGCTGATCTCGAAGGCGCCAACCTCAGTGGTCTCAACCTCCGCGACCCTAGCCTCCGCCGCGCCAACCTCGGAGGCGCCAACCTCTGGCAACGTATCCTTCGTGCCACCGACCTCCGTGATGCCAGCGCGTTATGCTTGTCGCGAAAGAAGAAAGCTGGAGGGTCGAGGAATCAGCTCCTCGATCCCCACGATCTGGACGTCTCTCATGTAGACATCCTCTTCGACTTCCGGGACAAAGAGAGCTCTTACGATCGCGCTCGAGCGCTTACCCGAGAGCTTGGGAGGCTCCCTGGTAGCCAGGTCTTGGGCGAGCTGCTGAAGCCTGTCAGGCGAGAAGGGCGTGCTCGAGAAGTGGACCTCGCCGAGCAGAAGGTACCGCCCGTCGACCGACTCACTGACGACGTCCCATTCCGGCGAGGCGCCGTGCCACCAGCGTGAGGCCGGACCCCACGGTCCGAGCTGGCCGAGGATCGAAGGGCCGGTCATTCCGGGTAGACGCTGGCGGCAGAGCTCCTCCCAAGCCTCCGCGTTCAGGTGGCGCCAGTGGCGCTCCAAAATCTGCCGGCGTAGCGGGCTTGACGCCAGCTGACCGCGGTTCGGCGCCACGACCCGAAACCAGAAACGGAAGAAGGGATCGCGGATCTTGTAGACGCCGCGCCGGCTCTTCTTTTCGAGCTCGCCGAACGGCACCTCACGCCGCACCAGCCCCATTTCGACCAGCCGATCGAGCGGGCGGGACATCGAGGTGGCTTTGCGGCCCAAGCGGCCCGCGATTTCGGAGACCCGATGCGCTCCGGAGCCTATGGCGTCGAGTACCGGGCGCGTCTCGAGAGCGGACGGGATTTCCTCGAGCAGCAGTCGATCCGGCTCACGGTGTAGCGGACCCAAGGGGTCGAGCGCCAGGCGCTCGAGCCGGGAAGGGACATCTCCGTCGAGCTCGACCGCCAACTCCCAATAGCGTGGTACGCCACCCCACGCGGTGTAGTGTTCCACCAGCTCGATACCGGTCTCGGGGCGAAACATCGGGTAGAGATAGCTCGAATCGATCGGGCCGAGCTTGAGGAGCTCGCGCGCACGGCCAAACAGCGGCGCGTCGCGTGACAGCACTAGGCTCCGCATCATGCGCTGACTCGAGCCCGCGACCGCGACGACCAGACCAGCCTGTCGCGCGTCATGGTCGACCCAGCGCTGCAGCACGCTGGGTAGCTCGGGCGAAGCCATCACCAGATACGGCAGCTCGTCGAAGATGATCGGCCCGCGCCAGCCAGCGATCTGCGCCTCTTTCGCCAGCTGCCGGAGCAGCGAACGCCAGTCGCGAGTGGCGACCTCGGCAAAGCCGGGCAGATGCTCCGCGACCGATTCAGCGAAGTAGCGGCGTTGGATCTCCGCAGTCGACGGGTCGGCTACGGTGTAGAGGCCGCCATGCCGCCTCGACCATTCCAGCAGCAGTCGCGTCTTGCCGATTCTACGACGCCCGTAGAGGACCGCGAGCCCGCCACCTTCCTGGCTGGCCAGCTGATCAAGCCGCTCCATCTCTTTGATGCGATTGATGAAGTCCACGATTATGCCGAGCAGCATAATGCAGGTCTGCATAATCTCGCAGGACGCTAATCCTCAGCTTGATGCAGGCATTTTGCGAGCTCGCTGGGCTCGGCGGCATCGGCTTCGATCGTCAATCGGGGTCTCTGCACGGTGCAGGGAGTGCAATTTTGCGTCGATCGGGGTCTCTGCACCTTGCAGAGAGCAGGATTGAGCCTCGATTGGGGTACCTGAGCGTCCCGGGAGTACGCTTTTGCGTCGATCGCGGTCTCTGCACGTTGCAGAGACCGCGATTTTGCTTCGATTGCGGTCTCTGCACGCTGCAGAACGTGCGATTCACGATCGACGGGTTGAGGGGCGTCGATTCTGGCGGCGACGACAGCGGCGGAGAAGACTCGGCAAGTGCGATTTTTCTTGACTCGGGTGTATTGCCCGGCTACCGTTTTATTGAGATGTAGACAGCGCTGGCCGTCGCCATCTCGCATCCATGCAACCTGATTCCGCACCGGCGCCTTTGGGACCTGAGGTCCAGGCTGCCCGCTGAGTTTTCTGTTCTAGTGCTGGCTGGCTCAGAGGGAGCGAGATCGCTCACGAGCGAGTGCCGCCAGAAGTCTATCTACTGTGCGCCCTTTAGCTGTCGCGAATCTTGCAACAGCTAGCCGGCGAGAGCGCAGCGTCTAGCATCCAAGATGGGTCCTCTAGGACAACAGATTGGCAACATTCGAGTCGATGCGCTGCTCGGCAAGGGCGGCATGGGCGAGGTGTACCGTGGTTTCGATGTCCGGCTCGAGCGCCATGTGGCGATCAAGAGCCTGCGCTTGGAGCACCGGCTGGACGGCGAGGCCAAGGCGAGATTTCTGCGCGAAGCGCGCATCCTCTCGCGCCTCGAAAGCTCGTCGATCTGTCGCGTCTTCGATCTCCTGGAAGACGACGAGGCCGACTACCTGATCTTCGAGTACGTCGAAGGCGAGACCCTCAGGCAGCTGCTGAAGCGCAAACGACTCGAACAAACCGAGGCCCTGAATCTGGCCGAGAAGATCGCTCAGGGTTTGGCGATCGCCCATCGCGAGCGCATCGTGCATCGCGATCTCAAGCCGGAGAACATCATGGTGACGCCCGAGGGCGAGGTCAAGCTGCTCGACTTCGGAATCTCGCACGCGGTGCGTGAGCTCCACACCGAGACCGAGCAGGCGGCTGCGATCGCGGCGGTGCCGGGAGTCTCAGAAGCGGCGCCGACCGACGTCGCCACCGTGAGCATGGAGAGCGGACCGACCCAGCCGTGGACCCTGCCGGTCGCCGCAACCGACAGGTCTGCCAGCGACAGGGTCGACACCGACTTCCATACCGAGACGCTAGTCGTCGAGCCTCAGCCCGGGCCAACTCTCGGGCTTGGCGACTCCCAGCTCAGCGAGCCTGGGCTGAGCCGAGACGTCAGCGAATCGAGCCTGAGCACCGGGCCACTGAGCACCGGGCCAAGCGATTCCGCGCCAAGCGATTCCGCGCCAAGCGATTCCGCGCTAAGCGATTCCGCGCCAAGCGATTCCGCGCTAAGCGATTCCGCGCTAAGCGATTCCGCGCCAAGCGATTCCGCGCTAAGCGATTCCGTGCTCAGCGAATCCGGGCTCAGTGTCCGCTTGACCCAGCGCGGCTCGATGGTCGGCACGCTGACCTTCATGAGCCCGGAGCAGGCGGCCGGCAAAGACCTCACCGAAGCGAGCGACATGTTCTCGTTCGGTCTGGTGCTGC
>JBCCEE010000023.1:0-37691 GCA_039030415.1 Acidobacteriota bacterium
ATGATCACGCTGCCGCGCCGATCGTGGACCTCGGCGATCAACGCCGAGTAGATGCCGTTGAGCCGCGCCGACAGCGCTTCGGCACCGCGCTGGCTACCGAGGGTTCGACCGAGGGTCTCGGTCAGCCGCGTGAAGCCCGAGACGTCGGCGAACAGCGCTGCCCCAGTCGACCGCGACGGCAGCGTTTCACCCCGACTGAGGGCCTGGCGACGATCCATCGGCAGATGAGAGGCGAGCACCTCGACGGCTCGCTGCCGCGTCTTCGATTCGCTCTCACCCTCAGACTTGGACCGCATCGATCGACCCCTCCCAGAGTCTCGCGCCCCTGCCCCAGCGTCAGTGAACCCAGCGGTGCAGTCGGTGCAGTGCCTGGACGCGAGCGGCGGCGGTAGAGTGGGCCGTTCCGCCGCCTTCTTCCTGGAAGAACAGCGTCGTGTCGATGGTGATCGACTGCCAGGAGCTCAGGGGATTCGAGATATTCGAGCCTACCACCTCACGAATGCTGTGCTGGGATGCGAGCCACCCAAGAGGCGTGAGGCGGCGTGGTGCTGGCCGAGTTTGGCGACAAAGCGATATAGTTTAGGGTCAATACCGGTCATAGAAACGTTTCAGGGGAGCATGTGTGGGAGAGCTCACCGGCAGTAAAAGCGGCTTCGCCGACAGCTTGGGGACGATTGCGCTCGACAACGCGTTCGACGCGATGATCGTCACCGACGCTGAGATCGACGAGCCGGGACCGCGCATCCTCTACGTCAATCCCGCGTTCACTCGGCTCACCGGCTACACGCCGGAAGAAGTGCTCGGGAAAACGCCCCGGATCCTGCAAGGGCCGAAGACCGACCGCTCGACGCTCGATCAGGTGCGCAAAAACCTCAATGCCGGCGAGCCGGTGGCCAGTGAAGGCATCAACTATCGCAAAGACGGCAGCGAGTTCTATGTCCAGTGGCGTATCGAGCCGGTGCATGACCCAAGCGGCCGGGTGGTCTACTACGTGTCGACCCAGCGCGACATCACCGAGCGCAAGAACGTCGAGCGCATGAAGAGCGAGACCATCGCCTCGGTGAGCCATGAGCTGCGCGGGCCGTTGACCGGCATCGTCGGTGCGCTCGATCTCATCCGGCGTCAGCAGACAGACGAGCCGCCGGACGGCACGGCCGAGCTGCTCGAGATCGCCGACCTCAGCTGTCAGCGCCTGCTGCGTCTGGTCGATACCATGCTCGACGCCGAGACGTTGGCGGCCGGCCGATTCGATGTCGAGCTCGAGCCGGTCGACCTGGTCGATCTGATCGAGCAAACCCTCGAGCTGCACCGCTCCTACGCTCGCGAGCTCGAAGTCGAGATGTCGGCCGATCTGCCGATGGCCCAGGCGCGCGTGCTCGGCAATAGCGATCGCGTAATCCAGGTGATCACGAATCTGCTGTCGAACGCGATCAAGTTCTCACCGACCGGAGGGCAGGTGCGCATCGCTCTGCGCTCGCATGGCGAGCGCTTCCACCTCCTCGTCAGCGATGACGGCCCCGGTATCCCCGAGTCGTTTCGCCCCCACCTCTTCGAGAGGTTCACGCGCGCCCCGACGTCGGATGACAAGCGCCACAGCGGCCTCGGTCTAGGCCTGGCGATCACGCGCGAGATTGTCGATCTGCTGGGTGGCAAGCTCGGCTACACCACCGAGCTCGGCGTCGGCACGACCTTCACCGTCGAGCTGCCGGAAGCGAGCGGCGAGTGACGGTGGCTAAGGTCCGTCGGGGACGGTGAAGCAGAAGGTCGAGCCCTGGCCCTGGCCTTCGGACTCGACCCAGATGCGGCCTTGGTGGGCGTCGATGATGCGCTTGACCAGGCCGAGACCCAGGCCGACGCCTTCCTGCTGGGCGTCGAGGCGCTCGAATAGGGTAAAGACTCGCTCCTGGTCGCGGGGATCGATGCCGATGCCGTTGTCGCGCACGAAGAAGACGTTGATGCTACCGCCAGCGCCGTCCGGATCGCGCCGCCAACCGACTTCGATACGCGGCGCCGGCTGCTCACCGATGAACTTGCCGCTGTTCTCGAGCAGATTGCGCAGCACTTCGAGGAGCTGGGCGCGATCGCCGTAGGCGGTCGGCATGTCGGGGGCGATGGCGATCTCGGCCTTGCGATCGGCCACCAGGCCGGTGACCTGGCCCGCGGCCTCGTAGGCCAGCTCGCTCATCGGCACCTCGGCGGGAGCGCTCGACATGCGCCCGACCAGCAGCAGTTTGAGCAGCTTGTCGAGCAGGCGTACCACCCGCCCGACCGCGTCGTGGGTGCGGTTGACGTCTTCCTTCAGCTGCCGCATGTCGCCCGCCGCCGCGTCCTGCTGCAGGGCACCCAAGGAGCTGCGGATCGAGATCAGCAGCACCTTCAGGTGCTGTGAGACGGCGGAGGTGAAGCTCTCCATCTCCGCCAGCCGCTCGCGGGTGTCGGCGTTGCGGTCGCCGAGCTCGGCGATGTCTTTGGCGTAGCTGCCCCGCAGCTGATCGAGCTCGGCGACGGCCTGCTCCAGTCGCTGGTTCTGCTGCTCGACCCGGCTCCGCGTCTGATCGAGCTCGCGCGACGTCTCGACCAGCTGAACCGCCTTGCGCTCGAGTAGGGTAGAGGCCTGATCGAGGTCCTGGGTCTTGCGGTTCAAACGGATCTCGAACTGCTCGCGGTCGCTGACGGCGCGGTTGAGCTCGAACTGCTTGCGGTCGAGACCGGCGTGCGCCTCCAGCAGATTGCTGGAAGCCTGCTCGAGCTCGAGGTTGATGCGGTCGAGATCGAGCCGGGTCTGAAACAGCTGCCGGTTGGTGAGCTCGAGCTCGCCTTCGGTTTCGGTCAGCTGATCGGTGGTCTGCTCTAGCGATTCGGAGGTCTGCTTCAGCTCCAGATCACGGTCGGCGATGACGCGGCCCAGGTGCTCCTTGAGCCGGCCGCGGCTGAGTAGGGTAAGCAGCATTAGCAGCAGGGCCAGCGCGGCGCCACCGATCAGAAACGGCTGCAGGCGGTTGGTCGTCGAGCTCGGTTCAGCGGCCGCTGGCTGCGTGCTGGACGCCGCCTGCTGCTGCTGGAGCGCAGCGGCCTGCTCGGCCTGCTGGCGAGCCGCGGCAAGCTCGGCTTCGAGCTCGACGACTCGGGCCGCGGCCTGCTCGGCGTTGTCGCCGCTCAGCTCCTGGTAGCGCAGCAGCGCGCGGTAGGCCTCCGGAAAGCGGCGAGCTGTGGCGTAGGACTCCGACAAGGCGAGCTCGACGGCGAGCAGATCGTCTTGGGCTTCGAGCTCGAGTACCGCGTTGCGGGCCCGCTCGAGGGTGATGACGGCCGCCGGGGTGCGCCCCGCCTGCTGGTGGATCAAGCCGATCGACAGCAGGTTCTGGGCGATCGCCGGCGGGTATGAGATCTCCCGCGCCAGCTTGAGGGAGGCGCGAAAGCTGCTCAGTGCCGCCGCGACGTCGCCAGACTCGAGCTCGGCGAGCCCGGCCCGCCGCTGCTCGTCGACGAGCGCTTGCTGGGGATTCGATCCTTCCGCCGAGCCTTCCGCCGCAGGCTCGGCAGCAGGCTGAGCCTGCACCGGCGGAGCTGCCGAGAGCGACAGCGAGAGGCACAGCAGTGAGGTGCAGAAGACTGAGGCGAGACGTTTCATATTCGGCTGCGGTACGCCAGGGAGTGAACCCTGGGAAGATATCGGACGGATTGCAACCCGGACGGTGAGGTTCGGTGGCGGCGGTGAGACGCCCGGCGGATCCGCAGGATCGCCAAGCGTCGCGAGGCTCGCTCGGAAACTCACCAGGGTCGCATCGCGACCTCCGGCCCGCTCGGGTGGGCCTTCGGAACACGAGATGACGTGCGTTTGTGGCGCGCCTATCCTACCTCAGCGCCGCCAGCGAGCGGCTCACGAGTCGTCGCTGCCGCTGTCGCGCTTCATCTCGAGGTAGGCGAGGCGAGCCCGCAACGCTTCGCGCACCGTGGCGGTGTGGACGGTGAGGGCCGCCTGGTCGTCGACATCGGCCGGCAGGATGACCTCGACGTCGCCCGCCAGGGAGATGTGGGTGCGAGCCCTGAGACGCGCGGAGTCGCGATCATCGGGATCGTCCGAAACGAAGGTCGAGACGGTCAACCGCTCCGGCGCGGAATCTTCGCTCTGAGGCTCGAGGGTGACGGCCTGCGGCTTCGATCGCTCGGCCGCGTCAGCCGCCGAGCCGGGACCCGGCGCCGGCGGCTGAATCGAGGAGATCCACTCGCGGGCGATCACGCTGAAGCGCTGATGGTAGAGCGCTGGCGGTACCGGCGGCAGCGGGCGCTTCCAGGTGACCGCGCGAATGAGCTCTGGATTCCTCTGGCTGGCGAGGTGGAGGGCGTGGCGCCATTCCTGCTCGACGAACTCCGAGCGGCTCGACGCCTCCGACCAGAACAGCTGAAAGACGTCGGCTTGCTCAAGCTTGCGGAGCAGCACTTCCGACCAGCGCTCGCCAGCCTTCAGAGCGCGCACCTCGCGCAGATAGTCGAGGCCGAGGATTTCCCCGGCGGCCGCGATGGCGGCGGCGACTTCGCGGTCGGCGGAGGAGTAGGAGGGGTAGACCGCGCGATACATCTCGGCGGTTTGAATCTGACGCGCGATCGGCGGCTCGGACGGGCTTCCGCCGGGGACGATTCGTACCGGCAGCCGGATCTCGGCGATCAGCAGCGGACCGAGGTAGCACGCCACGGAGCCCTCGATCAGGGCATCCGTCGCCTCACCGCTGGCCTCCATCATGAGCTCGACGCGTTGCGAGGTGCCGGACCATTCGAGCCGCGCCTCGCTGGGCTCGAAGCGAATGCCCTCGGCCCGCGGCACGATCATGAGCCCGGTGCCCGGCGGCAGCGGGCTGTCGGCACTGTCTCCCGGCTGGTGGTAGTCGGCGGCGACCATGCCGAGCACCTGTCCGGCATCGCTGGAAATCGCGTCGAGCGCGCCTTCCAAGTGGCCGTAGACCAGCAGCGGGTGGCGCTGGCCGGCGCGCAGCTCACTAGGATGGTAGGCGCTGAAGAACAGCTGGGGTGTCGTAGGGGTTGCGGTAGCTTGGGTCACGGGGCTCATCATAAAGGGAGGCGGCGTGGCTTGCCATCTGTATGCTGTACGCATACAGTAGACAGTATGGCGTCCACCCCGAAGACTTCCCGCCGCGGCGCCGGCCGTCGAGCTGCGCCGAGCGAGCCGCCGCAGCCCGGCATTACGATCGACCTGGGCAGCAGCGTGCCGCTCTACCAGCAGATCGCTGATGAGATGCGTCGCCTGGTCGCGCAGCAGCAGATTGCGGCGGGCCACGAGCTGCCGAGCGTGCGCAAGCTGGGCGCGATGCTGGGAGTCAATCTGAATACTGTCGCCAAGGCCTACCGCACCCTGGCAGCCGAAGGCGTGATCGAGCTGCGCCACGGCTCGCGGGCTCGGGTGCGCGCCGATTGCGCTCGCGATCCGGCACCGGCAGTGGCCGAAGATGACGAGATCAACCGACGGCTCGACGACCTGCTGGGGCGCTTGCGGCTCCAGGGCGCGTCGCGATCTCAGGTCGAAGCGCTTTTCGAGCGCGCCGTGGCGCGCTTCTTTCCCACCGGAGACACCCCATGACTATGGCCCTCGCCACTCGCCTGATGCTGGTCCTCACCCTCGCCATGAACGGCCTCACGCTGTTCGTCATCTGCCACTTCCGGCGCGACCACCGGCTGTTCCTGATCGACCTCGGGCGGCAGCTGACCGCCCCGGATCACGCCCGGGCGCGGCGCGTACAGTGGGTCAACGCGATATGCGTCGGCGCCAGCATCGCCGGCGTGCTGACGGTGCGGGATCCCGAGCGCGTGCTGGCGCTGGTGATGTTGGGGGCGCTGGTGCCGATGGCGTGGTTGATCGTCGAGGCGGTGGCGGTGGCGCGCTCGATCGAGCGCGAGCCTTTTTCCGAGCGCTACGTCGTGCGGCTCGATCGTCCGCTGCCGATTTCGGAGTATGTCTCGGCACCGCTGCAGGCGATCAACGCCGCCAGCCTGGCGGTGGGTACGGCGGTCGTGGCCTGGCTGATCGATCGTCTGCCCGAGCGCGTGCCGGTGCACTGGAACGCGGCGGGCGAGCCGGACCGTTGGGGCAGCCCGAGCGAGCACTGGCTGATGCTGCCGACCCTGCTGTTCACCACCGGCATCCTGTGGATGGCGCTGGTCTTCATCGCCCGCGAGCGCTGGGCTCTGCCGCCGGAAGACGGCGAACGCTATGACGCGCTGCAATTGCGCCGCCGTCACCTGCTCGCTCAGCTCGTGCAGTGGACCCTCGTCGGTGCGAACGTCGGCATGGTGCTGCTGTGGGTGGGAACGGCGTCCAACGCCATGCCCGGGTGGAGCTCGGCGGCCGGCAGCGCCGTCGTGGTGGGCACCGTCGTGATGGCGCTCGCGACGATCGGGCCCCTGGTCTACTGCATTCCGCGACTGCTGCGAGTGGGCGAAGCGATTCGCAGGATCGCCGGCACCGAGGTGCTCGGGACCCATCAGGACGGCTGGATCTGGCGCGGCCTGATCTACTACGCGCCGAATGATCCGGCCATCTTGGTGCCCAAGCGCATCGGCCTGGGGCAGACGCTCAACTTCGGACGTCCCATCGTTTGGGTCATCCTGCTGATGCTGGCGGGCTTTCCCGCTCTGCTGCTGCTGTTGGCTTAGCTGCCCGAGCCTTCCGGAGCCTCGGAAGCCAGGATCTCGGCCGCGACCTCGTCGGTGACGTGGCGCTGGAGGGTTTCTCGCCAGTGCCGCTCGCGCGCCAGCTCGGTCTGCAGCTCGTCGATGCGGCGGCGGCGGCGAGCCCGGTGCTGGACGTCTTCGAGCACCTGGTCGATGACGGCTTTAAGATCTTCAGCCTGCCAGGGCTTGGTAACGTAGTGGTCGACGCGTCCGACGTTGATGGCCTCGATGATGGCGTCGGTCTCCGAGTACGCCGACAGAATCACGCGCCCGATATCGGGCAGCTCGTCGCGGATCTCCTGCAGCAGCTCGACGCCGGTCATCTCGGGCATGCACTGGTCGGTGATCAGCAGGTCGATGGGCTGTCGCCGCAGGATCTCGAGACCCTCGCGAGCGGAGATCGCGGTATGCACCTCATAGTCGTCTTCGAAGACGGCTTTGAAGATGAGGTGGCTCAGATTCTCGTCGTCGACGTAGAGGATGGCAGCAGGATTAGGCATCGGCGCTCACCGAGGATACCTGAGATTGCCGGCTTTGGGGCGTGCGCTGGGCTCCGCTGTCGGTGTCGGTCAGCTGCAGCGTCGGCAGAATGATGCGGAATTCCGTGCCGACGTCGGGGGTGCTCTCGAGCTCCAGGGTGGCCCGGTGCTGCTCGAGAATGCCGTGACTGATCGACAGGCCCAGGCCGGTACCCTCGCCGACCGGCTTGGTGGTGAAGAAGGGATCGAAGATCTTCTTCTGCACGGCTTCGGTCATCCCCCGGCCGGTGTCTCGTATCGTGACCGCGACGTGCGTCGCGTCGCGCTTCTCGACAGCGACCGTCTCGGTGGTGACCGTGATGGTGCCGCTGCCTTCGATGGCCTGGATGCTGTTGACCAGCAGGTTCATGAAGACCTGGTTGAGCTGGCTGCCGTAGCACTGAACGTCGGGCAGCTCGCCGTAGTGTTTGACCACCCGAATGCGATTCTTGGTCAGGTTTTGCAGCAGATTGAGGGTGTCGTCGAGACTGGCGTTGAGATCGATGACCCCGAGCTTGGCTTCGTCCTGGCGCGAGAACGTGCGCAGGCTCTTGATGATCTCGGTCGTGCGGCGAGCGCCCTCGGCGATGACGTCGACCAGCGTCAAGATGCGGCCGTGGATTTTCTCGAAGCGGGCGTCCCTACGCTCTTCGGGCACCATGGTGCCGAGCTGATCGACGTCGCGGCGCAGCGCCGGCAGACCGGACGAGATGAAGCTGACCGGGTTGTTGATCTCGTGCGCGACGCCGGCCACCAGCTGGCCGATCGAAGCCAGCTTCTCGGACTGGATGAGCTGCGCCTGGGTCTCCAAGATCTGCTGCTGGGTCGCCTCCAGCTCACGATTCTTGCTCTCGAGCTCGCGGGCCCACTGCTCGGCCGAAGCCAGCTCCTGGCGCTTGCGCTGGAGATCGAGTCGCTGCAGGGCTGCCGTCTCCTGGCGTTTGAGTCGCCGCCGCTGTGCGACGAAGGCGCTGTAGATGAGCCCGGCGGCGAGCAGGATCTGGAGCGCGATGAACGCCGGCGTCTTCCACAGCGGCGGCGTCACCGCGATCTGCACCGAGGCCCCCTCGGCGTTCCAGCGGCCGTCGTTGTTCGACCCCTGCACCCGGAAGACGTAGTTCCCGGGCGGGACCTTGGTGTAGCTGGCATAGCGCCGCGTGCCGGGGTCGATCCAGTCTTCGTCGAGTCCTTCGAGCATGTAGCGATAGCGGTTCTTGTCCGGCCGCCGGAAGCTGAGCGCCGCGAACTCGAACGAGAAAAAATTATCGTGATAGCTGAGCTCGATCTCCTCGAGGTAGGAGCTCCCCCGCTCGTTGGGCACGGCCTGCTCGAAGATCTTGAACGAGGTCAGCACCACCGGCGGCTCGAACGCGTTGTCTACGAAACGTTCGGGCTGAAAGGCGTTGAAGCCGCTGTTGCCGCCGAAGTACATCGTGCCGTCGGGGCCCAGGCTGTAGGAGCCGTGATTGAACTCGACGTCCTGAAGGCCGTCCCGGACGTCGTAGCTGGTCCAGCTGTCGGCCGCCGGATCGAAGCGGATCAAGCCTCGGTTGGTGCTCAGCCACAGGCGTCCCAGCTGGTCTTCGAGGATGCCGAGCACGGTGTTTCCCGGCAGATCCTCGACTCCGCCCCGCATGTGGCTGAAAGTCTCGGTGGCGGGATCGAAGCGCTCGAGTCCGCCGCCGAAGGTGCCGACCCACAGCCGACCCGCCCGGTCCTCATGGAGCGACGAGACCGCGTCGTGTCTGAGGCTCGAAGCCACTTCGGGGTCGTGGCGGTAGCGCGTGAAGCCGGTGCGCTCGGCGTCGAAGCGATTGAGGCCGCCGCCGTAGGTGCCGACCCACAGGCTGCCGGCGCGATCCTCGAGAATCGCGAACACGCTGTCGTGGCTGAGGCTACTCGGGTCTTGCGGGTCGTTGCGGTGGTGCACGAAGGTTTCGGTGGCGGGATCGAAGCGCTCGAGGCCGCCGCCCTGGGTGCCGATCCACAGCGCGCCGGAACGGTCCTGATAGAGCGCCCGGACGTAGTCCCGGCTCAGGCTGGTGGCGTCCTGCGGGTCGTGGCGGTAGTGGACGAAGCGCTCGCCGTCCGCTCGCAGCCGACTCAAGCCGTTGTTGTACATGCCGACCCACAGCTGGCCGGAACGGTCTTCGAGGATGCTGGCCACCCGATTGTCCGAGAGACTGCCGGGGTCGCTGCGGTCATTGTGGTAGTTGCGAAAGCTGCGGCTGGCGAGATCGAAGCGATCGAGCCCGCCGCCGTAGGTGCCGATCCACAGCGTGCCGGAGGGGGCGACATGAAGCGCGCTGACCTCGTCGGCGCTGACGCTGTTCGGATTCCCCGGCTCGTGGCGAAACTGGCTGAAGGTCTCGGCGGTGGGGTCGAGACGGTTGACGCCGCCGTTGTAGGTGCCGATCCACAGGCTGCCGGCTTGATCCTCGAAGATCGAGTAGGCCGACTCGCCGCTCAGGCTGTAGGGATCCTCCGAGCGGGAGGTGAAGCCTCGGAAGGTCCCGGTTTCAGGCAGGTAGAGGTTGAGGCCGAAGCGCGTACCGATCCACAGCCGGCCGGCGCTGTCGCGGAACAGCGACCGCACGCGATTATCGCTCAGGCTGTCGGAGCGCGCGGCATCATGGCGAAACTGGCTGAACGTCTCGGAAGTGGCATCGAGACGCGCCAGGCCATCGTTGGTGCCGATCCACAGCCGGCCTTCGCCGTCGACGGCCAGCGCGCGAATGCGATTGTCGACCAGGCTGGTGGGGTCCTGGGGGCGCTCGCGATAGTGCGCGAAGCGAACCGGCGCGTCGCCTGCCTGGCCGTCGCCGGCGTCCGCGATCAAGCGGTTGAGGCCGCCGCCATAGGTGCCGATCCACAGATTGCCGGCCTGGTCTTCGACGATCGCACGCACGTCGTCGTGGGAGAGTGCGGTCGGGTCGTCGTCGCGGCGCTGGTAGCGGGTGAAGCTGCCGGTCTCGGGGTGAAAGCGATTGAGGCCGCCGCCCTGGGTGCCGATCCACAGGTTTCCCGAGCGATCCTGGGTGATCGCTCGCACGTCGTCGTCGCTCAGGCTGGTGACATCGTCCGGCCGATGGCGATAGTGGGTGAACGTCTCGGTCACCGGGTCGAAGCGGTTGAGGCCGCCCAGGTGAGTACCGATCCACAAAATGCCGTCGCGATCTTCGAACACCACCCGCACGAAGGCCTCGGACAGCGTGTCCAGGGCGTAGGGATCATGGCTGAAGACCTTGAAGCTGTAGCCGTCGTAGCGATTGAGGCCGACCTTGGTGCCGAACCACATGAATCCCTGGCGATCCTGCGCGATGCTGTAGACGGTGTTCTGCGACAGGCCTTCTTCGGTGGCCAGGTGCTCGAAGCGGACGTTGGCTGGGATGGCCGCCGGCTCGGCGGCTGCAGGCAGAGCGGCGGTGCTCAGCAGAATCGCTCCGAGCAGCCAGCGGTACCCAATGAGCACGCAAAATTTGGCGAAGCCTCGCTGATCGCCGCACCGCGAAGATATGTCAGTCCGATTGTTCATCATACCCGTGCCTACACGGAGGTCGTCCGTAGACCCCTGGGCTCCGGCGACTTACCTTTCTGCTCAGATTTCCTGATTTTAGCGCAATCGCGAAATGACCGGATGAGCGAGCGGCGGGTTGAGTGGCGCGGTCGACAGGGTTTCTAACAGGTCTCTGGCTCTGTTATCGTTCTCCCATGAGTCCGCTGGAGCTACTCGATCAAGCGAAGCATCGACTCGAAGCGTTGTCTCCCCAGCGTCTCCGAGTTGCAAATGATTTCTTGGCGTACCTCGTTGAGCGAGAGTCCGACCAGGCCACCGAAGAGCTGCTGGCGATTCCAGGTTTTCTCGAAGACCTGGAAACGGCAGAGGAGGCGATCGAGGCCGGCAAGGTGACACCGGTCCAAGAGCTCCAGCGAAAGTACTGATGTACCGGGTTGTCCTCGCTGAGCCCGCGCGTCAGTTTTTCGAGTCTGCCGAGGCCAACCTTCAGCGCCGTTTTGATCGCTGTTTCAGCGTCCTGGCTCAGACCCCACGTCAGCATCCAAACATCAAGCTGCTGAAGGGAAGGCTGAAAGGCTACCATCGCTATCGCGTCGGCGATTATCGAGTGATCTATCGCATCGAAGACGATGATTCCCTAGTGGTTGTAGCCTTGATCAGCCACCGAAGTCAGGCCTACAGTAAGCGGCGATGAGCAGCGTGGCATGGATGCGTTGGCTGTCCCTCAGGGCCGCAGCGTGTTGAGCCCGACGAAGGTGCCGCCGTTCTTCTGGGTCAGGATGCGCATCAGGGTCGCAAAGCGGACGCCGGTCTTCTCGCCGACGCCACCGCCGGTGAAGATGGTCGGGAAGCCGACGGCGTGGATGCGCACGCGCGGATTGCCCGCGGCGTCTTTCTTGTTGTAGCGCTCGACGGCGGTCAGCACCTCTTCGATCGAGCCGCCGGTGAACTCGTCGCCGAAGACGTAGATCGAGATCTTCTTGTCGTCTTTGGCGAAGTTGCGGATCGCCCGCGTGACGCCTTCGACCGGGCTCGAGTTGGAGAAGACGTTCCAGTTGCGCAGGCGGTTGATGATCGTCCGCCGGCGGCTCGGGGTGTCGGGGATCCACTTGCCGGCGTAGGTGCTGAACATGTAGCGCCCCATGTCGTTCATCACCTGGATGCCCTTGACCTGGGGATAGATGGCGAGGGTCTCGGACATCTTCTTGACCACCAGCGGCCAGGCGTTGGTATACATCGAGCCCGAGGTGTCGATGACGAAGATGATGTACTCGCTGTCGACGGGGATGCCGCCGACCGTCGCGTCGGTCTTGGGCCGGCGATAGGTCTGACCCAGCAGCCGCTTCATCTCGTCGGTCAAGCTCTGCTGGGCGGCGAGCAGCCGGCCCTCGAGAATGTCCTGGACCTCGGAGAGCTGCTGGCTGGCGGCGAACTCGCCCTGCAGGTCGGAGAAGTCGCCCTGCAGGCGGGCCACCCTCTGCTGCTCGACCGAGACCTGCTCGCGCAGCGTGGTCAGCTCGCGGTTGAGGAAGTTGGATTCGCCGCGGATCTCGAACAGCTCCTGCTGCAGCGCGACGCGACGGTTCTCGAGCTCATGCTGGGCCTGCTCCAGCGCTCGCGGCTCGCCGATCTTGGACAGCACCAGCAGGATGACGATGGCGCCGAACCCGCAGCTGACGGCGTCGAGGAACGACAGGCTGAAGCCTTCGGTGGCGTTGCGCCGCTTGTTGCGTGCGGATCTCATGGCCAGTCCCGAGCTGGGCTCATGAACGAGCCGCGGGTCGCCAAAGCGAGTTTCCAATAGGCCGAGGCCGCCAGCGGATCGCCTTCCATGGGATACAGGATGACGTTGACCGGCAGATCGCGCGGCAGCTCCTTGAGGGCGCGGTTGAAGTGCTTCATGCGGTCTTTGCCCGACACCGTACGCCGGCGTGGGGGATTGGCGCCGCGGGTCGGCAGGCTGTCGATCAGCAGCAGCAGGTTGTCGGGACGCGGCCGCAGCGTATTGATGGCGGTGAAGGCGTGGTGCAGGCTGGTGCCGCCGGCGGGGACCGTCTTGCGCAGGCTCTTGATGGCGTTGTCGAGCACGCCTTTGTCGCCGCCGTCGAGCCAGCTGCCCTGGGTGCCTTCGACCAGCGCCGCCGCACTGTCGTTGAAGGTGTAGATCTGGAACTGACTGTTCTTGGGGAATTGGGTCGTCAGCCAGTCGACGGTGGCGACGGCCTGCTGCCATTTGGGGGCGCGGAGCTTCTGGGCGTCGGGCAGGTTGCGCCGCCGCACGGCGTTGACGATGGTCTCGCCGAGCATGCTGGCTGAGGTGTCGAGCAGGATCAGGATGCGCTTGCCGCCGACCTTGAGGCCGGTGAGGTATTGGCGGTCGCCGTCGCCGACGAACGCACGCACGCGGTCGCCGGGGCCTGGCGTTTCCTCCCGCGGAATGCTGGCGGAGAGGCGCTTGGCGTCTTCCTCGAGCGCCTTGAGGTCGGCCTGCAGGCGGTTCAAATGCTCGCGCTGGGCAACGGTGGAATCCTCGTATTGGGCGAGCTCGACGCGAATCTTCTCGAGCGTCTCGAGCAGGCGGTCGGAGAGGCCGCTGGCGACGACTTGCTGCTGGCTCAGCTCACTCTTGGAGTTGCGCAGCTCGACCAGGTTCTTGTAGCCCTCGAGCACCTCCACTTCGAGCGCGTTGACCTCGGCCTGCAGGTCGTTGGACAGCCTGCCCGAGCGCAGACCGACGCTGGCGTTGATCACCATGTAGAGCAGGATGACCGCCCCGAGGCCACAGGTCATGGCGTCGAGGAAGGCGAGGCTGAAGACGTTGGTTTCCCTGCGTCGCGCCATGGCTCTAGGAGGTTCGAGCGCTCGCGAAGGCGCGCAGGTCTGTGTCTGAGGACTGTGATGCTGAGGACTGTGATGCTGAGGACTGTGCTGCTGAGGACTGTGCTGCCGGCGATGCTCCGGCAGTCGCTTCGAGGGGATCCTCGCCTGCTGACCCCAGCACTCTGATCAGCTGGGCTTCGACGCCCGGGGATCCGAGCTGCAGGCGGTCGCCGATCTCGAGCCGGGCCTGGGCGGCGACCGGCTGCAGGTTGAGCCAGGTGCTGCCGCCGCTGTGGTCTTCGATCTCGAGGCGCCCGTCGTTTAGCCGGAGAGTGCAGTGACGAGGCGCCACGCCGGCGGCGTCGAGCTGCAGGCCAAGGGGTTGCTCAGCCGCGCTTCCGAGGGTCAGCGGCCGCTCGCCGAGCGGATAGGCCAGGCCGCCGATCAGCAGATGGCTGGGCGGCTCGGCCTGGGGTGCTGGAGCCTCCGCCGGGGCGGGCGGCGCGGCCGGGATCGCGAAGCTGGCGCGGGTGACCAGCGGCAGGCCGCCGGCGGCTTCGGACGGTGAGTCGGCGTTGTGGGCGCCGGCTTCGAGCAGCTCCTGCCGCGCTCGCAGCGCGCCGCGACCGGCGCAGCCGGCGGGCAGGGAGACCGTCGTGACGTCGCGCAGGCCTGAGAGCCGCGAAGCCAGCCCGGGCAGCTCCGCGACGCGCGGTGCCAGCAGCAGGGCGACGGGCTCACCGGCGCGTTTGTGAGCCAGGATGAGCTCGAGGAACTGGTCGTAGACGCCGTCCACCGCGTCGACGAGGTCGGCGCGGGTGAGCTCGAGGGAGCGCACGGCGCCCTCCGGTCCCACCTGCAGCTCGACCAGCTCGGCGCCGCGCAGGGTCGCCAGCCATTCCGGCAGACGCAGGCCGAGCTGCTGCTCGGTGGCCGCCGAGTGCAGCGGATCGAAGCGCGTGGTCTGGACGAAGAGCTCGGCGATGCGCCGCACCCACAGATCTTGCAGCAGGGTCCAGCCGATGCCGGCGTCGACGACCACCCGGCGCCGCACGACCCGGGCCTCTAGCGGGTCGCTGGCGATCGGCGAGATCGTCATCTCGAGCTCGGTCAGCATCGCCTGGTGCAGGTGCAGGTCGAGGTGCAGCAGTCGGCGGGTGCCCGCGGCGAGGCGCTGGAAGGTGGGCTCGAGCGCTGCCGCCACGGTCGCCGCCACCGCCGTGTCCACGATACCGGCGACCGGAATGCTGCAGGCCTGGGTAATGCCCAGCAGCACGCCGAGCTGGCGCGAGGTGAAGCTGCCCGGGGTGGCCAGGAGCACCTGCGAGGCGCCTGCGGGCAGCGTCCGCCAGAGCTCGGAAAGGTGGGCGTGGGCGAGGTCGGCGAGGGTCAGGTCGCGCGGGAACGGCCGTCCCAGAGGCGTCATCTCGAGGTCGTGCCAGAAGCGGTTGTTGACCCAGCGCGGCTTTTCTCGCGCCCGGCCGAGCGCCTCGGTGCCGGTGATCACCGTGCCGGCGTCGAACAGCGCGTAGCCGGGGCTGGGGGAGCTGACGAGGCCATCCTCATCGACGACCAGCAGGCCGCCGTCGTGCACTTCGAGGGCGAGGATCGACATGGCGCCGCGAGCCGTCAGTGGACCTGCAGGTGATAGATCAGGTGCTGATCCAGGTAGGTCTCGGTGTCCTGCACCAGGCGATCCTGCTGCAGCTGCAGCTGGTGCAGCAAGAACATCAGCACGATGCTGATCAAGAGCGCCGCGAAGGTCGAGTTGAAGGCCACGCCCAAGCTGCGTGTGACCCCGGCGATGTCGCCCTCGACCGCCTGATGCGCCTGGCCGAGGGCTTCGCCGATGCCTCGCACCGTGCCGATGAAGCCGATCGACGGGATCGCCCAGGCGATGTAGCGCACCATCGACAGCTCGGAGTCGAGGCGCTCCGACTCGGCTTCGCACATGCCGTGGGCGGTCGCCGAGACGTCCTGGATATTGCGCGTGGCGCGGAAGCGATGCAGAGCGCTGAGCAGCGAGCGCGGCAGCAGGCGGCGCTGCTCGGATTCCTGCAGCGATTGGATCTGGCGGGCGTATTCTCGCGCGTCTTCCGGCAGGATTCGGGTGCCTTCGGAGAGCGGCACCAGGTCGAGCCGCAGCAGACGCTGCTCGCGCGTGACGGCGACGCCCTTGTAGGCCATGATCGCCATCGCCCACAGCATGAGGATGAGGCAGGCCTCCTGCTCGAAGTCGCGCAAGATGACGAAGATCGACCGTTCCTGGACGTAGTCTTTGTCGACCTGCATGCGAGCGGCCTGATCCGCCAGGATGGCGTCGGCCTGCGGCCGGATCCAGGCGACATACAGCGCATGCACGAAGATCACCGCCAGGATCAGAGATGCCAGCTGGTAGACGAGCTCTACCGGATAAGACTTCTTCATACCGGGTCGTGACCTCTCTCAGATGTCGACGGGGAACGCGATCGCGCTGTCGGCGGGCAGCTTTTCAGACGGAACGAAGGTCTCGAGCGGCTCGGTCTCCTCCGACGGGGTCTCCTCCGACGGGGTCTCTTGCGGTTCAGTCGCTGGAGGCTCGGGGGTCGCGGCGGCAGCGGGCTCGGGGCTGGCCGGGTCCTGAGCCGGTGCATCCGGGCTGGCGACCGCGATCGCCGCGGCGAGGGTGAGCGCTAGGAGTACGAGCCAGGTCTTCTTCATCGGCATCCTCAGGGTTCTGCTCATTGGGCGTAGCGGGCGATACGAAATCCGACGTCCGGTCGCGGCTCACTGCCGTAGTCGCGAAAGCTCAGGCGCAGCTCGGTCACCGTGCTGTGCATCCAGCTGGCGCCGCGGATGACGTGCAGCTCGCCGGTCTCCGGGCCGCGCGGATCGCGCTCGACCTCGCTGCTGCCGCCCAGGCGGATCGCGTAATAGTCGTGCATCCATTCCGCGACGTTGCCGTTCAGGTGGTAAAAGCCGCGCGCGTTGGGCTGGAAGCTCTCGACCGGTGCGGTGATCGGGTGCTGGTCGTTGTAGCCGGCGATGATCGCCGGCAAGATGCTCTGGGCCGAAGCGTCGGCGTAGTTGCCGGCGCCGGACGGTACCGGCAGGGATTCGCCCCAGGGATACTTGAGCGCCTGGCTGCCGCCGTCGGGATAGCGTGCGACCCACGCCCACTCGGCTTCGGTCGGCAGCCGGTAGCCGGTGGTCATCGGCACCGCCGCCACCAGCTCACCGCCGCGGTCGACGTAGGCCGGCGGCAGGTTGTCCTGCCGGCTCAGCCAGTTGCAGTAGGCGGCGGCCTCCTGCCAGGTCATGCGCACCGCCGGATGGTGATCGATCTCGAGGTTCTGGCCGCCGACCTGGCCCGAGAAATGCTCTTCCTTGAACTTGCGGTACTGGCGGTTGGAGACCTCCTGCGTGGCGAGGTAAAACGGCCGCGTGAGCTCGACCTGTCGCAGTACCTCGTTCGAGCGCCGGCCCGGCTCGCGCCGCGATGCGCCCATCTGGAGCTTGCCCGGTGCGATCTTGAGCAGCACGTGACCCTGTGAGGTGGTGATCTTGGGCGGCGCTGCCTTGGCCTCGGCTTCCGCCCGCTCCTGGCCGACCGGCTTCAGCGTCACTTCCACCCACTGCGGCACGCCGGGAAGCGGCGTCAGCGTCTGGCTGTGGGTGACGAAGCCCGCTTTGCGGATCTCGATCTGATGGGGGATGGCGGGCAGCTCGAGCTGCTGGCTGGCGCTGCCGCGCGCCTCTCCGTCGACGAACAGCTCGGCGTCCGGCGGCCAGCTGGAGATCCGCACCTCGCCCTGCTGCGGGGTCAGCACGACGTTCAGCTCCTGGCTCTGACCGGAGCGCACCGACACGGCCTGCTTGCGGGTGTCGAAGCCGGCCTTCGACACCGTCACCTCGTGCTCGCGCCCGGGCTCCAGGAAGAGGTCGAGCGGAGTCTCGCCGCGGTAGCTGCCGTTGACCCCGACGGTGGCGCCGGCCGGGTCAGAGCTCAGCACCAGGTTGCCGTCCGACGGCCTGAGCCGCACCGACGGCAGCTCGAGCGGCTCGCCGGCCGTCACCTCGAAGCGGCCGCCGTGGGGCTTGTGCCCGGCCAATACGAGATCGTAGCGGTGGCTGCCGTCGAGGATCTCGGCGGTCAGCGGCGTCTCGCCCAGCGTCTCGCCGTCGACCCGCACGCGCGCTCCGCCCGGCTGCGAATCGAAGGTCACCTCGGCCCAGCGCGGCACCAGCTCGAGGTCCCAGCTCTGCTCGCTGCCGGCGCCCGCGATCTCGACCCGGGTGGTGAGCTCCTGATAGCGCTCGGCGCGGGCCGCCAGATCGTAGACGCCCGGCGCCAGCTCGAGGGCCGGCAGCGGCGTGAAGCCGCGGGATTCGCCGTCGACCAGCACTTCGACGCCGTCGACCCCGCTTCCGACCACCAGCCTGCCGGGCAGCTTGGCGAGCTCGAAGCGGAAGCTCTGCTGCGAGTCTCGGGTGACTTCGACGGTCGTGCTCAGGGGCGTGAAGCCGTCCTTCTCGGCCATTAGCCGGTAGCTGCCGGGCCGCAGCAGGAAGCGGTCGCCGAGCGGCATCACCCAGCGGCTCTCGAACGCCAGAAGATCCGGCGGCGGCGTCACCTCGACGGCGATCGAGCGGGCGGTGAGCAGGAAGCCGGCGACGCCCAGCATGGCGGCGAGCACCAGCACGACCAGCAGCGCGACCGGGCGAAAACGCGTCCGCGAGGCGTCGCCTGCGAGGCGGCGCTTGGGCTCGAAGGCGATGGGCTGAATCGTGGCCGCTGCCGCCGGCTCGCGCCGCGGCGGCGTCAGTTTGGGGGGCGCCGGTGCCGCGGTTGTGGCCTCGCGCACCGCGAAGCGGGTCGCGCCGCCGTCGATCTCCACCGTCAGCTGCGACGGGCCGAGCTGCAGGCGATCGCCGTCTTTCAGCCACTGCGAGCCGGCCAGGGCAACGCCGTTGTAGCGCACCCCGGCAGAGCCCTCCGCGGCCTGCACGAAGAGATCTCCGTCGTCCAGACCGAAGTAGGCCAGCGGCTCGGAATCGCCCGCGGGATCGACGGTGATATCGGCCTGGGGGCCGCCGAGGGCGAGCGGGAAATCGCCGGCGGTGCGCTGGCGCGACCCCTGAGAATCGACGATCGAGTAAGCGCTCAAATCTTCTCCTCGCAGCGGATCGACAGCGGCTGCGGAGCCACGCCCGGCACGATCTCGAGCCGCCGCCGGACGTCGCGATAGCCGCGCCTGCTGCCGACGACGGTGTAGCTGCCGGGACGCAGATAGAGGGTGCGCTGGTCGAAGGCCCCGAGGCGGCCGACCTTGTAGATCACGATCTCCGTGAGACTGTCGGATTGCAGGGTGGCCTGCACCGGCGTCGCGTAGGCTTCGACGTGGGCGCGCAATCCGTCGATCTGCTGCTGCAGCTTGCTGCCTTTGTCGTCGATGTCAGCGGCTTCTTCGAGCAGCTCCCGCGCCTCCGCCAGCACCGCGTCGGAAGCCAGTCGCGACGGCCTGTCGAGATGGCCTTGGAAGCGGTCCGCGAGCTCGGCGCGTCGCCGGGTGCGCAGCTCGCCGTCCTGCGCGAACTGGACCGTGGGGTCGATCGCCAGGACCGCGCGGTAGCGCTCGGCCGCGGCATGCCAGCCTTCTTCGGCTTCGAGCGCGACCGCCTCCTGGCGCAGGCCCGTGACGCGCTCGAGCCGCAGTCCCTGCTCGGCTCGGGCCAAACCGTCGGCGCTCTGGGCCGCCGCGGGCTGCAGAGAGTTGGCCCGGGTGAAGGCTTCGCGGGCGGCCGCAAAGTCTTTGCGGTCGAGGGCGGCCAGGCCTTCGCTCATGGCCGCTGCAAACTCAGGCTCGGGCTGCCGGGCCTGCGACCCGGTCGAGGCCGCGGGCTGCGGTGCGGTCGGTCGCGGTCCACCGGCTGGCGGGGCGATCTTCCGCGGGGCCGCGGGCGGCTTCGCGACGGCGGGCTCGGGTGCCGGCTCGGGCGTCGACGCGTGTGTCGGTTCAGGCGTAGAGGCCGGCGCTTCGCCGGGGCTGGCGCGCTCGGGCTCGAGCTCAATAGGTTCAGCGGCTGGCGCCAGCCCGTCCCCAGGGACGTCGGACGGTTCCGCCGCGGCCTGCTGCGCCGGCTGTGCGGGCCGATTCTCGACCCAATCGGGCAGCACGACGAAGACCGCGATCGCGGCGACCGCCAGCATCCCGAACAGCAGGGTCGTGAAGACCGCCGCCCAGCGGCTCGCCGGCTTGGCCGACGCCGCGGGCACGACGATCGGGGGGGCATCGCGCAGCGGGCTAGCGTCGCGGCGAGCGGGGGGCTGCAGCGGCGGCGTGGCGGGCGTCTTGGAGCGACGCGAGGGTGGCTTCAGCTGGGGAGCTGGGGAGGTCGGGTCGGTGCTCATCGACATGGCGATCCGTTCGAGCTGGGTGAGTGGGGCGGGATCGCCAGCCGCACGGCTGGCGACATGCGTCGGGGTAGACGCGGGCGAGAGCGGAGCGGGGGCTGCCGGATCAAGGCGAAGCTAGTTTCGGATCTCGTCGTCACGCACCGCCGGGTCTTGGGGCGCATCGGGCACCTCGACCGCGACCTGCTGACCGGTGTCCGGATGGAGCGGGAACCCGGTCTCGGAGACGAAGAAATCGCGCATCAGCTGGCGCCAGGTGATGTACTGGGTCTCGATCGAGCCGCTGAGCCGCATGGTCTGGCCTTCGACATCCACCAGCAGCGGCGCGACCTCAGAATCGAACGACGACGCCAGCTCGCGCAGCGCCTCGACGTGGAGTTTGGCCTCTTGCGCCTTGGCCATGCCAGACTGGATGGCCATCGAGCCGGCGACGACGCCGACCTGGCGCACCGCTGAGGACTCCCGGCTGTTGCCTTCCATCAACAGCCCGCCGAGGATGCCGAGCGCTCCCAGGATCTGCTGGGTGCGCGCCTGGCGCTTCAGCTTGCGGCGTGCGACCTCTTCCTCGTAGCTGAACTTGCGCCAGTTGTCGTAGGGCTCGCTCATCTGGGCGTGGAAGTTGGCGTAGTACTCGGTGAGGGTGTCGACGAAGAGATCGTCGCGGTGGCGGATGCGGGTGACCCGCTCCAGGACGGGATCGCCGTCGGCGGGCAGCTTCTCGAGCACCACGCGCCCCCGCCGGTTGCGCCCCAGGTAGTCGCCGTAGGCTTCGGGGGCGAGGTCGGCGGCGAACTTCACCTGGGCGATCTGCCGGACGCGACGCAGCTCGTCGTCATCCAGCTTGTCGCGGGCCGCCAGCAGGTCGTTGGCGATGCGGTTGAAGAGATCCTGAAACGGGTCGCGGGCGAGCTGATCCTCGTGGTAGGCGGCGGCGTCGGCGACGTGCTTGTAATTCTTCTCTAGCCAGACGCGACCGGTGGCGTCGACGGCCTGCAGCGCGAGCACCAGCTTGCGCCCCGAAGATTCGTTGATGCGCCCCTTGACGACCAGATCGGTGTGATCGTTGCCGGCCGGGATCACCCGCACGGCGCCCCAGTTGCCGGTCGCCTGCATCGTCTCCATCAGGCTCACCGGGATGTAGCGCGCTTCCGACTTGCGTACGTCCGAGAAGTAGCCGTCGGCTTCGAGCGAGTAGGGGTCGCCCTCGGGCATGCCGGGATCGAGAATCTGGATGCCGACGTCGAGCAGGCTGTCTTCCGGGATCTCGCCCTGGGCCTGGATCGCCTGGGTTGGCGGGACCGCCGAGCTGGCGATCGGGCCCGCCAGCAGCATCAGCAATACGGCTGCAGCCACGCGGTAGCCTGGAAGGCGCGCCTGCCGCGTCGCAGCGTTGTCGTCGGCGTTGCTCAGCCCTATCATCGTTCTCGAACCCCCTCGATGGTGATCACTTGCCGCCACCTTTGTAGCGTCGATACTCGTCCCACAGCTTCTCTCGCAGCTCGGGATCGTCTTCATTCATCGCGGCTTCACGCAGCTGTCGAGCCACGATATCGTCGTTGGCTCCGTCGGGAATATCCGGTGGAATGCGAGAAGCGGTTTCCTCGTCGTTACCGGAGTCCTCGGGCTTGCCGGGCTGGCCGCCGACCCCGTCGGGCGCCTGCTGGCCGTTGCCGTTGCCGCCGCCGATGTTGGCCCCGGCCGAGGCGTTCGACGGCAGGCCGCTGGCCGAGGAGCCGCCGCTAGCTCCGGAGGATCCGCTCTCCGCTCCGGCGTTGTGCTCTTCAGCGCGTCGCTGGGCCAGCGTTTCCTTCTCGCGCAGCAGCATGCTGTCGATCTCGGCCAGAGACGCGTCGAGCTGACGATCGACGGCGGCCTGGCGTTCGCCGGCCGTCTGCGCGCTGCTGCCGGCGGCCGGCGCCCCGGCGGCCGGCGACCCGGCGGACGGTTTGCCAGCGGCCGGCGCCCCGGCGGACGGCGACCCAGCGGACGGGTTGCCAGCGGAAGGACTGCCTGCGGACGGATTGCCGGCCGAAGGTTTGGGAGCCGACGGGGTCCCAGGAGTAGACGGCTTCCCGGCAGACGGGGTGCCGGCGGCCGGCGCCCCGGCAGACGGTGCGCCAGGTGCCGACGGTGCGCTCGGCGTGCCCATGCTGGGCGGCGACGGCAGAGACGCCGACGGCGCGCCGCTGGGTGAGCTCGAGGGCGAAGGCAGCGAAGGTAGCCCTGCGCCCCCTCCCGCACCACCGCCGCCACCGCTGGCGCAAGCGCCGAGCAGCAGGCAGACCGCGAGCACGGCGAGGTGTAGCCGCAGCGCGCTGGGCACCGCAAGGCGGCTACCGTAGACGTCGCGCCTCGGGGCTTCGTAGGTTTGGGCGTCGGTTGGGACGCCGTGCATTCCGCTGTCGGTCATGTCCTGGCGACTCCTATGACTATCCTATGACTAGTTTAGCAGGGCTGAGGCAGCATGCCGTGAGGCCGTTTGCAATGCGAGAGCAGCTGTCATTATCCGCTGTCCTACGGGCTTTGGGCGCTCACTGCGTGACTCCTGCCCTATTCTTATGCAAATGAGATTCCAGGTGTTTTTCCGCGGATCGGCGTGGCGGTCGCGGCTCGCCCGGCTCGCGGTGTCCCCTCGCGGAGACAGAATCGCCTCGTAGGGGGAACGTCGGCGTCTGGAGATCCAGACGCTGGGAGCGTACGCTGCGCCAGCGAACGGAGCGACCGTCAGGCGCGCAGGATCTCGAGCTCTTTGAGCAGCGTGTCGGCGTTGCCGAAACGCTTTTCGCGGTTGCGCTCCAGGCAGCGCATGATGATCTGCTCGAGGGTGTGCGGCACGGTGGGCCAATGCTCGCTGGGGGCGGTCGGCTCGTCGTGCATCTTGCGGCGGATGATGTCCATGACGTTGCCGTCCGAGGGGTAGGGCAGGGTGCCGGTGAAGATCTCGTAGAACACCACGCCGCAGGCGTAGATGTCGGCCCGCTCGTCGGGCTCCTGGCCCTCGAGCTGCTCGGGCGCCAGGTAGAAGGGCGTGCCGATCAGGGTGCCGGGCTGGGTCTGCGTCGTGGTCGCTCGCTGGATCGGGCGAGCGATGCCGAAATCCATCAGCTTGGCGTTGCCGTTGGGCTCGATGATCAGGTTCTCGGGCTTGATGTCGCGGTGCAGCACCTGCTGCGAATGGGCGGCCCACAGCCCGCGGCAGAGCTGGCGAGCCAGGCGCAGGCCGGCCGACAGCGGCAGGCGGCCGCTCTGATCCAGCAGGTGCTTGAGCGTGATGCCGCGGACGTACTCCATCGAGATGAACGGAAAGCCGTCGGCTTCCCCGAAGTCGAAGGTGCGCAGCACGTTGGGATGGCTGATCTTGCGCGCCATCTTGAGCTCGTCCTTGAGGCGCTCGAGACGCTCGCTGTTGCCGAACACGTCGTGCTTGAGCATCTTCAGCGCGACCAGCTCGTTGAGGCTGCGATCGCGCGCTTTGTAGACCACGCCCATGCCGCCGGCGCCGAGCTCGGAAAGCACCTCGAAGCGCTCCCCCAGGACGCTGCCGGGGCCGACGCCGGACAGCGTCGTCGACGCCACCACGCCGGTGGTCTCGTTCTGGGTCATCTCCAGGGTCGCCGACAGCTCGGTGCCGCCGAAACTGGCGATAGCAGCGACCGGCACCGAGAACAGCGGCGTCGAGCTCACCGTGCTGCGGTGCTCTTGGGCTTTGACGCCGGCCTGGGTGAACGTCGACGATAGCTCTTCGAACGCCGACTGCGAGAACAGCAGCGTGCCGACCCGCGCCACCCTCAACAGCCCTTCGAGCAGCTCCACCGGCAGGCCGGCCAAGGTGTACTCGGGGCGGCTGTCCCAGGTCACCGTGCCGGCCAGGGCCGAACCCGTCACCAGCGCCACCGCCATCGATTCGTGGGCCTGCGGCGACGTCTCGCGCGACGTGATGTCGGCGGCTGCGGCCAGCGCGCGCTGGCTGCGCTGGGGGCCTTCGAAGGTAGCGACCAGGCGATGCCCGAGCACCGCTTCGACCTTGCCCTGGTGCTTGCCGACGGTACGCGCGATGCGCCGCAGGTCGCGGGTCAGCACTTCGAGGGCTTCGCCCGCATCGGTGGAGCCGGCCGGGGCCTTCTTGCTGTACTCCCGCAGCTCGATGCCGAGCAGCGTCGCGTCGCGCGAAGCGGCGGGCACGACCTCGCTGGTGCCGACTTCATGGTCGGGCAAGTTGCGGGTCAGCTCGTTGACGTAGATCTCCATGTCGCGCTTTTCGCGCAGCTCCGACAGCAGGGTCGAAAAGGCCGAGGCCAGCTGGCCCACCTCGTCGGTGCTGTCGGTGGCGATCTGCTGGTCGTAGTCGCCGTTGGCGGCGGCCTTGGCGGCTGAGGAGAGCTGGCTGATCGGCTGCAGCACCCGCCGCGGCAGCATGTAGGACAGCAGCAGAGACAGCAGGATGGCGGCGACGCCGACCGCGCCGAGGATCTGGGCGATGCGCCTGAAGGGCGCCAGCTGTTCTTCGAGCGAAGCCAGGTTGATGGCGGCACCGATGGTGCGCTCGGCGGCGTCTTCGAGCGGCCGAGCCAGCGCCAGATACTGGCGGCTGCCGAGCTTGACTTCGAGCGTGCGCGCCGCTTCGTCCGAGGCGGTGGCTGGCGCCAGCATGCCGGGACGCTGCTGTACCTCGGCCAGCAGGCCATCCGCCGCTTCGGGATCGAGCGAGGTCGCGACCCAGGCCGGCGCCGCGCCCTGGGAGGCGAGAATGAAGGTGACATCGGTGCCGTTGATGCGCCGCAGGTTCTGCGCCTGCGAGTCTTCGATCGCCTGACCCGAGAGCAGGAAGCCCTGCAGCAGCTGGCCGGCCAGCACCGGTGCGGAAGCGACGTAGAACAGCTGCTCGCGCTGCACCCAGATGCCCGCGACGTAGCCTTCTTCGGCGATGCGGGGGAAGATCGGATCCTGCGACAGGCCGTCACCAAACTTCGGAAGGCTGCCGGCCTGGGCGAGCACGTAGCCTTCGGGATCCAGGGCGATCGCGAAGGTCAGCGCCTGGTTGGTGGCGAAGTCTTCCAGCAGATCGCGAGTGGACGCGATATCCCCGGAGGCGGCGGATTCTGAGAGGTAGGCGGCGAACTCCGGATCGTTGGCGATCAGCGAGGTCGTCAAGCCGAGGCGTTCGACGGCGGCGTCCTTGAAGTCGGACTGCACCATGCTCGAGCGCTCGAGGGTCTCGCGCACCGTGCGGTCGGCGATGACGTTGCCGAGAAAGGTGGTGACGGCGACCGCGACGCCGACCGCCAGGATGACGATCAGCGCGATGACCAGGAAGAAGCGGGCGCCCAGGGATAGCTGGAAGCGGGAGTTAGTAGGCTCGGCCACTGCGCTTTCTCGCATAGGGTTTACCGAATTTGTTGGTGTGCCGCGGCACCCGCGGCTTGGACACCGTGAGCTGGATCTCGAGTGGCTCGGCCAGCGGTAGCGTGAGCTCCCTCGTGTAGGGCTCGCTGCGCTCGTGCCACACCGTCAGCGTGCCGGGGCCTTCGGGCAGGCCGGAGAGGAAGAACTGGCCGTCGAAGTTGGGCGTCGCGTGGAACGGAGTTTCGACGACGATGATGTAGGCCACCATCGAATGGTGGACGTTGCAGAAAATGCGCACGACGCCGGGATGCTCGAACGTCGCCTGTTTGCCGGCACCGCGCTTGTAGAGGCCGAGGTCGAAGCGGTTCTTGCCCGATACCGAGAAGACGTTGTGGAGGATCACGTCCTCGTTCGGGAATTGCACCGTACTGCCGACCGGCACGGTCAGGGCGCGCGGCGTGAACTCCTTGCGAACGGTGACGATCTCGAACGGCTCCGCCGGCACCTCGAGCGCAATCGGCGTCCGCGGTGTGAAGTAGATCTGCGCGTTGCGCACCTCGCGCGACGGCTTGCCGCCGGCGTTCTTGGCCAGGATCACGCGGCCGCGCAAGTCGGCCGCGGCCGCGCTCTCGACCAGCGTTACCGCCAGCAGCACCAGCAGCGCCGAGACGGCCAGCAAGCGCCGGCTCGAGTGCCACGGTTCGATCTGGGCCGCGACGTGACGTACTCCAAGACGGCGCGTCCGGACGTGGGCCGTCTGAAGGTGAGCCGTCTGAAGGTGAGCTGTCTGAAGGTGAGACTTCATCAGGATTCGGTCGAGCTGCCGCGGCGGCTCAGAAGACTGGCTTGTAGATCGCCAGGTAGGCGGCGAACGCGCCGAGTACGGGTAGCGCCCACCAGAAGAGCATCGCCTGCTGCGGCATCCGGCGGATGAGCGCGATGGCACCGCCGATCAGCAGCCAGATGACGAGTTTGATGATCACCCAGGCCGGGAAGCCATAACCCAGCTTGGCGATCATGCCGAAACCGGAGAACAGCACCAGGACCAGCCCGATACCGTGGGTGATGGCGGCCAGGGCGCGGTTGCCGCGTGAGCCGCTCATCGCCTGCATGATCATCGCGCCCATCGCCCCGAAGGTCATCAGGACGCCGAAGATGTGCAGGACCTTGTACCAGGAGGGGCTCATGTGTCGTAGACCTTTTGCCGAAACGGTCAGTTGGTTGGATGCTATACCAGCTCGACAGGTTTCGTCCGGGTTCCATGGGCGCTCGAGGCCGCTGTACCGTAAACTCCACTGTCGCGAGCTGTGAGACCTGCTGCAGCCCGCGGATCCAGGCTCGGGCGAGGCAACCGAGAGGGCCTGGAAGATCCGTTCACCCACCGACTACCCACGAAGAGATCCGGAGCTCAGCATGCCAGTCGTCGAAGAAATGATCGAAGCCATCACCACGCAATCGCCCGAGCAGCGCTCTTTGTTCGATATTCGCCCCCCGATGATTTTCGACGAGCTCAATCAGGGCGTGCTGGGCCAGGACCAGGCGTTGCGATTCGTCTCGGTGGGAGTGTTCAAGCACACCACCGGCAAGATGCCCGGCAACCTGCTGATGATCGGTAACTCGGGTACCGGTAAGACGACGATCATGAACAACATCCAGCGCCTCTACAACGAGGTGTCGGAGTACCAGCCGTTCCGCGCCGTCACCATCATCAACGCCAACCTGCTGGTCGACGTCGACCGCATGGAGTTCCGGCCCGGGCGTCTGCTCAAGGCGGTGGAGCAGCGGGCGCGAGCGATCGCCGGCCACCATCCGACGCCCGACGCCCTCAAGCAGGCGATCGAGCGCGCCACCATTTGCGTCGACGAGATCGACAAGATGGCGGCGGTCGTCGCCGGCAAGCCCAACGCCATTGGCGTCGTGCTGCAGCAGGGCCTGCTGACCCTGATGGAAGGCGAGCGGGTGGCCTATCCGATCCATGCCTGGGTCGACGGCGTCGAGAAAGAGGTCACCCTCGATATCGACACCAGCAAGATGATGTTCATCTGCGGCGGCGCTTTCGAAGGTCTGTACGATCAGGTCTACAACCGGGTGCTGAAGCCGGGCAGCGGCGAGAAGCTGCGCACCACCACCGTGCGTACCGCCGAAGGCAAGGTGCGGATGGAGACGCGCTTCGTGCTGTCGGAGTTCCTCAAGCCGAAAGATCTGTTCGACTTCGGCATGGTGCCGCAGTTCATGGCGCGTTTCGAGGCCACGGTGCTGCTGCGCGACCTCTCGATCAAGGTGCTGCGCGAGATTCTGCTCAAGTCGTACGAGTCGCCGTTCGTGCGCGCCCGGCGATTCTTCAAGACCCTCGACATCCACCTAGAGATCGAAGACATGGCCGCCGCGCTGATCTCAGAAGCCGCGGCCAAAGACAGCCGTACCGGCGCCCGCGCCCTGCGGCCGATTTTCTCGGAGATCATCAACGACTTCGAGTTCGATCCCGGCCACGCCGGCGAGCTACCGGCGCGGGAAGGCGGCGGCAAGATGCTCACCGTGACCGCCGACATGGTGCGCAAGGTCCTGGCGTAGTTTTCGTCCGGCGACAACGCCGGATTGGCGTTCCATCGCCAAAGGACCGGCGACTGAGTCATCAGGCGTGCGAAAAACTCGCACGCTTGAACCGACGGTGGCAGACGGTGGCTCCAAATCTGAGCCACCCGGCTCCATCCTGGAGCCACCCGCGGCGCGGATCGTCCAGGCACGGGAAGCCTATTGGCTCAACGTCGTAGGAGCCCCTGTGCCTAGGCCTATGCTGAGCCTTAATAACTTATTATCAATGATTTGGCCGGATGGTCGTGCTCGGATTCTGGGACGTTCTAGAACCTTGATCTGCCGCAAAGCTGCGTTGGGAAGCCGTCGGCGGTGGCGTCGACGGCTTCCGGCACGGCGGTTGCTTAGGACGGATAGCGAGCTGGCCAGCTCTGCGGATCCCATCCTGTTACGCAATTCAGATCCAAGGAGAGACTATGTTGAAACGAATTCTGCTGCTGAGCCTGCTAGCCGTCCCGGCATTCGGTGCCACCCTCGACGGGACTGCCGCTCTGTCGGAGACCGAGACCGCGGTCGGCGCGGAAGTGGACGTCGCGATCGTCGACACCCACCTCGTCGGTCCCGAAGTGTCGCGTCCGGGCAAGACCGGCTTTGGCGGCAACTGCGGCTACTCGGCACCGGACTGTCCGGCCAGCACCGGTGGCTGCGGCGGGCGTCCCTTCTACTCCAGCTGCAACGGTGGCAACGGCGTCTGCGTGGAGGCTTGCGACAGCTTCCAGACCGGCCAGACCATGTGCGATTGCTGGAGCTTCTCGCTCGCCGGCTCCGTCGGTGACGGCATGCAGGTCGCCCGCATGCTCACCGCCGACGACCCACCCAAGTGCCAGCGCTCCAGCGAAGCCGTCGCCAAGTAGACCGCCGGAAAGTCGTCCGACGGCCGCCGCGCGATCGTCTATCGATCGCTTCTCAGATGGAATCCTGTCCGGCGCTCTTCTCCTAGGTGCCGCCGCAAGCCCCGGCTTTGCCGGGGCCTTTTTACGCCTACAGGCGCGTCGAGCCTACCTGGGCCGGTCGCGGTCCATGGGATAGACGTTAGACGGCACTTCTTTGACGGCGGGGGCCTCGTCCTCGGGCAGAGCGTAGGCGCTGAGCAAAGCCGTGAGCTTCTGGTAGTCGCTCTGAGTCAGCTTGCTCGGCAAACTGAGGACTGCTTTGCCATGGGATAGTCTTATGCTTGCTTTTTGGCGAGGCTCAGAAGACCGGACTTCAGCTTCAGCAGAGTTGGCTCTGGGCTCCAGCCTCAGATCCCGCGTGGGATCGACGGCCACTGGCCGAGGCCCGGTAAACGACCCATCAGCTTTGAGCGCGCCGGCGAAAACGCCCGATTCGCGGAAGATCGACGCCACTTCTTCTTGTACCGCAGGAGAGATCCCATGGTCGCTGGCCAGGGCAGGTCCCAAGAGCTCCGGCAGTGCGCCTTCATTTCGGTAGCGCTCAAAGACTTCGTGGAACAGCGTAGGCTTCAGAAATGCCTTTTTTCTAGCCGCTGCGAGTCCATCCATGTCTGACCGCAGCAACCTCTTGGCAAGTGAGGTGGGGCTGTAGCATTTGTTGGCTCTCGAAAGCAGGCCGTAATGGCTCATGGCGGCGATTTTTCTGGCGGCTGGGCCACTACTGCGCGCATGCCCCAGCGCCTTAGCGATGGTCTCGCGGTCAAAGGAGCCGGGGCCGAGTTGGGCCGTCTGCCGCTGAACCAGTTGAATCGCCGCCTTCAGGGTAATCGCAGGGTAGGCGCGACTCCTCTTGGCTTTGGCCCTATTGCGCTGCTTGGGCGCTGAGGCCGTGGATTGCGTCTGGGATGCTGGCTCTTGATTTGGCTGAGACATGGCTGCCCTCTAACCAAGATAGGGTAGCAGCTCGGGAAGTTATAATCAAGCCTTTGCGGTCAGCGGTGGTTTTTTAACTGGCAAGACGGGTTGGAGGGCGCTTGCGTTGAGGCCTTCTATGCCTCGTTAGCTAGTTCGGCAGACTTATTGCTGAACTTTGGCAGTAGCTTGCCTCATGGGTTGAGTACGCAAGGTGTGGTTAGACTGAGTTAGCTCGTCTTGGTCATAGTTAAAAAATATTTTTGTCTGCCTGGTTGGGTGGTGTTTCGGCTTTTATCAAGATAAATAATTCGATGTAGCTTCGTTCTGGGGTTTCGACTGGACCTTCGATGACTGTTGCGCTAATTTTGCTTTTGTTAGCTGAAAAACCCGACTTTTCCCTGGTTAACTGTGCGATTTTTAGCTATCATCTAATAGCGTAGTATTAATTTTTTTTTGTGCTGTTCTACCAAGCTATGTCCTACCAGGCTTCAGACAACAATGAAAAAGCTCACATTCGCCGATCAGGCTCCCAAAGCTCTAGGGTGGTTCAATCCGCGACCCGAGTCGCTGCGAGAGGTGCGTGCGAACGGTTGGGTTCCCAGGAATCTAAGGGCAGAAACAGGCTACCTCGCGACGAAAGGCGCTTATCCGCCTCGGTCCTTTGTCGAGCTTAGAGACCTCGAAGCAGTTCGACTCCGGCGTCGCCCATGTGACGGCCTGTCGCTTCAGAGTCCGCAACTGCAGCGATTCGAGAGCGACCGACCGGGATACTTCCCCAGACTCTTTCAGCTCGACCGCCGGCTCGATCTCGAGACAGGGTTGCCAGAGGTTGAGAAGATCGCGAATCAGGAGTTTTGGGAGCTCGACAACCTCCATCCGCTTTCGGGACTCATTCAAGCGGTCCGCTCGGACTCCAAGGTGCCCTTCATCACGCGGGCCTGGGATTTCAGCGTCGAGCAGACGAACCTGGCGGATCGAGACCCAGCCGCTCCAGGCGCACTGATCAAGCAGGCCCAAATGCTCTTGCCAGATCTTGGGCAGACCATCACTGGGGCCTGCATCTGCTACGAGCCGCCGACGAGCCAACTGCTGGCTGACAACCCCAACAACTTTTTTATCTTCAGAACGGTTGTGGGGCACGAGATCGGCCACTACTGGTGGGACCATCTGAGGCCGGAGGGTTTGCCTTCAGAGCTCAGGCAGATCAAAGAGGCTGATCCGCGAGAAGCTCATGCGATGGTGGAGCAGGTCGTCAGCCTGTTCTCGATCTTCGCCATCATGTATCGCGGCTACTGGGCCCGCCGCAAGCTCGACGCGGATCAGATCGGCGAAGCATGGAGCAAGCTCCGCTTCGAGAGCAGGGCGGCCGCCAGGCTCGAGGGCTCGATCCTCAAGCGGCTGGCACAGTCGGAGCTGCTGCCGGTCTTTGAGCCCGAGCTCCCAACGGAGCTGAATTGGAACGACAGCCTCCCCGAGCATACGCTCTCCTCCGATTCCGTCACGGCCATTCGGCATGCCGCGCGCAGCCTGGTTGCCAAGGCCTCGCGCATTCCGTTCGCCTCGGCGGCGTCGATCATCGGGCAGCGCAAACTCGAGCACTTCGTCACCTTCGCCGAAGTCGACGACGATGAGTATCCCGGATGGACCGCGGTCGATCGCTATGCAGAGCATGAGGGCTCAGACGTGATGTCCCTGTGGAAGGAAGTCACGCTCTCAGTGCCGGATCCGGGGGACGACCCTCTGCCGCTCGGCCATCGTCTCCAAGTCGCGCGCCACCTGGCCCACGTCAGGCTGCATAGCGACTGGGCAGGCAAGCCAACGGATTTGCGTGAAGCTGAAGACACGAGGTCTGCATGCAGCGCGGAGAGCCGTGATCTGGCTCGCGTCTTGGCGCTTCAACTTCATGTCATGCACGGTGAAACTCAGCGCCGCGGGCTGGATCTGGAGCTGGCTCAGCTGCTGTTGAATATAGATCCGGCAGGACTCCAATACCTTGCAGAGTACGCTCCGACAGACTTCCAGTGGTGCTGCGAAGACAAGGATTGTCCCGAGGCGGACTCGCGGTTTCTCGCTGAGATCCGCGAAGTCGGTTTCGATGAAGCGCACTGTACGTTCTGGGGCGAGGATGGCAATGAGTTCCGAATCTCCTTGCCGATCCAGAAGTTTCATGACGCTGGCTTCCAGCCGGACGAGATAGCAACGGGAATGGACCTCAAGATCTTCGGAACCCGCCAAGATGGCGAGCGCAACGTTACGCTCGTCCCGATGCGGCCTGAGGTCTAGCAGCGAAGGCTGGTAGGAACGCAGCTTGACTGCCGCCGTACCAGCGACCGCTCGAGCTTCCGTCGTCGTGAAACGACAGAGAAACCCAAGCAATCTCGTCCTGCGGCTCTGATCGGATGGAGCCGTCCAGCCCGGCTCTCAACTTCTCGGCCTCCAACTCAGAGCCTCTTCGCCCGTGTGGGACCGGGATTCTGGTGAATCGAGGTAGGTCATCGGCCTGCTCTTGAAGCTCCGGAGCGAGTAGCGAGCGATCGGGAATCGCGACGCCTGTGCCGGTTCTTCGGATGAGTGCCAGGCCCTCGGGGTTGGGAAGCTGATTCTGACCTTTCTCGTGGTGAGTGGCGACAGTTACGTCGCATGGCCGATAGAGGCTTTCGAGATAGCTATTCCAGGCGCGTGCGGAAGCATGGTGAGGGGCCTTCATGAAGTTGACCGCACCGAGTGGATCGACAACGCTCGCAATCGTTCGATTGGGCAGCGGTTTCTCTGCGATGGCCCTCCAGGCTTCCTTTTCACAATCGCCAGGCAGTAGAACGCAGGTCTCGCCGAACTGGACGCAAACGGCGACGCTCATGTCGTTGATGATCTTGTTCTGGCTCTTGACAATTTCCAGGACCTCTTTGGGAGCTTCCTGGTCCAGGTCGCTTCGGAAGGCCTTGGGGTTGTAGAAGCGATTGACGATATTCTCGCCCGGTGCCACGGTGAAGACTTTGCATTGGGTTTCTGAGTGCGAATGGAGTAGCTCCCATTGGCCCAGATCGATGCAGTCGTTCGCAAAGAGTTTGGCTACCTCATCAGCGCGGATACCGATGTGTTTCACTTTAGATGAAACTAAGTACTCGGCCTTGTAGTGCTTCTCGAGTACTTTCAGGACGCCGGTCTCACGATAGTTACCGTGGCGTGCGAGAGGAAGCGTCGGATGAAGCTCCCGCAGCTGTTTTAGCAGGAAAGGGACTCCTTCGTAATGATCTTCGTGGAGATGTGTCAATAGAACAAAGTTGCAATCCACTGCGTTCAGCCCGAAGCGTTTCAGGAATGAAAGCACGGCATGAGGGCGATTCGGTCCTGAAGCCTTGACTCGTGCGCCCGAGAAGGCGTCGATCACGAACCAGCTTTTGTCGGGTAGCGTGACTATGATGCTCTCTCCCATGGTTGAGGAGAGTATGTGGATGCCGAGGGTTCCCTCGATCACTGGAGTCTGATCACCCATCGTCAATCTGCTGTCCTCCCAGTAGGCTCAGATACTTTTAGCGCATTGCGTCGAGCCTGAACTAAATTAATTTTTAGCTATAAGACTTCAAGACACGTTTACTCTGTCGAACTCCACCTTTGGCAAGTCCAGGGCCTTGCCGTCGGTAGCGAAAATCTCGAGGTGACCGCGGAACGATCTCTGGGCTTCATAAAAGTTGGCGCATCTTAACCGATCGTTGGAACATCGCTCAAAGCCGAGTTCGGTAGCAGGTCTTTTGTGCCAGGCGAGACGCTCAAAGCTGCGCTCTTACAAGCGATGTGGACGCTGCGCTCGTTCTAAAGTCGCCTCCGCAAGCGCTGCGGAGGCTTCGCTCTGTCTGAAGTCGGCTCCGCAAGCGATGTGGACGCTGCGCTCGGTCTGAAGTCGGCTCCACCAGCGATGTGGACGCTGCGATCGGACGAGCGCTCGTCTCCGCAGTGGGTGCGGGCCGTTCGCTCGGATGAGCGAAGCACCCGAAAGGCGATTGGGATGCCGCGCTCAAATGAGCGAAGGCTCCGCAAGCGCTGCGGAGGTTGCGCTCAAATGAGCGGTGAGCCCTCCAGGCGATGCGGGACTTTCGCTCGGAGGAGCGGGGCTTCCGCAAGCGATGCGGAGCCCACTTTCGACGGCGCTGTCGACGAAACGAGCGCTGCGGAACCGACTCGAGACCGAGCGAAGGCTCCGCAAGCGCTGCGGAACCCACTTAGACGGCTAGCGAGTCGGCGAGCGAGGCATGGCGTCGCAGGTGTCGAAGGCGGCGGTGTCTTGGATTGGTTGGAAGGGCGAACCCAAGGGGTTCTGGTAGACCTGGACCTGGCCCGACAGTGTGTCGGTGACGGTGAGGGTGACTTCGACGTCGGTGAGGCCGGCGGCGAAGACCCAGAAGTTGTCGAAGCCCAGCAGGCCGCAGGCGTCGAGCACTTTGACCACCACCTCGACGTTGTCGGCGTCGAAGAACCAGAAGTATCCCGTGTCGTCGGTCAGCACGACGGCTTCGGCGGTTTCGGAGGCTCCGTCCGTCGCCCACACCGCCCTAACGTTGAAGCGACCGTCGTTCAACGAGAGATTCTTGGGCGGAACGTGACCGAGCTCCTGCTGGAGGATCTCGTCGAGCGGCGTGAAGGGCACCGGGAGCCGGAGCTCGTCGCGACCGGCTGCCGCGCCGTCCGAGCAGGTGGTGAAGGCGTCGGTGTCGAGGACGGGCGCGAACGGCGTGCCGACGGTGTTGTCATAGACCCTCCTGGCGCCGGTCAGGGTGTCGGTCACCGTCAGTACAACGCCGACATCGGTCAAGCCGCCGGCGAATACCCAGAAGCGATCGAAGTCCAAGCAGGCGTCGAGCACCTTGACCACCAGCTCGACGTTGTCGGGATCGAAGAACCAGAAGTAGCCGGTGTCTCCGGTCAGCCCGACGCTCCGGCCGTCGCCGGTGGCCATCACCTGGTTCTGCCAGGTGGCTTCGACCCGGAAGCGGCCGCCCGCTAGGCACAGCTCGGTTGCCGACGGCACGCAGTTGGCGAACGACGGCACGAGGGTGAAGTCGATGTTCGACGTGACGGTGCCGGCGGTGACGACGATCGGCGTGCCGGTGGTGGGATCGCAGCCTTCCGGCGCGCCGCCCGGGCACGGCAGGTCGTCCCACAGCTCGTCGTTGTAGTCGGAGAACGTGGCGGTGGAGACGGTGTAGGTGCCGGGCTCCAAGCGCTCGAACCTGTAGCGGCCCTGGTCGTCGACGCCGAATCCCGCCAGGAAGTCACCCGCGGCATTCCACAGCTGGACGTTGACGGTGCGGACGGGCTGGCCGGTCAGGGCGTCGGTGAGGCGACCTGCGATGGCGCCGACGGGCAAGGAGTCGAGGGCGAAATCGATGTCGTCCCGCTCCAGACCCGGCGTGATGAAGATCGGCGTGCCGGTGGTCGGGTCGCAGCCGGTCTCAGCGCACGGGACGTTGTCGTAGAGCTCTCGGAAGTAGCCGCTGTCGCGCCCGATGCCGACGAAGTACGTGCCGGTTGCGAGCGAGTCGAAGGAGTAGCTGCCGGAGCCGAAGGTGTTGTTGGTGGCGAGGACGCTACCGGCCGCGTTGAACAGCTGGACGAAGACGTCGAGCGGCTCGCCGGTCGCCGAGTCCACGACTTCGCCCGAGATCGAACCGCTGCGCTCGAGCACGAAGTCGATGCCGCCGGTGTCCTGGCCGAGCTCGACCACCACAGGGGTACCGGCGGTGAAATCGCAGTTCGCCTGGCACGGGATGTCGTCGTAGAGCTCGGAGACGAAGTCGGACAAATTGCTCGCCAGTATCAGGTAGGTGCCTGCAGGCAAGCCGGGGTAGGTATAGCTGCCGGACGCGTCGACGCTGCCGCCGGAGACGCCTTGAATGAAGTTGCCGTTGAGGTCTCGCACGGAGACCGAGCTGAAGAAGTGATCGCCGCCCCCGGCCAGGGTGATCTGGCCGGAGATGCTGCCGAGGCGATCGAGCGCGAAGTCGATGCCTTCGGTGGTGGCGCTCAGATTGACCGGCACGAGGATACCGACTTCGCCACAGGAGCTCTCGGGGCAGGGGATGTCGTCGTAGCGCTCGTCGAGATGCTCGGGGCTCGAGGTGGTGACGCGGTAGTCCCCCGGGCCCAGCCGCTCGATGACGAAGCGGCCCTCGGCGTCGGTGGTGGCGCTGTTCGCGAACACGCCGTCCTGGCTAATGGCTCGGACGACGATGTCGGGCAAGGGCTGATCGGTCTGGGAGTCGGTGACGGTGCCGGCGATGGCTCCGAGAGGTTTGAGGGCGAAGTCGATGCCCTCGGTGGTGGCTTCGAGGGAGACCGAGATCGGCGTGCCGGTGGTCGGGTCGCAGCCTTCCAAGGGGCAGGGCTTGTCATCGTAGACTTCGCCGAAGTAGGTGTCCATGGTGGCGGTGGCGAAGACGTCGCCGGCGGGAATAAGAGCCACTCGGTAGTCGCCGTCGACATTAGTAATGTCGCCCGCGATGAAATTGCCGTTGGTGTCGAAGGCGCTGACGGTGACGAACGGGATCGGCTGCTGGGTATCGGCGTCGATGACGTTGCCGCTGATGGCCCCGAGTCGGTCGAGGGCGAAGTCGATGCCTGGGGTATCGCGATCGAGCTGGACGGTGACTTCGTCGCCAGTGGTTGGATCACACCCCACGAAGACGCCGTTCGGGCACGGCCGGTCGTCGAACAGCTCGTCTCGGAACCCGAAGACGAAGCTGGTCGAGACGCGGTAGTTGCCGGCCGGCAGGCCGCCGACCCGGTAGGCGCCCGAGCTGTCGGTCACCCCCGATCCCACGGGATTGCCGTCGGCATTCCAGACTTCGACGCCGGCGAATTCGAGTGGACTGCCGTCGGCACTGGCGGTGATCGTGCCGGCCAGCGAGCCCAGCCGCTCGAGGGCGAAGTCGACGCCTTCGGTGGTCTCGCGCAGGACGACCGGAATCTCAGTGCCGGCGTCGCCCTCGCAGCCCCCGAGGACGCCACCCGGGCAGGGGACGTTGTCCCACAGCTCGTCCTGGTAGTCCTGAACCAGGGTGTGGGCCAGGTAGCTGCCAGCCGGCAGGCCGCTCGCGGTGTAGCGTCCTTCACTGTTGGTGGAGAGGAAGTCGAGCAGGGTGTCTCCGCCGTCGGTGAGGGTCACCACCGTGGCCGAGGCCAGCGGCTCGCCAGTACCGGCGTCGGTGACGGTGCCAGTGATGCTGCCGCCGAGGTCGAGGGTGAAGTCGATGTCCTCGACCACGACGCCCTGTTCAACGGTGACGCGGGTACCCAGGGAGAGATCGCAGCTGCTGCCGGGGCAGGGCAGGTTGTCGTAGATCTCGGGCAGGTAGTCGGACGCGTTCTCGATGTAAACGACATAGGTGCCGATTCCGAGGCCATCGATGCTGTAGGTGCCGTCGAGGTTGGTGGCCCCAGAGCGCCCGTCGAATCGACCGGGGCGCTCGGCCGAGACGGTGAGGAACGGCAGCGGCTCGCCGGTGAGCGCGTCGGTGACCCGGCCGGTGATGGAACCGCCCAGGCCAACGTTCAGGGTGTAGGGCCCCGCGGCGCCGCTGAAGCCGGCGACTCGCACCAGGTATTCGGTACCCGCAAAGGCGAAGAACTGCAGCGCCGACTGCAGGCCGACCGAATTGTCGTTGCAGGCGATCTCGTTTGGAATGCTCCCCGGGCAGCCTTCAAAAACGGCCAGCACAGTGTCGAACTCGGAGCCGATCGTGTCGACGAATACGTTGCTGTCGATCGGCGTGGAGTAGCGGAACCAGACGTCGGGAGACGAATCGGAGAAGCCGCAACCGGCGCTGCCGTCGGGCGTCGCCATGCTGGTGTCGCCGGTAAAGGTGCCGTTGCCGATCGGTGTAGCGTCGGTACAGTCGTCGTTGGCGGGCGTGGCCTTGAGATGCACACCCGGGTTCGCCGGCAGCGCGCTGTCCTTGGCCTGGACGCGGCTCTCCTGTTGCCTGGAGACCTTGCGCTGCAAGACCTGAAGCGCCGTCCGC
>JBCCEE010000024.1:0-37475 GCA_039030415.1 Acidobacteriota bacterium
ACGGCCAAGCAGCGGATCACGGGCAGCCGAGTCCATCGGCAGCTGATCGAGGAAGGCTATGCGGTCGGCTTGTCGACGGTGCGGGCTTACCTGCGCGAGAAACGCCGGCAAGCCTCAGAGGTCTACATTCCGTTGGTGCATCGCGCCGGCGACAGCGCGCAGGTGGACTTCTTCGAGGTGACAGTGTGCGAGGCCGGGGAGACCCACAAGGCCTGGAAGCTATTGATTCGATTGATGTACTCGGGACGTGACTTCGTACACTTGTATGACCGTTGCGACCAGGTGTCGTTTCTCGACGGCCATGTGCGCGCGTTCGCCGAGTTTGGCGGCGTTCCCCGGCGGCTGGTGTACGACAATCTCTCCGCTGCGGTGAAGCGGCGCGTTGGACTCGAGATCGAGCTCAGCGATCGGTTCAAGGCGCTGGTGAGTCACTACCTGTACGAGGCTTGCTTCGCTCGCCCTGGCGAAGGCCATGACAAAGGTGGCGTGGAAGCTCGCGGCCGGGGCATCCGTCTGCAGCATATGACGCCGGTACCCGAAGGCGAGAGTCTCGATGCGATCTCCGAGACCTTGCGAGCGTCGATCCGCCGTCAAGCCGAGCGGCAGCGTGACGCTGAGGGGCGCACGGCGATGGAGCGCTTCGGCGAGGAGCAAGGGCAGCTCCGGGCTCTGCCAGCCGTGGCCTTCGACGCTCGCAAAGTCGAGCTGGTGGAGGTCTCCCGGCAGGCCATGATTCGAGTCGATCGCAGCCGGTACTCGGTGAAGAGCCACTGGAAGTGCTTGCAGGCGACCGTCTACGTCGGCGTCGACGACCTGCGTGTGGAGTGCCACGGGGAGAGCATGACGCTACGCAAAGAGCGCCCGGGCACTCGTAACGTCAAGTACCGTCATTACTTACCAGAGCTGGCGAAGAAGCCCCAGGCAGTGCGTCAGGTGGCGCCTGAGCTGATCGCCGAGCTCGGGTCGCCGTTTGATCGCCTTTGGCCGTTACTGGTGCCGCGCTACGGTGAGCTGGGGGCTGCGCGTGTGATCTCCCGACTGCTGGGAGCCCTGTGTGATCACGGCCAGGCCGCTGTAGCCCAGGCGCTAGAAGCGACTCTCGAAGCCCAGACTGAGACGGCACCGGAGACGGCACCAGCGCCCGCAAGGATCGACGTCCCCGAAGCCCTTTCGAGATACACGATCGAAGCGGCTGACATCGAGGACTATCGTGGCCTGCTCGGCACGGGGAGCTTCTGATGAGCGACGCGGCTCTTAAAGCGGTACTCAACGAGCAGATCCGCACGCTCAAGATGCCTGGCTTGGGTCGCGAGCTCGCGGGCGTCGCTCGCCAGGCTCGAGACGACGGCTGGCCTTACGAAGAGTTTCTACGCGAGCTATTTGATCGTGAGATCCAGAATCGTAGGCAGCGTACTGCCGCCCGTCGGCTACGCGAAGCTCGCTTCCCTGACTTGAAGACTCTGGACCAGATTGACTGGAAGGCTCTGCAAGGGGTCTCGAAGCCCAAGATCCACGAGCTTGCAAGCGGGGCCTTTCTCGACAAAGCTGAGGACGTCGTCATCGCCGGGCCTGTGGGCACGGGTAAGACTCACCTGGCGATCTCGCTCGGCGTGGAGCTGACGCGCCGCCGGCATGGCGTGCTCTTTATCCGTGCTGCGGACCTGGTCCAACGGCTGCTCGAAGCCCACGAGACCCGATCGCTGATCCGCCTGAAACAGAAGCTGCTGCGCATTCGGCTGCTGATCATCGATGAGCTCGGCTTCGTGCCCTTCGATCGAGCTGGCGGCGAGCTGCTCTTCAATGTCTTCGCCGAGCGCTACGAACGGCGCTCAACGATGGTGACGACCAACCTACCCTTTGAGGAATGGGTCCATGTCTTTGGCGACGAGAAGCTGACCACCGCACTGCTGGATCGCCTCAGCCACCACGCGCACATTCTGACCACACGTGGTGCCTCATACCGGCAGCGCAGAAACCAAAACAAGTAGTCCAGCGGGATCGGAGGAAGGCCCTCCAAGCCTCCTCTCATCCCTCCCAATGTCAATGGAAGGGAATGAAGACGACGCGACCAGCGTCATAACTCAAACTGGCTGGGGTGGGTCAACAACCGATTGCTGAAACGGGTCACTTTCCGAGTGTTGCAAACAGACGGTACCGTCAGCGGGCTCTGAGGGCTCGGTAGCTTCAGGGTTCGAAGCAGTCTCGCGCTCTTCGCTCGCATGCTTGGCGGTCCGTCCCGGGCGACGTCGCGATGGCCGGACCACTGCGGCCAGCTCGGTTTCGCCGGCGAGGCTATACATCGCCTCAAGCGTCCGAGCCGTCCACAGGAAGGCCTGGTCATAGTCGCTCTGTGCCCGGTTGCGATCGGCCAGCGTTGGCGCCGCACGCTTCGCTTCGCGCCCGACTGTGTCGAGTGCTTCGCGCAGCGTCTGGGTGGACGGCTCGAGGTTCCGCAGAATCGACTCGGGCGTCAGCTCGATATCGACTCGACGGGCCTCGGGGAGCGGCCGTTCGGGGTCAGCGATCTGTTCGATCAGGTGGTCTGCCTGACGAAGCAACAGCGCCGGTTCCCGAGACACGCGGTCCGGGAATCCGAACGACTCGATATTCTCGGGCCGGTAGAGGCCCTCGAACATCTGGCGCAGGTCCAAGACCACTTCGCTTAGCTCTTTAGTTGCAGCGTCACGCTCTGCGCGGGGCTTCGCGTCGTTGCCGAGCTCGGCAATGTGGGCCTTTTCGGCCTGCTCCAAACGGGTGCTGGAAGCCTGCAGCTGCTTCAAGAAAAGCTGCTGCAAGGCCCAGAGGTCGGGCATCTCCCCGCCCTCTTCGATCAGTCCGCTCAGGCGATCGCTCAGGATTCCGCTCACCCGTTGGCCGTGCTCCTGAATTGACTGTATGACGGAGTCACACGACTTCAGGCGACCGTGGATGGATTTGAGGAATGGCATGGGCTTTCACCTCCTTTCTACGCCGATCTTCCAGGCGCTGAAGCCACCGGAATAGCGGCTCCGACGCCGTCGCGATCGAACGTGGAGGCATCCTAAGAGGGGTTGGGCCGATTTGAGCTAAAAAATCTCAAACCTTGGAATATCCAAAGTTCTATGTTTTTTGGCTCGAATCGAGCCGTTCTGTGTTATTGGGGATCGATTTCGACTCAATTTGAACTCTCCGACAAGATTGGCGGCCGTTTTTCCGTCTTCTATAGGGTGAAGCGTTTGCTCGCAGTCCATGCGGTCTTCGGCAGGCGCCGCAACCTCCAGGAGGAAGGACTATGGTCTCGAAGCCACGCAAGCCGCCGCACAAAGCCCTCGATCGCAGCCATCGACTGCTGTTCAGCCACCCTCGCACGATCCGTGATCTCTTACGCGGCTTTGTTCACGAACCCTGGGTTGCCGAGCTCGACCTCGAAACCCTGGAGAAGCTGCCGTCTGACTACGTTTCGGGGCAGCTCGCGGGTGAGTTCGAGGAGCGCAACAGCGATGTCGTTTGGCGAGTCAAATGGCGCGATCGGGATCTCTACGTCATCATCTTGCTGGAGTTGCAGTCGTCGTGCGATCACGATATGGCGCTGCGCATGCTGGTGTATGTCGCGCTCTTCTACCAGCGGCTTTTGAAGGAGCGCCCGCTGACGCGCGGTGAGAAGCTGCCGCCAGTGTTTCCAGTAGTGTTCTACAACGGAGATCCGGAGTGGTGGGCGCCGCTCGAGGTCCGTGAGCTGATCGAGACGGTGCCAGAAAGTCTGGCGGCCCACCTGCCGTCGCTGCGCTACGGCCTGATCGATGAGAAGCGCCTGCCGCTGGAGATGCTCGAGCAGTTGGTGGACAACGTAGTGGCGGGTATCGCAAGAGTCGAGCAGGATCACGGCGTCGCCCACCTGACCCAGATGGTGGAGAACTTTGCGCGCTGGCTGGAATCGCCCGACCAGCGCGAACTACGTCGAGACGTGTTAGCCTGGTTGTCGAAGGTCGTGCTTCCCGCTCGCGTTCCGGGAACCGAAGTACCGGAGCTGCAAGACCTGGAAGAGTTCAGGACCTATTTGGAGGTGAAAATGCAACCTTGGACCGAGCAGTGGGCCGCACAGGGTCGGGAAGAAGGACTCCGGCTGGGCACCGAGCAAGGTCGGGAAGAAGGACTCCGGCTGGGCACCGAGCAAGGGCGAGAAGAAGGACTCCGGCTGGGCGCCGAGCAAGGTCGGGAAGAAGGACTCCGGCTGGGCACCGAGCAAGGGCGAGAAGAAGGACTCCGGCTGGGCGCCGAGCAAGGTCGGGAAGAAGGGCTCCGGCTGGGCGCCGAGCGAGGGCGGCTCGAGGGTGAGAGATCGCTGTTTCGACGTCTGCTGCAGACGAAGTTCGGCTCGGCCGGTGAGGCGATCGACCGCCGAATCGATAGCGCTGATAGCGACCAGCTGATCGACTGGTCGAGCCGCTTGCTCGCGGCTGAGACGATCGACGACGTCTTCACGGGCTCCGAGCCCTAGAATCGCACCCAGCGCGCTAGACCCGAGCGACGGACACTAATCCAGTACGTGTATCTCGCCGCTGACGAGGTCGAAGATGCGGGCGGAGCCGTCGGCGCAGGCGATGATGGCGGAGTTGTTGAGCTCGGCGAAGCCGACTTCGATCGCGTCGCAGTTGGCCTCGGCGATTTTGGCCCCCTGCCCGGTAGCGACCGTCCAATGCCAGATGGCACGGTTGTCCGAAAGCGTGAGGGCGTGGCTGGAATCGAGGTTGAAGGTGCCGGAGATCAGTGGGTTGTCGTGGCCTTCGAGCACGATCGGCGCCGCGAATAGATCGGACAGTTTCCAGATGCGAGCGGTGCCATCGCGCGACGTAGTGAGCAGCAGGCGGCTCTTGGGGTCGAAGCTGACGGCGGTGACGACGCCGCGGTGGCCGGCCAGCAGCACTGGCTCGGTACCGAGCTCGGTACGCCAGATGCCGATCTCGTCTTCGCAGGCGGTGGCGGCGTAGGCGCCGTCGTGGCTGATCTCAATGGCCGTGACTCTCTTGGGATGGCCGTCGAATACGGTCAACAGGGTTGGCTCCTTTGACTGCGCCATGAATTCCGGAGTCGGCAGCTTGGCGTCGCGCGCGGCGGCGATCAAGGTCTCCACCTCCGGCAGCTCCCACAGCCGTACCCTGAGGTCGTCGGAGGCAGTCAAGACTTTCCTGCCCCGGCGCGATAGGAAATCAGCGAACAAGCCGATTCCCAGAGAGCCTTCGATCGCCGCCCGGTAGACCTGCGCATCGTGGGGCAGGCGTACCGACCAGCGTTCGTCGAACATGAGCTTGATGTCGACGTCGTGACTCTCCGGGCTCGGTGGCTCGGAAGAGGGCCGAGCGGCTTCTTCGGTCGTTGCTTCGCCTGCCGCTTTGTCTGCTGCTTCGCCTACCGCTTCGGCGTGTGGCACTTCCAGCGGCGCTAGGAAGGTATCTGGGTTCGTGGTCGACGCAGGGCGTTCCGAAGCGTCGATGGCGATCAGCAGGCTGTCGTCGCTTCTGCCGAGCAGTCGGCCTTCGGCGGCCAAAGTGTCGAGGTGGAGGCTCTCGAGGTAGAGGTCGGGATTGTGGAGGCCGAGCAGGGCGCGGCTGGCCAGCCGCGGCGACCGTTTGCGCAGGCCGCGGCTGTGGCTCAGAACGTTGCGGTCGTGCGCCACCAGCATGATCTTCTCGGTCGTGCGGCGCTGTAGGTGGCTCCAGCCGGCAATGCCGGCCGTTATCAGAAGGACGAGGCCGACCGCGGCGCTCCTTCGGCGCTTGCGGTTCCGGTGAGCGCTCAGGCTGTGGCCGATGAAGGCGAGCTCTTCCTGGCTCAACAGATCGCGCCGTCTCTCAGACCAGCCGAGGGCTTCCGCCAGAGCCGGACCCCGCAGCAGCGCCTGGCCGTGACGCTCGGTGCGCTCCCACTCGCGGCGCTCTTCTTCCAGGCGTTTGCGCCACATCAGGAAGACGCGATCTTCCGCCAGCCAGGCCACGAGACGCTCCCACGATCGCAGCAGCGCCTCGTGCGCGACTTCCAGCTGGCTGGTGCGACCGTCGCCGCGAGCGACCAGCAGGCGCGCATCGACGAAGCGCTCCAGCACGCCGCGGGCGCTGGTTGGCATCTCCGACCACAGAACGGTGCGGCGGGCGTATTTGCCTTCGTCGTCGAGTCGCACCATGGCCACAAAGGCCGACCGCAGGTCGGCTTCTTCCTTGTCGGACAGATCGCTCGAGCCGCCGACGAGCGCCGCCTCGGCGGCCAGCGCAACGGCGCCGCTCAGGCCTCCCAAGTGATCTCGGTACTCGGTGACATCGAGCCGACCGTCCTCGCCGTAGCCTTCCCACAGCTCGCGCAGGGCGAAGGCGAGCAGCGGCAGCGCGTCTTCGGTCTCGGTGTCGTCGACCATCGCCTGCACGAGTCCGGATTCGAGCTCGATGCCGGCGAGCTCGGCCGGTCCTTCGATGACTCGAGCGTAGCCGTTGACCGACATCGGGCCGACGTTGACGCTTTCGAACGTCAGCTCGCGCAGCTCGGCGTGACCCTGGAAGTCACCGAGGAAGTCCGAGCGCAGGGTGGCGAGGATGCGCAAAGGGCTGTCATGGACGGCCGCGGCCTCGCGCAGGAAGGCCAGGAAGCGCGAGCTCTCCTCGGCGGTCTCGGGCGCCAGCACCAGCAGCTCTTCGAGCTGGTCGATCGGCAGCAGTACCGCCGCCCGCGGCTGGCCCGCCGCCTGGCGCAGCTCATGGGCGAGCTCCACCAGCGCTTGGCTGTTGGGGCGCCGGGTCGAAGGGTAGAGCCGGCGTTCGATGTCGGCCGCCGAGGGCTGGCGGCGAGGGGCCGACTCTTCGCCCCGGGCGGCGAAGGCTTCAGCCAGCGCTTTGGCGAGCTCGGTGAACGGTCGATCGAGCGGCCGGAACGGAGCTAGCGCCAGCCAGGATTCGCGGTCGCGCTCGAGCCGCGGCAGGATGCCGGCCCGTATCAGAGAAGATTTACCGCTGCCCGAAGCCCCGAGCACCAGGGTCCAGCGCGCACCGCCAAAGCGTTCGAGCCGACGCAGCAGGGCGAGCGCGCCTCGGATCTCTTCGTCACGACCGAAGAAAATCGCCGCGTCTTCGGCCTGGAACGCTAGGAGGCCCGGGTAGGGAGGGCGGCTGCCGTCCCAGTCGAAGGCGTTCTTGGGATCGAGGCCGGCGATCTCCAAGCCGCGCCACAGCCGTCGGTAGGTGTCTTCGCGGTCGACCGTCCAGTCGAGGATCTGAAACTCGTTCAGCAGCGGTCGGATCTCGCACGGTCCGATCTTGATCGGGAAGACATGCTTTCCGAGCGACTTGGCATGGGTGATCTCCGCGAAGCACCAATCCGAGGCCATCGAATGCTCGCTGCACAGCACGAGGATCGCCTGGCAGGCACGCAGCTGCGCATAGAGCTCCTGCTCCCAGCTGCGACCCGCCGGAATGCCGTCTGCCGGATCGAAGTCGAGAAAGATCGACCGGTGACCCTGGTCCTGCAGCCGTCGTCGGATCTCGGCCGACGCTGCGTTGTCGCGGCTGCTGTGGCTGATGAAGATCGCGCTCATGATCGGCGTCCGGTTTTGCGGATTGGTGGCAAATCTGGCGCTATTGTAAGCGGTGGGTCTGGAAAAATGGCGCGTCCTGAAAACCGTTGGGATTGTGAACCGTTATATGCTTCGAGATATGAATCGCCACGAGGGGGTGGGGAGGGAAAAATCAGATACTGAGGTCGTCTCCGAAACCGCGTTGGGGCAATTGATCTCGGGTACTTCGGCCGAGGGGTCTGCGACGGTCGGAGAGCTCAGCACGCCACAGCTGCCGGGGCGGGTCGGGCATTTCGAGCTGACCAGCTTCCTCGGCCGTGGCGGTATGGGCGAAGTTTACAAAGCTCGCGATACCCGGCTGGACCGCACGGTTGCGCTCAAGCTGCTGCTGCCCGGTCCAGAATCGCTCGAGCAGCGTTTCCAGCGCGAGGCGTGTGCTCAAGCCAAGATTCAACACGAGGCGGTCTGTAGCGTGTTCGAAGTCGGCGTCGCGGAGGGCCGCTCGTTCATCGCCATGCAGTACCTCGAAGGCCAGAGCCTCGGCGACGCGGCCGACGAGCTGACGTTGGAAGAGAAAGTGCTGGTGATTCGACAGGTGGCGGAAGCGATCGACGCCGCCCACACCCAGGCGCTGGTGCACCGCGATCTCAAACCCGGCAACATCATGGTCCACCGGGTCGATGGCACGCTCAGGGCCTGGGTACTGGATTTCGGGATGGTCCTAGCCATCGGCGACGGCAAGCTGACCACCACCGGCGAAGTGTTGGGTAGTCCTTGCTACATGGCTCCAGAGCAGATCGGCGGCGAGATCAGCGCTATCGATCGCCGTACCGACGTCTACGGCCTGGGAGCGGTGTGCTACGAGATCCTGGCCGGCCGTCCGCCGTTTGAAGGCAAGAACGTGCTCGAGGTGCTGCGCCAAGTCGCTGCCGATGAGCCTGCGCCGCTGCGCCGGCTGCGTCCCGAGCTGCCCGAAGATCTCGAGTGGATTGTCCTGCGCTGTTTGGAGAAGGAGCCAGGGCGGCGCTACCGTTCAGCGCTGGCATTGATCGAGGACTTGGATCGCTTCCGGCGAGGGGAACCGGTGCTGGCGCGTCGAACCACCTGGCGCTATCGCTGGTCGAAGCGGCTGCGGCGTCACTGGCGACCGCTGGCCGCCGCCGCGCTGCTGTTGATGATGGTGGGCGCTCTGGCGTGGCGCGACATCGCACAACGAAGGGCCGCCAGCGAGACCGCGCGGTTGACGTCGCACTTCTTGCGCGAGAAGAAAGAGCTCGAATGGCGGCTACGGGCGATTTCGATGCTGCCCTTGCACGATTCGCGTGCAGAGCGCGATCGCATGATGGGCTGGTTGGAACGCCTGAAGCAGGAGGTCGAGCTCACCGGCGAGATCGGCAAGGGACCTGGTTATTTCGCCCTGGGGCGTGGTTACCAGGTGCTCGGGGCCCGCGAGAAAGGCCTGCGCTATCTCGAACGCTCGTGGGCACAAGGCTTTCGCGATCCTCGGCTGTCGTTCAGCCTAGGATTGGAATACAGCCAGCTCTACGACGAGAGTCTCGCACGGCTGACGCTTCAGCCGATTCCCGAACGCCAGCACGCGCTGCGGCGTGAAGCCGAAGAGCGCTATCGTGCGCCGGCGATCGCACGGCTGCGGGAGGCGGGTGAGGGGCGGCGGGAAGATTCTGAGTGGGTAGCAGCCCGCATTGCCGCCCACGAGCAACGCTGGACCGACGCCCTCGACGCTCTAGAGAGGGTCGAAGAAAACAGCCCGTGGTTTTATGAAACCCTGGGTCTCAGGGGCCTGATCCTGCACCGTCAGGCGCTCGCTCACGCCGACGGCGAACCGACTGGCGCACACGATCTGCTCGAGCAGGCGGAAGCGGCCCTGCGCTCGGCGATCCGCATCGGAGCTAGCGATCCCGCGCTCTACATCAAGCTCTGCTATCAGCGTGATACGCGGATTGCGATCTTCAAGGAGCCGATACCTGCTGCTCCCGAAGCGCGTCGGCGGCTGCTCGAGCCTTGTGTGAACGCTATCCGGGCCGATTCCGGCTCGGCGCGGGCGCACGCTATGGCCGCGCAGGCGGCGGGTAGCCTGGGAGAGGCACTGATGCGTCAGGAAGCCGATTCCGAGAGTGTGGTGTTCCTCGAGGAGTCGGCAAGGCTGGCAGAGCGGGCCCTGGAGCTGCTTCCCAACAAGGTTCGAGCTCTCGAAGAGCTGGCTGAAGCGAATTACCATCTCGCCGCGCTGGCCGACGCCCCGGAACGTCGCGACGTCGCCTTCGAGCGGGCGTTCGAGGCGGCTCATCAGCTCAAGAAGCTCGAGCCGCTCGCCGGTACGCCGTTGTTTTTCGAGATCGTGAATGCGCGCGCCGCCCTCTCGAGGCGGAGCGACTCTAGCTGAGAGCCTCGTCGAGTCGCTTCGGGATATCCGCCGTCAGCACTTCGGGCTCGCCGTCGGTGACGAGGACGTTGTCTTCGATGCGGATGCCGCCGAGGTCGCGCAGGCGATCGGCGAGATCCCAGGCGATGTTGTGGCGGTGCTTGCGGCGGTTGTCGGGATCATCGAGCAGAGCGGGCACCAGGTAGACGCCGGGCTCGATGGTGACGACGAAGCCGGCGTCGAGCGGCAGGTTCATCTTGAGCTTGCGCAGCCCGGGGCGCTTGCTCTGCTTGCGGCCCGGCAGAGCGCCGCTGCAGTCGCGCACGCCGAGGCCGACCATGTGGCCGATGCCGTGCGGAAAGAACAGCTCGTGAGCCTCCTGCTCGACGAGCGAGTCCGGGGCGCCGCGCAGCAGCCCGAAGTCGACCAGGCCGCGGGTCAGCTCATACACCGCCGTGAGGTGGATCTCGGTGAATTCGACGCCCTGCCGACAGCGCGCGATGGCGCGCTCCTGGGTCGCCAGCACAACGTCGTAGAGGTCGCGCTGCTCGGGTGAGAAGGTGCCGCCATGGCACGGGTAGGTGCGGGTGACGTCGCAGGCGTAGCCGTGGACTTCGGCGCCGGCGTCGATCAGGATCAGCTCGCCGTCCTGGAGCGCTCGCTCGGTAGGCGAAAAATGCAGCACGGCGGCGTTAGAGCCAAAGCCGACGATGGTGTCGTAGGCGGTGGTGTGACCACCGTGGCGGAAGAATTCGGCCTCGATCTCGATCTGCACGCGGCGCTCGCTGACGCCGGGACGCAGCAGCTCCCGCACTCTGGCGAAGCCGGCAGCGGTGGCGCGTTCGGCGCGCCGCATGAGCTCGAGCTCGAGCGGCTCTTTGGGGCGACGCACGGCCAGCAGCTGATGATGCAGGTGTTCACGGAGCTCGGTGTCGGCGTCGACCGCGAGCGGCTTGCCGCCGTCGGGCTCACGGTCTTGGCTCTCACGGTCCTTGTCCTCACCGGCCTCGAGCTCCGGCAGCGGGCTGCCCAATACCGCGATCGGGCGCCCTTCGCGCTCTGCCAGCCAGCCGGTGAGCTGCGACCGCGGCGTGCCTTCGGCCTGGGTCTCGCCGGTCCACACGCGCGCTTTCTGGGTGACCTCGGGCACGAAGTCGGTCCAGCCCTCCTGGGGATCGAAGGCCAGGACGGCGCCGGGCAGATCGCGGCCGGCGAGGTAGAAGTATTCGGAGTGGGCTTGGTAAGGGTAGGTTTGATCGCCCCGGCCAGGGATTGTCAGGCGATCACCAGCTGAGATCAGGACGATTTCGGAGGACAGATTCCAGGCCGCGGCGGTGCGCTCGCGACGACGGGGAGCGCAGCGCTCGAGCTCGATCATGCGGTCAGGATGTCCACTCCGGTCTCGGTCACCGCGATGGTGTGCTCCCACTGCGCGGACAGCGAGCCGTCGCGGGTAACGGCGGTCCAATCGTCGTCGAGGATCTTCACGCCATAGCGGCCGGCGTTGATCATCGGCTCGATGGTGAACACCATGCCGGGCACCATCCACGGCCCGTCCCCGGGCTTGCCGAAGTGCGGTACCTGTACCGATTCGTGAAACTTGGTGCCGATGCCGTGGCCGACGAACTGGCGGACGACGGAGAAGCCGAGGCTCTCGGCGTGGGTCTGGATCGCATGACCGATGTCGCCGATACGCCCGTTGGGCTGGACCGCGCCGATGCCGAGATCGAGGCACTCCTTGGTGACCTCGACCAGCTGACGCGCCTCGGGGGCGACGTCGCCGATCAAGTACATGTTACTGGCGTCACCGTAATAGCCGTCGAGTATCGAGGTGACGTCGATGTTGACGATGTCGCCGGAGCGCAGCTCGCGATCACCCGGGATGCCGTGGCACACCACCTCGTTGATCGAGGTGCAGCAGCTCTTGGGGAAACCTTTGTAGCCGAGGGTGGCGGGACGCGCGCCGTGTGCGAGGGTAGTGTCGTAGACCCACTGGTCGATCTCACCGGTGGTGACGCCGTCCTTGGCGATGTCCTTCAGCCCGTTGAGGATCTTGCGGGTGAGCTGACCGGCGCGCCGAATGCCCTCGATCTGCTCCTGCGACTTGAGCTCGATGCGCAGCTTGCGATCGAGGGAGCGCTTCCAGCCACCGGAGCGCAAGGGGGATGGGGCAGTGGAGCCCTGCTGACGGTCTTTGCTCAGGCAGCATTTCTTGTACTTCTTGCCGCTGCCGCAATGGCACGGGTCGTTGCGTCCGAGCTTTCTTCGGGTCATCTGTCGCATCCCACGTCTCCATCCGTCGCCGGTTCAGCGCATCAGGCTGCCGGCGGAGCATCTCGTAGCATATTCGCTACAGGATGAAATTTCAGTATAGCAAGCGGAAGAGCAGAAATTTGGTGGGGCGCATCTGGGCGAGGCTTTGCGGCGGCTGGCATTCGGTGTTGTCGTTGTCGCCCAGCATCAGGAGCGACTGACTGCCGTCGGCGAGCTTCGGACCGAAGGTCAAGCCTTCCAGGTTGTCGAGCACCACCGGCAGCTCGGTGAGGTCGAGCACCAGCTGCTTGTCGAGCACCGCCAGGCTGCGCGCCGCCGGGCTCAACCGCGATCGGTCGACGTCAGGACGCTGGGACTGGAGGTCGACCTCGAAGAGCTTGATCACCATGCCGATCTCTGGGCCCCAGGTACGCTCCATGGCGAGCAGCCGGCCCGCGTTGTCGAGCGCCAGCATCTCGACCAGCCCATGGGCGACGACGTTGCCGTCCGGCACGCGGAGCGGGTAGAGGAATTCGCCGGTGAGCCTCGGAGTCTTGCCGACTTCGAAGCGCAGGACCCGAGCATAGCGCTCCTGGGTCGCCTCGGGATCACCGACGTCCTGGGCCAGGGCGGACTCGGTGGCGGCATAGAGCAGGCGGCCATCCGGGGTGCCGGTGAGGGACTCGAAACCCAGGTTGGAGCGCACGCCCTGGCTCTGGGTCGAGCCATCGGAGGCAGCGTCATGGCGCGGTTTGAAGGCGAGGGGAATGGGCGCGGTCGCCAGCCACTCGCCGGTCGCCAGATCGATGCGGTCGACGAACGGCGGCACGCCCAGGTCCGCCGCGCCTTCGCTCGACAGATAGGCCGTGCCGTCGCCGATCAAGACCAGTCCCTCGGGGTCGACTCGGTCGTCGGGATAGAGCTGGCCTTCGCGGGTCCGCAGGCGGGTCACGCGTTCGAAGGTGACGCCGGCGAGGCTCGGCCGGGTCGAGCCATCTTCGCCGGTGGTCTCACCGAGGTCGATGCGCAGGGTGAAGAAGCGGGCGTCGCGCCGCGAGTCCGAAACGGCATAGTAGCGAGCCTGCTCGGGATCGAAGGCGAGTGCCGATAGGCCGCCGATGCAAGCGCCCTCGAAGCGCGCGCCGCCCGGGAGGTTGTATTCCGCGAGCAGCTCCAGGGAGGTCTTGGGCGACGACTTGGCCGCGGCTGCAGGAGCCACCGCGAGGCCAGCGACCGCCAGCAGCCAAACCGGGAACCGGAGCGTACGTCTGAAGCTTGCCATCTTGGGTCCTGAAAGAACGTCTGTTAGCCGGTAGGTCGCGCGCAGTCTGCCGAGCGCGACCGTCTATCGATCGTTCTGAGATGGAATCTAGCTACTCCCGTCCGGCGTCGATTGCGAAGTCGTCGTCGGTGTAGACGCGCTCGAAGAGCTCGGCATACTTCTCCTCGATCGCCTTGCGCTTCATCTTCATGGTCGGCGTCATCTCGCCGCCTTCCTGACTGAGATCGCGGTCCAGGACGAAGAAGCGCCGCACCCGCTCGACCCGCGCCAGGTCGCGATTGCCTTGCTGCACCGGCTCCAGAAAGAGCTCGCGGAACTCGCGTTCGGCGACCACTTTACCCATGGCCTCGGCCAGCGCCTCGCTGCGGGCCATCGGATCACTCAGCAGCTCGTCGCGCCGCGTCTCCAGCTCGTCCTGGCTGATCAGGCCGCGCTCGGCGCCCCATTCCAGGGTCTCGAGCGGGCTCGGAGCGATCAGAGCGGAGATGAAGTTGCGGCGGTCGCCGTGAGCGTGCACTTGGGAGATCATCGGGCTCTTGGATTTGATCGCACGCTCGATGTTGGCCGGCGCAACATTCTTGCCGCCGGCGGTGATGATCAGATGCTTCTTGCGGTCGGTGATGCGCAGGAAGCCCTCGTCGTCGAGCTCGCCGATATCGCCGGAGTGCAGCCAGCCGTCGGCCAGCGTCTCCTCGGTCGCCGCCGGGTTCTTGTAGTAGCCCTTGAACACGAACGGGCCGCGCAGCAGGATCTCACCGTCTTCAGCGATCCGGCATTCGTTGGGGGCCACCACCCGGCCGACGGTGCCGAGCTTGACCGCGTGCTCGCGGTTGATGTGGGTCAGGACCGTCGCTTCGGTCATGCCGTAGGCCTCGTAGATCGGCAGGCCGGCGGCCCAGAAAAACTCGAGGATCTCGTACGAGATCGGCGCCGCGCCGGTGAGGCACAAGCGAACGCGACCGCCGAAGGCTTTGTGAACCTTCGAGAACACCAGCCGGTGCGCCAGGCCATAGCGCCAGGCGAGCCCGCGCGGCACCGGCTCGCCCGCCAGGACATGGCGCAGCCGCTCGCGACCGACCTTCGTCGCCCAGTGGAACAGCGCTCGCACCGGCGCCGGCTTGCGCTCGAGCTCGGAGTAGATCTTGGCGTGGGCCTTCTCGAACAGGCGAGGAACCGACCCGAAGATGGTGGGGCGTACCTCCGCCAATTCGGCCAGCACCGCGCCGACGCTCGACGCGTAGGCAGCCGCGACGCCGCAGTTGACCCGCACGTAGAAGCCCAGCGCGCGTTCGGTGGCGTGCGCCATCGGCAGGAAGCTGAGCAGCAGCTCGTCCTGGAAGTAGGGCACGATGGCGTTGCTGAGCCCGACCAGGCTGAGAATGTTGGCGTGGGAGATCATCGCCCCCTTGGGCGGTCCCGTGGTGCCGGAGGTGTAGATCAAGATGGCGGTGTCGTCATCGGCGATCTGCTGCTGGCGCTCGGCGATGGCGGCTTCGTCGAGCTCGGTACGCTCGAACCGCCGCGGCGACGTCACGCGCTCGTCGGTCTTGGCGTAGCGTTCTGCCAGGGCGTCACTCCACGGCACGATGGCGCGGACTCGCTCGAGGTCGCGTGACGCGGCGATGGCGGTCTCGAGCTCTTCCTCGTTCGCCACGAAGACGACGCGACTTTCGCTGTGGTCGAGCAGATAGCGAACCTGCTCGACACTTTGGTGGGGATAGATGCCGACCGTCACGAGTCCAGCGAGCTGGGCGCCGAAGTCGTAGACGCCCCATTCGATACGCGTCGGACCGACGATCGACACCCGTTCGCCGACTTCGATCCCGAGCTCGACGAGCTCCGCAGCCACTCGTCGCGCCTGATCGTAGAGCTCACGCCAGGAATCGCGGCGCCAGGTGCCGTTCTCTTTCTGGAAGCTGGCTGGCGCTTCCGGAGTGCGCTCGGCGCGTAGTCGAAGCACCTCGCCGAGGGTGCGGGCGTCGCCAGCGACGTCGTTCACCGGCTCATGGGGCGCATCGACTCTCACCTGGCTCATGGCTCGGTTCCTTGCTCTGAGGCGGAGGTTGGGCTGGTCCGATCCGCCGGCGGCGCTTGGCTTCCACCGTCCCAGGCTTTGTCCATGCGCACCAGGTGATTGACCGGCGCGAAGCGGTCGGTCAAGAGCGGCGCCTGGGTGAGGTCGAGGTCGATGTCACGCAATCTCTCCGCCATCTTCTCGAGCGAAGGATCGAAGCTGAACTGCGGATCGAGTCGACGGGCGGCGGCGAGCAGCTCCTCGCGCCCCGGTGGCTGCTCGTCGTCGGTGGCCAGCATCAGATAGTTGCCGGCCGGCACGGCGAAGACATAGATGCGGCGAAAGACCGATTGCACGCTCCGCAAGATGCCCTGGACGAAGGGGTTCTCGAGGTTGGCGATCAGGTTGACGCCGAGCACGCCGCCCGGGTTCAGATGACTCTTGACCTGGCCGAAGAACTCGACCGTCGACAGGTGGAAGGGGATCGAATGGCCGATGTAGGTGTCGACGTAGACGAAGTCCCAGCGCTCATCCGGCCGCTGGGTGAGGAAGCGCCGACCGTCGTCGATGAAGACCGCGGAGCGCTCATCCTCTTCGAAGAACATGAATTCGCGCGCCAGCTCGGCGACCGCCGGATCGATGTCGACGTAGTCGATGTGGAGCTCCGGCAGCTGCTTGCGCAGATAGGTGCCGACGCTACCGCCCCCCATGCCGAGGATCAGGAAGCGTTCGATCTCCGGCGCCAGCATCAAGGCGGTACCCGGCATGCGAGCGTAGTCCAGCCACGGCTCGCCGCTCTCGATCACCACCGCGGCATGCACCGTACCGTCACTGTGCAAGAAGCGTATGCCGTCGCTCTCGTTGACCCGCAGGGTCTGGTAGGGCGTGATGCGATCTGCCAGCAGCTCCAGACCCGCCTCCTGGGTCATGGTGCCGGGGATCAGCGCAAACAGCAGCAGGGCACCCGCGAGCACCATGGCGAGACGCTCGCGGCGGCCGTCTGAGATCAGGCCCGCCAAGCTGGTCAGAGCGGTGATCGCCAGCAGCAAGCGCAGGATCGACTCCAGATCGAGGCGCGGCACCAGCACGAAGGTGGCGCCGAGGGTCCCCGCCAGACTGCCGCCGGTGGATAGCGCGTAGAGGTGCCCCGCCGTGCCTCCGAGGACCTCGAGCTCACGCGTCGCGAGGCGCACGGCGTAGGGCGAGACGGCCGCCAGGCAAATGGTGACTGGGCCGAACAGCACCGCGGTGGTGAGCAAGGTGCCGGTCGGCGAGCCGCCGGTGAGGCCTCCCAGCCAGGCGACGACCCGGGAGCCCACCAGCAGCACGATCACCTGCGCCACGGCGGCGGCCAGGATCAGGCGGCCCAGGATCGCCAGGTTCGGCTGGCGGTCGGCGAGCCGGCCACCCCAGAGGTAGCCGACCGACATCGCGGCCAAGAAGACGCCGATGATCGACCCCCACACGTAGACGCTGCTGCCGAAGTGCGGAGCCAGAATTCGGCTCGATACGATCTCGAGCGCCATCAGCACGGCGCCCGGGGTAATGACGACGCCGTAGAACTGAAGGCGTGACAGGCTCGAAAGTCGAGATTCGTTCATGAGCGGTGGGCGATTATATCGGCGAGGGCGAGCGTCAGCGTCACGGTCCGCGCGATCTGGTCGAAATCCAGGCGATCCGGCGTGTCGCTCAGCCGATGGTGATCCTCGTGTAGAGCGGTCGAGAGCAGTAGGGTGGAAAGACGTTGGGAAAAAACGTGGGCGTCGGTGATCGCCGGCTTGGCGTCGCCAAAGTCGTCGAGCGCGATGACGTCCACGGTGGCGCGGCGGGCGGCTTGCTCGATCGCCGAGACCAGAGTCTGCGAGCCTTCGCCCAGAGCGAGGTAGCCGATCGCACTCTGAGTCTCTCGAGGCGTCTTGCCGGGCCGCCGGCCCACCATGTCGAGATTGATCGCCACCGTGACGTTGGCCGCCGCGAGCGAAGCGTCAGCGAGCACCTCGCGAGCGCCCAGCTGACCGATCTCCTCGGCTCCCGAGGCGATGAAGGTCCAGTCGACCCCGGTCGCCGCCGTGCCAGATCGGTTCTGCTGCACTAGCCGCGCGATCTCGAGCAGGGCGGCGATTCCCGAAGCGTTGTCATCAGCGCCAGGGAAGATGCGACCGTTGGGATGACGCCCCTGGCCATCATAGTGAGCTGACAGCAGGATCCTCGGCGCAGCCTCGTTCCCGGCCAGGCGACCGACGACGTTGAAGTCCGGAGCCTCGCCATAGGTCGAGAAGCCCTGGCAATAGCCTGCTGCGCCTGGATCTAGACCGAGGCGTTTCATCTCACCGGCCAACCAGACGGCCGCCGCTCGCGCCCCCGGCGTTCCGGCATGGCGGCCGCCGAGTACGGGATCGGTCAAGCCTGCCACCCAGGCCCGCAGGTTGTGCCGTGAAACTTCGGCGCTCGCAATCTCGATCGCGGGCTGTTCCGGCAGCTGGAGCGTGAGCTGCTGGCAGGGATCCTCGACCGTCGACTGGCATCCGCAAAGGGCGAGCGCCATGCTGGCGGCGACCCAGCGTGTCGTCCGCGGCCGTGAAGACAGCTCGTTCACCCGCGCATGGTAGCACTCGACACGAGCTGTCGATCCGCAGCCGATCGGAAGCTGAACGGCAGCGCGTCGAAGGTCGAGGCGCTCGCCGGAGATGAACGGCTCGCCGAGAATGAAGTGTCCTCAGGGGATACCGCAGGGTCCATTAAGTCGTACGGTGGCGATAAAAGGACGCGTTCTGGTCGGATTTGCGTGCCGTTGAGAGGAGGACGGCCTCGCTGTTAGCCGCAGCATTTCTCGTACCGCCCCGGAGCGTTGCCAGAGGGATCTGGCGACAGTGGCGCCTCACCCAAAACGTTGATTAATAGCGCTTTACTGGCTTCGTGTGGGCTCCTGGCAAGCTCTCAAGAGTGGCTAGCTATCAGCTGAAGCGTGCGCTCTGCGCCTCGAAAACCGCGGAGAACCGAGACTGAGAGCGACCTGGCACCCTCCTTGCTTTATTTATGAGCGCGGAGGGAGCCGGGCATTCTCCCTGTCGTAAACACGCTGGATTCTCCAGTTGGCTTCCTCCGCTCTAGCCATTGATTGATCCGAGACCACCCTCAGCAGGTCAGATGGTCTCGCAACAGTCCCAGATACAACGGATTCCCAAGCGACTGAGGTCGTCTGATGAAACATACCCTCGCCAGTTTTACAGCCCTTGCGCTCATGTCAGGAGCCGCTTCGGTGCAGGCGTCGGCGCCTGCCAAGCCGATCGAGCTCGAGCTCCCCGCCAAGGTCCGCTCCGCGTCTTCGCTCGAAGATGACGGCAGGCCTTCGTTCTCCAAGCCCTCAGCCGGCGCCCTTCCGATATCGGTCGAGCTGCCGAATCCAGGAATCGACGAAGATCTCGCCGGCGTCGATCCCAGCATCGAAACCCGAGCCGCGGTGGCGGCAACCTGGACCGCGCGTAAGCAGTTCAAAAATTTCGGTCAGCGACAGCTCTTCCAGGTCGGCTTCCATGAAGCGCTGCACTGGGTGCTGGACGATCCTGTGATCGGCGAGTGGGATTATCGGCGCGGGCAGCTTGCGGGTGAGCAGGCCCCAGATGCCACCCGAGTCGGCCTCGAGCGAGGTCGACAAGACGCCTTGCAGGCCGCTCGTGAGACCGCTACCAGGCATGTCTCTGCCTTGTTTCAGGCGCCCGGACGGAGGCCGCTGCCGGATCCCAGGCCCGCTGTGCCCGCTGCCCTCGTTGCGGCCTTGAATCCCGAGGTGCGAGCGCCCCAGCTCATCGATGTCTTCGAAGCCGTGCCGGTGGCTGAAGTGTCGACCGAGGCGGAAGCGCTATTGGCCTCGGACCCCTGGATGCTCTACCGTCGAGCGAGCTCCACGGACGCCTACGACGACAGCTGGGTCGATGCCAAGGGCGCCCTCGACTTCTGGTTGGATCACCACCGAGAGCGTGCGCTGTGGCGACAGCTCGACACGGCGGATCGAGCGAGCTTCTCGCGCCTCTTCCAACAGATCTACCAGCATCAGCTCAGCGAGCTACTCGCCGAACGCGCCGAGCGCGTCTATGCGCAAGGCTTCGACGCGGGTTGGACCTACGGCAACGCCGTTGCCCACGAGTGGAGTTTTCGCCAGGGCTATCATGCTGGCTTCGCAGCCCAGCTGACGAAGAGTGCTCAGACCGGCTTCGAAGAGCTGTACCCGGAGCATTATCAGGAACACTACCGCTCCCTCTATCGGGAGCACTTCGACGCGGCCCGACTGGCTGAGGAGCCAGGGCGGACCGACCGCGACCGCCCGGGGCGTGGCGCCTCGGACAGTACGGTCGCATTCAGTCAGGACCAGAGCTCGGTACCGGCTACCGATCCAAACTGATTCTCGAAACCAGGAGCTCGAGCCATCGAAAGACGACATCGTGCAGAACGAGAGCTGTGTCATTGGCGGCGTCTCACGTGAGGCGGACGCAAACCTCGACTGCACGGTGCCGTCTTTCGACGGCTCGAGCCTACACTGGCTCCAAGCCGCTTCGGGTCAGCATAGATTAGTCCTGATAGATTGGTTCGGGTAGTGATGCCTGCGCTGCGAGAGACAACAGCGGCTCGTGCGCGAGCCGATAGCGTAGCTCCGCGTCGGCAGAGATCCCCGTCAATCACCCCGAGGCTCTGTGCGTGGCAGATCAATCCGTGGCCAGTTTTTGGGATCTGGCCTACACGAGCGGTGAATACCTGGAGCATTGGGAGAGCCCCCACCCGCCTCTAGAGCTGGCGGCGGCACTGGCTGGCGGTCTGATTCCTGCCGCTTCGAAGGTGCTGGACCTCGGTTGCGGAGCCGGTGCCGAGGCGGTCTTTCTGGCCCAGCACGGCTGTGAAGCGATCGGCGTCGATGCCAGCGCCGCGGCGATCGATCTCGCCCGGCAGCAGGCAACGCGCGCCGGCGCCTCCGTACAGCTCCACTGTGCGGACGTGACGCGACTGCCTCTGGCCGACCGCTCGATCGACTTTGCTACGGATCGCGGCTGCTTTCACGCCATCGACGATGACCTTCGTCCGGCTTATGTTCGAGAGCTCGCCCGCGTCCTCGTGCCTGGAGGCGGCTTCTTACTACGCGGTGCCCGTACCGACTGCGAAGAGGAGGGAGTCTTCGCGATCGACGCGGCGGCTCTCCAGCGTGACTTCGTAGGCCGCGGCTTCACTCATGGGCCGCTGGTGGAGATCGATCTGGTCGCCGAGTCCGGCTCCTTACCCGCGCATCTGGTCCTGCTGCATCGTCTCTGATCGTGCCGATGGCTGCTGCGCCCATTGCGGGTATCATCAGAGCAGCAGACCCCAAAAAGCGGCTCGAGGACGGAGGATCTTTTGTGATTTTGAGGGTTTTCTGTGCGTGGTTGGTTTATCTCTCTCGGAGGGGCGGCAATCCGTCACCTCTTCGATTCGATCGGTCCTCGGCGGCCCTGGCGGCAGATGGTGCTCGCAGAGGATCTAGGCGAGGTGTGAAGACTTCGGGCCCGGAGCGTTACGAGCTTCGGACGTCGGGTTCCGATGCGGCCTCGAAACCGAGTTTGCAACGCGTGGGATGCCTGAGCAACGGATGCCGCAATGACGAGTCAAGCCGAAAGAAAACCTGTCGACAGCGCGATCGAACTGCCGGCCGCTGGCGTCGCGATAGGTGACGCAGCGGAACGAGCCAAGACGTTGAGTATTCGACTAGTGGATGACGAGAGCTCAGGCAAACCCAGGGAGCATGGCCAAACTTGGAGCCTCGAGGAGCCTGAGCTCCACGACGTGCTGCGCAAGATGGTTGCAGCCAACTGTCGGCCAGACTTGACGGAGGTGAGTGAGGACCTGTTTCAGGAGGCTTTTCTGCGCCTGCAAAAACAAGGGAATCACTCCGACGGAACCCGACGAAGGTTCAATGCGACCTACCTGTGGATGACCGCGACGAGCATCGTTCGGCAAACCCGAAGCGACCGAAGACGGCACCACCAGCACCATCAAGCGATCGACGAAGGAGACACCAACGACTCCACAGAGACCCATCCGGGTGCGGATCCAGAGCGCGCCGCGATCAGCAAAGACCATCAGCACAAGATCCGGGCGTGCCTCGAGACGTTGCCAGAGAATCATCGGCGGGCAGTCGTACTTCGTTATCGATTCGAATATCGCAGTCGGGAAGCGGCTTCGCTGCTCGAATGCTCACCGAAAGATGTCGAGAATTGGGCTCTTCGAGGCCGCAAGAAACTGCGCGGCTGCTTGAAGAGCAAGGGAATAAACCTATGAACCCACATCAAAACCTGAATTCACTTGAAGATTTGTTGAGGCTGCCATCACCCGCCATCCATGGCGTTTCCCGCTACGGCCCTTGTCCGTCACCGGAGAGCGTGTGGAATGCGGTTTGCGGCCGGTTGGAAGCGAAGGCTTTCGGGGAGGTTCTGGACCATGCAACCTATTGCCCGACCTGCAGCAACGAGTTTTTAGAAGCGCGGTCCCTGGCCCGCGAGCTGGGCGAGATAAGAGATCTCTCGCCAGCAGCCGGGAGCAATCCGGCCGAGCCGCCAACCCTCGAGGCCGTCTCGGACGGTGGTGCTGGCGACACGGACGGTGGCGTGCTCGAGCAGTTTCCTCGAGGCGATCGAGCTAAAGCTCACCCCAAGCGACGACCCCTATGGCTGACTCTGCTGCCTATGGCGGCCACGCTGCTGTTTGTTGTGGGTGGAATCAACTATTGGCAGCCCTTGAGCCCGAGCGGGCTGTCGATCGAAAAGAGCACGAGCTCGCTTTTCGAGAATCGAGGAATGCGATCCGTCGAAGAGGTGAGGAGAGGGGAATCCGAAGCGGTCTTCGATGCGTCGGAATTGCGCTCTGATCGACCCCAAAGCTCCGATACCCAAGATTTGGTGAAGGCGGTGACCCAGGATGGGGAAACCCTGCCACGCGACCGTTTCCTGTTGCGTTGGACGGGGCCCGAAGATGCCCGCTTTGGTATTCGGGTGTTGACCCTGGAATCGGTGCTCTACACAGATTCCGATTTGAAAACAACAGAGCTTTTGGTTCCTGAGCAGTCCCTGACTGAGGTAACGTCAGGGACTACCGTTCTCTGGCAGGTTGATGTGACGCTGCCAGGAGGTGTTCCGATGTCTTCGACAACGTTCCGAGTCAAGCTGAAGTAATTCTCACAGTGTGAGATGCGGTATCGGTCGGATCACGTCAACTTATTTGAGAGGGGACTCCTCGCAAAAATACCACTGCACGCCCTTTTGAAGGAGGAGCGAAATGAGCGTACAGAAGAAAGGCGCGAAGCCTCAACTAGAAAAGAAACCTCGCCAGTCGGAGGAAGTACAAGCCACGGGTCCTGAGGAGGAGGTCTCGAGCCCAAATGTTCAGCCGCTAGCCCATCCCGGGCAACGGCAGGATCCTCCCGACTAGCACGGCATTAACACCTTATTTGTGCTCTGGGTCGATCACTTTTTTCGACCTGCGTTTTGATCATGGCCCGCGTTCCGATCAGCCTGTGTTCTTTTTAGACCTGTGTTCTTTTCAAGACTTCTTTTTGATGCATCGGTAACGATGCTGTTTCAGTATAGGCTCTCGCTGTGTGTCATTCTTGCGTCCAGAAGTTGAGCTGTTGCCCTAAAGCGCGGGCTGCTGCAAAGCGAGGCTCATTGGGGGGTCGTCGACGGAATGATGTGAGTGAGGTCGACTCTTTAGGAATCTCGCCGTGAAGATTTCATGGATTACGTTTGGGATGTTGGTTGTGGGGTTGGCGCTCTCGCCACGGGTGGAGGGAGAGCCGCTGTGTAGCGAGGCCTTTGAGAGCCAGATACGGGCGATCCGCAAGTCCGCGGTCGCTGGCCAGGTAAAGCAGGCCCGCGAGAACCTTGCCGCGGCGCGGAAGATGCCCGAAGTCGCGAGCTGCTCCCTGGCTTCCGTGGCCTTGGATCTGCGCGAGGTCGAGATCTTCCTCAAAGAAGGAGACCTCTCGAGCGCGGACCAGGTCGTGAGTCGCTTGCAGAAGATGGAGCTCGAGTCACCGCGTCTATCAGCGGATCTGCTTCACAACGCCGGGATGATCGCTTACAACCTGGGCCAGTTCGCTCGGGCGCGTGAGAGTTACAAGAGTCTCGAGGAGCAGGATCGGGAGCTTGGCGATCTGTTCAATGTGGCGGCCGATATCTACAACATTGCAACGACGTATCTCGCCGAGCCCGCGGACGATCAGGTCCGGGAGCGTGCCGTCGCGGAGCTGGCTCGAGCCTTGGAAGCGGCTAGGCAAGCCAAGCACCGAGACATCGAAGCGCAGGTTCACCTCGAGTTGGGAAAGTTGGCCGATGGGCCCGAAGCGGTGCGGCACCTCGAAACCTGTCGCGAGCTGGCGAGAATCCCGATCGATGTGACCGGGTGTCTCGGCGCCTTGGCGGTGGCTCGCGCAGAGGCCGACTCACCGCAAGCTCGCGAGCTGCTAGCGCAAGCCATGGAGATCGCCGAACAAGCGGCTGAAGAAGGCAATCCCTGGCCACTGATTTTTCGCTGGTCTGATCGGATGCTGGTCAACTGGCAGACGCAGCCCAGGGATCGTGCGATCGTCGAATCGCTGGCCGCTCTGCGTCATATCGAGACTTTGCGTCGAGAGCAGGGCGACTTGATCGCGAAGGCTGGGCTGTTCTCGGTCTGGGCGGATGCTTACCACTGGCTCGCTGGACGCCTGCTGAGGCTCGATGAAGGCGAGCCCAGTCAGAAAGACATTCACCTGGCGTTCCTCATCAAGGAGCGCTATCGCGCACGCGCGTTGATCGACTCTCTGGAGCGTGCCGGTGTCGTCCTGGAAACCGAAGCGCCAGAAGCTGATGAGTCGGGCGCGGAGACCAATCCGGAAGCCATGGCTTCGACCCTGCCTGCCTTCCCTGGCCTGGCCGATCGTCAGTTCGCCTCGCTGGCCGATATCGAAACGCATTTGGCGCCGGATGAAGCGCTGCTGTCTTTTCAAGTGGCGCCTTGGGCCGACATCTACGGCCGTTTCGGTGGTGGATCGTGGCTCATCGCCACGACGCGATCGGGGTCGCGAGCCTACCGGTTGCCGGATCGGCATCAGATCTCGCACAAAGTCAAAGCGCATCTCGGCTTGATGAGTCGGCAAGACGGCTCCGAGAGCACGATGGCGGTCGCGCTCTATGCGGAGCTTGTCGGGGCGGCTCTCGAGGAGCTGCCGAAAGGCATCGACAAGCTGCTCGTGATTCCGGACGGTGACCTGCATCTGCTGCCCTTCGGAACACTTCGCGCGAGCTCGGCGTCTGCGCCGCTAGCCGTCACTCACCAGATCTCGATTGTGCCTTCAGCCACGCTTTGGCTGCGCTGGACGCGAGGGTCCCGCGAGGCCCCCAGTACATCGGCTCTGATCCTCGCCGATCCTCAGCTTCCGGACGTCGCTGAACCTCCGGGGTCGACCACTACCCGTGATCAGCCGTCCCGCCTGCTCCATGCCCTCGCCGAAGGCGAAAAGGTCAAGACCTACATGGGACCTTCGATCACTTTACTGAGTGGCGCGAGCGCCACGGAAGGCGTTCTCAAACAGCAGCTGCAGTCCGCGGATCACGAGTTTGGTCTCGTCCATTTCGCGGCCCATGCGGTGGTAGACGGCATTCAGCCGGAGCGCTCTGCCGTTTTGCTTGCCGCAGATCGCGGGTCTGGGGCGAGCAGCGATCTCGAGGATGGCAACCTTCAAATCCACGAGATCGTCGAGTTGTCCCTCGACGGTCGCATGGTCGTGCTCTCTGCTTGTAGCAGCGCCTCCGGCAGCGTGTTCAAGGGTGAAGGTGTCATGAGCTTGGCGCGAGCCTTCTTTCATGCGGGAGCCAACACCGTCATTGGTACCCTTCAGCCAGTGGGCGATCGAGAAGCTCTCGAGCTGTTCGATGAGCTCTATCGCCACCTGACTCGAGGCAGCTCGGTTCGTGAAGCGCTGCACCTAGCGCAAAAAGCTATGATCGAAGCCGGCCGACCGGCCGCCGCCTGGGCCGGGGTGGTGGTGATCGGGGATGGCGCTCGTATTCTCGTCACCTCACCGCACAGGGTGTGGCCCGTCGCATGGGGATTGGCGCTGTTCCTGATGGTGGCCTACGCTGTGCTGGTCGCGCGTCGACGCCGAGGTTGAGCCCAGCCCTTCCGATCTCCGCCAGATCGAAGACATCGCGGGCGCTTTCGCGTATACTTCCCTTTGCACGGGTTGGCGCCGCCGTTTGCTGTGGCCTGCCGACCTCCGGGGTCCCCAGGGCATCGCCCCCCGCAGCGTCCCCTATTTGAAAAGATACTTCCCCATCTAGACCTCGAATCCGTCTCTTCGCTGGGGTTGAGATCTCCCCGCCTGCGCTAGCTTTTGACTCTGCTTTTCGACCCCAGCTCCCGACTCGCTCCTTACCCCCTTCATTCTTCGGATCTGAGAACACCAGGAGGACAACCATGTCCGACCGACTCGAAGACGCCACGCCGCAAGAGCCCACCGAGGCCACCCAAGAAACTGCTGTCCCAGAGAACGTGGACTCTGAGAGCTCGGCATCCGAAGCCCCGCAGACAGAGGCTGCGGCATCTGAGGGTGAAGAGCAAGCCGCGTCCGACGGAGGCGAGCCGCAAGCCTCAGAGGCGGCTGCCGAAGACAGCGAGGTGACAGCACCGGCTGAAGGCGAAGGCGAATCCGAGGCGGAGGCAGAGAGTGCGGCCACTGCAGAGACAGCGGCCGAGGAGGGAGCTGAGTCGGGTGAGGCCACTGCGGCGTCCGACGAGCCCACCGAAGTCGAAGAGTCCACTGAAGCCGCAGCCGAAGAGTCCGCCGAAGCCGCGGCTGAAGAGCCCGCAGCGGAACCTGCTGAGGCCGAAGCGGCTGCCGAGGAGTCCACTGAAGCGGCTGCCGAGGAGCCCACCGAAACCGCAGCTGAGGAGCCCACCGAAGCCGCAGCCGAGGAGCCCGCCGAAGCCGCAGCCGAGGAGCCCGCCGAAGCGGTGGCCGAAGAGCCCGCAGAGGAGTCTGCTGAAGCCGAAGCCGCAGCGGAAACGTCGGACGAAGCCGAGGCGGCTGGTGCTGAAGAAGCGGCTGCGGAAGCCGAGGTTGAAGCAGCCAGTGAATCTACAGTCGAGGCAGCTGCCGAAGCGGAATCTTCGGAAGAGGCTGCTGGCGAGGAGGGCGGCGAGAACAGCGCAGCCGCGGAGGCTGCGGCAGCCAGCGAAGGCGATGCTGAAGCGGCCTCTGACGCAACCGAGACTGAGGCGTCAGAGCAATCCACGGAAGAAGCTGCCGCCAGCTCCGACGAATCGGAAGCTGAGCAAGCCGAGGCCGCTGCCAGCGATGCCAAAGCGGAAGCTACCGCGGCCATGACCGAGCTCGAAGAGGCGATGGCCAAAAAGCAGCCGGTCAAGGGCCAGGTGATCGGTTGGAACAAGGGGGGCTATCATGTTGCGATCGGCAAGATCGCAGCCTTTTGCCCGGTCTCTCAGATCGAGATCGGCAACCCGCGAAGCCCCAAGCGTTATCTCGACAAGACATTCTCGTTCCGCATCATCGAGATTCAGAACGGTGGGCGTCGGGTGGTGCTTTCACGCGCCGAGGCGATCAAAGATGAGCGTGAGCAGAAGGCGGCGTTGGTCCGCGAGCTGCTTCAGCCTGGAGTCGAGCTCGAGGGCAAGGTCAGCTCGTTGACCAGCTTCGGCGCCTTCGTCGACCTCGGAGGCGGTATCGAAGGCCTCGTCCACGTTTCAGAGATCAGTCGTCGCCGGGTAGAGCACCCGAAAGAGGCGTTGAAGACCGGTCAAAAGGTGCGCGTCACCGTCCTCAAGATCGAAAAGGGTGGTCAGCGTATTTCCCTGTCGATGAAGCGGCTCGAGCCGGATCCCTGGAAAGGTGTCGCGGAGCGGTTCCCCGAGGGCTCCCAGTTCTCCGGCAAGGTCCTGCGCCAAACCGACTTCGGAGTCTTTGTCGAGGTCGAGCCGGGCTTGGAAGGCTTGGTCCACACCTCCCGCCTGGCGCTCGGCATGAAGCTATCGGACGAGAGCCTGGAGGTCGGCAAAGAGGTCAGCGGCTGGATCCATGAGGTCGAGGCCAAGCGTCGGCGCCTGTCTCTGTCACTGCGCGAGGTCGCCGGTGGAAATCCCTGGAAGGGTATTCATGACCGCTTCCCCGTGGGTGAAGTGGTCAAGGGTACGGTCGAGCGGCTGGCGAACTTTGGCGTCTTCATCATGCTCGAACCGGGGCTGACCGGTCTGCTGCCGTTCTCGGTGCTCGGCAACGCCGCGGGTAATCCCAAGCGCCAGTACCACGTCGGCAAGGAAGTCTCGGTCCGAGTGCTGGGAATCGATCGCGACAAGCGCCGGATCTCACTGGGAACCGAGAGCTCCAAGGCCGAAGGCAACGAGCAGGACTTCCGGGAGTACAAGAAGTCCGAGCGCGGGGCCTCTTCGGGTGGTCTGAATGCCATGGCGGCAGCCTTTGCGAAGCTCAAAGAGCAGCAGCGCCAGCAAGCCTGAGGTCTGCCACTCGGCCCGATCGAACCGCTGCACTCGACTCGAGTCGCTGTCGTGATTATCCCCGAGGCTCGACCAGAGTCTCTCGGGATGATCAGGCAGTATCCTCTTGGAGAAGGGGGCCACAGGAGAGCAAGGGCTTAGCCTGTCGAGGCCAGGGTTGGCTAACGCGGCCCAGGGCTGGCTTACGCGGCCAGGGCTGGCTTAGAGATCCAGAGATTCGGCGGTGATCTTCAACCGCTTCATCATCTCGTGCAGCGTCGTCGGCTTGACCTTCAGCTTCTCTGCTGCTCGTTTCTGGACGCCACCCGCTAGCTTGAGAGCGTTGGTGATCAGCTGCCGTTCGTAGGCGGCCACCGCTTGCTTGAAAGAGAGGCCGTTGGTCGGCAGCGCTGGCGGCGGTGGCTCGAACGACTTGGGCTCTCGAACCGAGGGCGGCAGCAGGTCGACATCGAGCAATGGGCCGGTCGAAAGTACCGTCGCGCGCTCGATCACATTCTCGAGCTCCCGCACATTGCCGGGCCAGTGGTAGTCCATCAGCAGCTCCATCGCCTGAGGCGAGATCTCGGCGATCTCCTTCTCGTTTTCCTCGGCGTAGTTCTGCAGGAATCGTCGAGCCAGCAGCGGGATGTCTTCGACCCGCTTGCGCAGGGGCGGCAGCTGGATGGTGATGACGTTGAGGCGATAGTAGAGATCTTCCCGAAACTCGCCGCGCTCAACCAGATCCTCGAGATCGGCATTGGTCGCAGCGATCAGCCGGGCATCTGCCGTCAGAGTTTCGACCCCTCCGAGCGGCATGAACTCTTTCTCTTGGATGACGCGCAGCAGCTTCGCCTGGGTGTCGGCTGGGATGTTGCCGATCTCGTCGAAGAAAATCGAGCCGCCAGACGCGAGCTCGAAGAGGCCCTTCTTGTTGGCGATGGCACCGGTGAAAGCCCCTTTGATGTGACCGAAGAGATTGCTCTCGAGAAGGTCGTGCGGCATGGAGCCCGAATTCACGGTGATGAACGGGCCCTGGGCGCGGCGCGACTGATGGTGTATCGCCTTGGCGGCAAGCTCCTTACCCGTGCCACTTTCGCCGAGGATCAAGATGTTCGACTTCGAGGGCGCCGCCAGCCGAATGAGGTCGAAGACTTTCAGCATCGGCTTGGATTTGCCAATGATGTTGCCGAAGGCGTAGCGCTGCTTTAGCTGCTCCCGAAGAGATCTGTTCTCTCGCGTCAGACGTCGCTGCTCCAAGCCCTTGTGCAGCGTCATCAGCACTTCTTCGTTCTTGAAGGGCTTGGGGATGTAGTGGAACGCGCCTTCTCGCATGGCGTCGATCGCGCCTTCGATGGATGAAAACGCGGTGATGATGACCACCACCTGTTCCGGATCCCGCTGATGGATCTGCTTCATCACCTCCATACCCGACATTCCGGGCAGCATGAGGTCGAGAAGTACGAGATCAATCTCCTCCCGCTCGAGCAGGACCAGCGCTTCTTCGCCGGTGCGGGCGCTCAGCGGATTCCAGCCTTCGCGTCGGACGAGGGACGTCAAGACGTCCTGCAGCACTTCTTCGTCGTCGACGATCAGAATGTTCATGGGCTCTCGCGAGGATTACGATCAGGCTTCGTGGCGTCGCAGCTCGACAGTAAACATACAACCCGGGCCGTCCTGGTTGTTCTCGACGCGAATCTCGCCCGCGTGACGCCTCACGATGTTGGAGGTGATCGCCAAACCCAGACCCGATCCGCCTTTAGTGAGCTTACTGGAGAAAAAGGGCTGAAAGATGCGATCTATCCTCGCAGCAGGTATACCTGGCCCAGTATCTGCGATGCGAACTCTGATTCGATGCTCTTCGCGGGTGGCGTCGACGGTGATTCGGCCGCCCTTCTGACCGATCGCATCGATCGCGTTGACGATCAGATTGGTGAAGACCTGGTGCAGCTCTCCTTCGTGTCCGACGACGATGAGCTGCTCTTCGGGGCGCTGCCAAATGATCTCGGTCCCGTGGGTCGACGCGCGATCTCGAAGCAGGTGGATGCACTCGTCGAGCACCGCGTCGAGAGGGATCGGCACCAGCTCATCGCGACGGTTGCGGGCGAACTCGAGCAGATTGTTGACGATCTGGGCAGCCCGGAACGTCTGACGCTCCATCTTCTTGAGAATTTCGTAGCTCGGGTCTGCTTCGTCAGCATCGGCGAGCAGCAGCTGGGCATAGCTCGAGATGCCGGTCAGTGGCGTGTTGACCTCGTGTGCAACTCCAGCCGCCAACATACCGAGCGAAGCCAGGCGCTCCTTCTCCTGCAGCTCGTGCTCCATCGAGATGCGAGCGCTGATGTCCTGAACGATCAGGACGCGATGTTCGGCCTCGTCGCTCTGGTGATATGGGGCGAGGCTCAACTGAAGGTGGCATTCTTCGCCTGAGAGCCGGCAGAAGCTGACCTCGATCATGCCGTCTTCGGGAGACGGTAGCGGGGCTACGGGGATCAGGTCGCGCAGCCAGCTGCCGGCAACCTCGGGACGCGAAACCTCGGCGATGGCCGCAAAGGCGTGATTCGCCGAGACGACGCGCTGCGAGGCGTCGAGCACCGCAATGCCGGCTGGAGAAGACTCGAGGATACCGCGCTTGTCACGCTCGAGACGGGTCACTTCGACGAGTTTGCGATTGACCTCTTCCAGGAGCTGGGCGTTCTCGATCGCTAGGGCGACCTGATTGAGTAGTCCGCGGGCGAGATCGAGATCTTCGCTGGTCAGCGGCTCGTCGTCATACTTGTAGCTGACCAGCGCGACGCCGATGCGCTGTTCGCGCACCACCAGCGGGAAGGCATAGCGATAGCCCGCCATGAACAGCAGTTGCTGAGGTGTCGCCCGCTCGGACGGCAGGTTGATCGCCGAGATGCTCTCGACGTCGCGATTCCAGAACTCGACGCCAAACGCGTCGAAAGACAGCTCTCTGGGTAAGCCATCCTGCAACTCTACCGGCACCATGGCCCCGCCTTGAGCCAAGAACAGGTTGGCGCGGGTAACCAGGCCATCGGCGAGGCGATCGAGTAGGGTTTCGCACAGCAGATCCAGATCGCGTTCGTGGATCAGGTCCTGTCCCAAGCCAGCCAGCTCGCGTCGTGGACCCAGGGAGCCGCGAAATTGCAGCCGCTCGACACTCGAAGAGATCGCACTGCGGGCCGGTGCCAGAACGCCAGCGATCACCACACCCGCGGCAAAGGTGAGCAGGTTTCTGGCCAGTGACAGGTCTTCGGCGACGCCCTGTCGGATCGCCATGTTGATGATGCCGAAGCCAAAGAGACCGACCAGGATGGTCATCGAATACGAGATGCTGTCGCGCAAGACTACGCCGATGTCCAACAGCTTGTACTTCAGTATGGCCCAGGAGAACGCCAGCGGCACGAGCGCGAGGGGCAGCACTCCCAGCACCTCGGTCCAGGCCGGCCAGGCGAGATCGAAAGATGATGGGATCACGTAGAGCACGAGAAACGGCAGGTAGCCGCCGACCATGCCGAAGGCGATCCACTGCGCCTGGCGGCGATTCTCCCAGTCCGGGCGCGTAAGAAAGCGCCTGGCGAGTATCAGAGCTGCGAAGAGGGTGCTCAGCACCAAAAAATAGAGCTCTGCCTTGGATATCCAGGCGATGCGACCTTCAGTCGCTGGTCCGAACAGAGTCTGGCCGCCATAGATCTGATCGGCATGAAAGGCGATCAGGAGCGCTGACGGCAGGTACACCAGGGGAACCGCACGCGCCCATTTCGGGGAGCTGATGAGCCTGGAGGGAAAGACCAGGAAGAGATGAAGTGTCAGCGCCGGAAGCAGCGACCTGGCGAACTGATCGAAGACGAAGATGAGCTCGTCTGTGACGTCGTTGGGGCTCAGCGGTGGCTTCAGCACATAGACGGCCAGCGTGGTGACACACCAGAGAAAGAACAGACGGGCCTGCAGGTGGCGATCCTTGAAGGCCGTGTACAGGCCGATCAAGAGATAGATGGCCCCGACCGCGGCAAGAATCAGGTACGAGAAGTCGATCTCGAGGCCAGGCCGTGCGTAGGTGACCGCCTCGAGCTCGTTGTCACGTCGCAGCAGAATCACGCTGCTCGCGCGATTCCGTAGCTGCCTCTCGATGTCGCTGAAGCTTGCCGGCTGCTGCTGATTGATCGCGAAGATCTCGTCGTCCAGCTCGAGCCCGATGTCCGGGTCCATAACCCGCGTGACCCGCCACACGCCTTGCTGGGCTTCGGCCTCGAAGGCAACGGGCTGAAAACCCTCGACATAGCGTTGAAAGCTGGTTCCACCAAGGGCCGCAACAACAGTTGCCAGCACCAATGCGAAACTGAGGAAGAGGAGGTGACGATGACGCCGGTGGAATTGCATGACTTGCCACAACACCATTAAGCAGGTTTTGTGCCACCCCTCAGAAATTTGAATCCCCGTAAAACAGCGTTTTGGATTGCAGTTTTCAGCGAAGGGTCCAAAATCTTGAATATTATTCGAGCCTCTGGATTCAAATCACTGAGGCATCGCAAGTCTGCCTGGCGACTCACAGCTCCTGTGAACGCCTCAGGACGTACCGCCTGAGAGACGATAGCGAGCTCGAGCTACCCGCTAAAGCCTGGTTCCGCTGGTGCGGAAGCGGCTTGGCTCGAAGTTGTGGGAGCTCGTCTCAGAAGCTGACGGAGATTCCGCCGGTCAGCTTCTTGCGCAGCTCGTCGTCAGTCGCCAGCGTGTAGGGGGTCGAACCGCGACTGAGCTCGACGTTGAACCGAACCGCCCAGTTCGAGGCGAAGTCGGCGAGCACGTTGAGGTCCTGGGTGAGCATCAGCTGCAGGCGCTGCATCTCGCGGTCGGTAGCAGCCGTCGAAGGCTTGTTCGAGACCGGTTTGAGCTCTTGCTCGAGGTGGTGAAACGCTATGAAGACGCCGGTCGATGTCTGCTGGAAACGCGTATCCAGGGAGGTCACCAGATAGCGTACCTGGTTCTCGTAGGGGCGCTCGTCGGTGGCGTAGAAGATGCCGCCACCGCCTGTAGCGATGTTCGACTCGAGCTTGGCGAGTACCTTGGGAGCGATCCTGCGCACCATGCTGAACTGCAGCTCGGGCAGCTCGTCGCCCTGAACTACGAACAGGCTCTCCAGACGATCGAAGAAATCCGGCGAGAAATAGAGCCGTAGCGTTTCAGCAAATTCGCGGTGAACCGCGCCGAGCGAGATCGAGTTTTCTTTGCCTTCTTCGCCGCGAGTGAAGACAACTTCGTAGCAGGCCTCTCCTGCCTGGTGGCAGGTCGTTCGATCGCTGTAGAAGGCCGTGCTGAAGCCGTAGTAAGGGTCGTCTTCAGCGCGATCTTCGACGCGACGTGCGACGGATGTACGGGCCTGCCAGTTCGCGCCCAGGTCTACCACCAGGCCACCGTGCGGCATCAGAGACAGGCTGCCGTCTCGCACCGAAGAGTAGAGCCCGTACTCGACCACCACGCGCGGGATGATCTCAGAGCCAGCGAGACCGTAAATGCCGATCGTCTCGTTGTCGAGCGCATCGTCACCGAACTGCCCGCTGCCAAACGTCGTCGTGCTCAGCAATCCTTGGCCGATACGCTGCTGATACGAGACACCAGCTTGCAGCGAAGTGCGGTCTGAAAGAGCGCCGGAGTAGGTCCCTTTGAGGTTCCAGGTGCGAGAGGATTCAGGGATCACGATCGGGTCGAACAGGCCAGTGTTGTGGTAGTTCGCCTCTTCGGTGTACTGCGCAGTGACGTCAGACGTGCCGCGCGCTCCGGTCTTGCCGGACCATTGAAGCCGGTAGTGCTCCATATTGACCGCAGCCATGTCGTCGTCGCGGATGTTGGTCAGCCGGCCGGTCGACGAAGCTAAGCTCAGCTTTGAGTTGTGGGGACTCTCGAGGGCGACCGCGACCGAAGCGACCTGTGCGTCCGGTGTCCTCCCCAGCTCACCCGGGCTGGTCGGTATCAGCATGGTGTACTGACCGTTGATCCCAACCTGCATGGGGCCGACTGCCCCTTTCAGGTCGAACACAGCGCCGGTCAGCTGAGCTTCACCCAGAGCACCGCCAAGCTGCTCGACTCCGCCATGAGCGAGCATCTGACCTTCGAAATTCCTCAGCCCAGCGATGCGAGCGCCGGCGTCGATACCGCCCTCGGCGACGGTCCAGCTATGGTGGATGTCTCGCAAGACGTCTGCCGGTACGCGGCTGCGAACGGACCAGTAGTCTTCGTTCTGCTGGACGTCCTCGGCTTGTTCTTCACGCATCTCGATCTCGAGATACTGTCGATCTTGCTCGCGTTTGCGCAGCAGCAGCTCGATGGTCGGTGCAAAACCGTCTTTGTATGCGACAATCTTGTACATGCCAACGGGCAGCGAGCCGAGCAGAAAGCGGCCATAGCCGTCGGTCAAGACTTTCTTCAATGAGTAGCTCGCCACCTCGTAGGCATAGACCGTCGCGTCGGCAACAGGTGCCGAGCGGCCGGTGACTTTGCCCGCCACGACAGCTTTTTCCGCTTCCTCCAGGGTTGCGGTGTCGGTGGCTCGTTCGTCAGGTTCTGCCAATCCCACGCCCGCTAGGCCGGGCTCGCCCAACGCGCCGCCCAAGGCGAGGCTGGGGTGCGCCATCATCAGCCCGAGGGTGATGAAGAGCAAGGCGCTTCGAGTGATTGGCTTGAGCTCGTTCATAGGGTCTTGAAAGATCCGAAGGCCGGGTCTGGTAGATCCACTATAGAAAAAGTTACGTCGATTCGCCAAGGATGGTTCACGAATTGCCGCTATTCTGGGACCAACCGCCGGGCCTGTTATCGCGAGGCGGAGTGGCATCTGACGCCAGTGGAAGATTTGGCGACCTTTCGCCCGCGGCACCATTTACCGAGTCACTGACCACAGTCTATGGCAGTTGTCGACCTGGAATCTGCCAAGTTAGTGAGCACTTCGCGTTCCTAGCATTCAACAGCTTTGGGCGCGCCGCTTTGGCGGGTTCGTGATCTCACTGAGAATCAGGGGTTCTGGCCGCAGTTACAGCCGAGACGGAAGACGCGCCGGCAGCCAACAGGCAGCGTGCAGCGGCGTCCAGGGTCGTGCCAGTCGTCACGACGTCGTCGATCAGCAGCACGTGTCGACCCCGGCAGCGAGCCCTGCGGCGGATCCGGAAAGCACCTTGCAAGTTACCGGTACGTTCGGCCCGACTGAGTCGACTCTGGGCCGGGGTGGCTCGACACCGACGCAAGGCGTTCTCGAAAGGCAATCCCAGCCTCTTGGCCAGCGGCCTGGCGATCGCCGCAGACTGGTTGTACCCGCGGCTCAAGTAGCGGCGCCAGTGCAGAGGCACGGGAACGACCAGCTCGCAGGTCGTGAGCCGATCCTCGAACAAAGTGATCAGGTCGCGCGCCAGCTGCCCGCCGAGATATTCGAGGCGTCGAAACTTCAGCCCGGCCAAGACCGCGTCGATCGGAGGCTGGTAGCTCCAAGCGCTCAAGACCCGAGACCACGGCGGGCTCTGTCGTCGGCACGCGCCGCAGCGGTACCCCGCGGGCAAATGAGCCGCTTTGAGCGAGCGTCCACAGGCCGCACAGCACGAGCTCGGCCATCGGGTCAGGCGAGCGTGGCATTCGTCACAAAGCCCCAGTCGTTGGGTCGGCGCTTGAACCCGCCCATTGCAGGCCAGGCACACCGCGGGCACCACCACATCCAGGAGGCGCTGCAAAAGCTGCCGTGTGACGTTTTCAGAGGATCGAGCGTACAAGATAATGTCCTGAGGTCCAGGATCGGCCTGCGTTCTGCAGTTCTTCTGAGCGGCGCGGCGATTTTGCTGCCGAATTCTGCCAAACTATCCAACCCGAGCGCTTCGGTCGAAGCACGATCGGATTCTCACCTCAAAATTTCACGGCCACGCCGTCTTCGAAGGAGAAGCTCTTGCGGCAGCATCGTTACCTCGTCCCGTTGAGTCTAGTGATTCTGGCTTCCTTACTCGCCCCAGGCAGCAGCCATGCCCAGAGCGGGTACCGCTACTCCATCGGCTTGATGGCTGGCTTTGGAAGTGCCTTTGGCTCGGAGCCCGCCAGCACCACCGTGAATGAGACCTTTGTCTTCGAGGACCAATTCGACTTTGGCTTCCAGCTCAACTTCAACATGGAGGTCGACCGCGGAACGCTGTTCGGCGTCCGCTTGGGTCAATTCGATGTCGAGCTCGCCAACAATGGCCTTCTGGCGCAGCCGGTCGAGAGCGAGCTCACCTACGTGACTCTGGCTGGCGAGTACCGTATTCCGGCCAGTTTCTATCAGTCCGGCTTCTTCGCCGGCCTCGGTTACTATGCGATCGACGGCCAGGGAATCTTCGAAGACGACACGGCGCTCGGAGTCTCCGTCGGTACGACGGGAGACTTCAAGATCACCGATCGCTTGAGCCTGATGGTCGAGATCACAGCCAACTACGCCGACCTGGACTACGCACAGTTCTTCGTGATCGGCAATGCCGGCTTGGCTTTCCACTTCTGAGCTCTGCCACTAGATCAGACCGGTGAGGCCTTGCGGCGCGCAAGCCGGTGAGTCGCGTTCGCGCCGCGGTCTACCTGGGCACGCCGCTCTAACCCGCTTCTTCGCTCTGCACCTGGGCGACCGCGGCTTCGATCTGCTTGCGGACCTTCGGCAAGTCCCAGTTGGTCGCTCCGATGAAGCTCTCCACGATCTCGCCGTTCACCACCAGGTGGGTTTCCGGCAACTTACGGGTGCCGTAGCTGTGCGACACCTTCCATTCGTGGTCGAAGAGTGAGTTGTGGAAGCTATTACCGAGAAAGGTCTTGACCTTCTCGGAATCATCCGCGACCGCAATCATGATCAACGAGAAGTTGTGGTTGCCGTCGAAGTCTTCTTCCAGCCGCTGGATCGAAGGAACCTCGTCGATACACGGCGGGCACCACGTCGCCCAGAAATGCACCAGGGTCACTGGCGCCGAGCGCGTTGCCAGCGGCACCGGCCGACCGCCCGCGTCGACCAGCATGCCCGGCGGTGCCGGGCGTGGCCCGCTGGCACCCGGCCAGAACAGCGCCAGTAGCGCGCATCCTACGACCACACCCATGCCCAGCTTGGTCTGCCAGCTCTTGGTTCCACCCGTTTCGCTAGACTCAGGTGCTGCTACCGCTGCAGCTTCGTTGCTCATCTGAGAGCTCCCATCAGCTCGAGGGTCGTCAGTTCTTCAACGCAACCACTATAACGTCTCCAACGGGTTGCCTCCACCGTACCTGGCGGGGCTGTGCGATTGTTTGACAGCGTCGCCCAACCTCGATTAAAGTCCGCGTCCCGACCCGTGGGGCCGTAGCTCAGTCGGGAGAGCGCTTGAATGGCATTCAAGAGGTCGAGGGTTCGATTCCCTTCGGCTCCACCAATTTCCACGTCGCTTTTCCACGATTGCATGAATGCCGGGATAGTCTATCGACGCCTCGGAGTAGGCGAAGTCGCGGCAGTTTGATTTGAGGAAATCAAGAATGGAGGCGCGGG
>JBCCEE010000025.1:0-36814 GCA_039030415.1 Acidobacteriota bacterium
GGGGCGGGTGAGGTGGCGACCGTCGGGGCGGTATTCCGGGTGGAAGCCGAAGATCAGATCGTTGATGCTGTGCATCACGACGATCAGCGACGGCTCCAGATCGAGCACTTGATGCTGCAGGCGAGCGAGGCTGGTAGCGGTGGTGCCGGCCGACATGCCGGCGTTGAATACCCGCACTGGACGACCGAGCTCGGCGGCGACGCGTTGGCCGATCAGCTCGGGAAAGGTCTCAGTGCGCGGGAATTTGTAGTTCTCGGTGGTCGAGCCGCCGAGGAAGACCAGGGTCAGGCCATCAGCTGGCGTCGGTTCATCGAGCCGCGGCCCGCGCATGCCGAGCTCGTTGAGGCGCACGGTCACCGGTTCGCTGTCGAGTGTCTCGCCGGGAGTCGTCTGAAAGGTGTCGACCAGCAGGGGCTGCGGAATGCGGTAGGCATAAGGGTCGTAGACGCGACGGATCGGCTCCGGCGCGTGCAGCAGCCGCGCCGCGCCTTCGGCGATTGCCAGCGGCAGCAGCACGATGACCGCTAGGATCGCGGCGCGTCCCAAGCCCAGGCACAGCCGATCGAAGGGACCTTCGCGAGCTGCTGAGCCGCTGAGCGGTCGAGGTTTCAAGGGGCAGCCTCGATCAGGCGTTCCATTTCCTGCTGGAGCAGCCGAGTCCACCAGGTCGGGCTGGGAGGCGTCTCGCGCCAGATTTCGAGCAATCGGCGGGCGTGGGCTGCAGCGCGCTCGGCATCTCCGCGCTCGTGGGCGACGCCCGCGAGTACCCGCAATGAGCTACCGGGTACCCAGGCGCCTCGTCCGGAGAACGCCTCGCGTGCTGTGAGCACCGCGGCCGCCTCCCGCTCGGCGAGGTCGAGCTGGCCACGCTTCCACGCCACGGTAGCGAGACCCAGGCGTGGGATCGTCTTGTCTGGATCGCGAGGATCCGGCTCCCGTTCGAGAATCTCGTTGGCCTGCTGGAGGTACGTTTCGGCCGCTTCGAGGCGATCGGTTTCGAGCAGGTGATACGCCAGCCAGATCAAGTCGCTTTTGAGCTGGAGGCCGGTGTCGCCCGAGCTCTGCCGGATCCTGATCTTGTGACTTCGGGCCGCCACGGCCGTCTCGTGGTCGCCGGTGGCGGCGGCGATGGTCGCGAGGTTGTTGAGGGTCCACAAGAGGTCCGGATGCTCGGACCCCAGGGCGGCCTCCTCGATGCGCAGAGCTCGCTCGACGTGCTCCCGCGCCTCAGGGGATCTCCCCTGAAGGTGCAGCGCCCGGCCTACGTTGACGAGCGCCTTGGCGAGATCCGGGTGCTCGGGACTTAGAGTCCGCTCGCCATGCTCGACGGCGGCTTCGAAGTACCCCTCCGCGTCGGCGTGCTGTCCGCGGCTCAGCATCAGCCCACCCAGCGCGTTGTAGCTGCGGGCGAGATGGGGATGATCCGGCGGCAGCACGCGCTGTCTCAGCTCGAGGGCCGCGAGGTAGTGCTCCTCGGCTTCATCGAGCCGACCCTGGCGGAAGACCGCGACTCCCAGGTTGTGGCGCTTCAGAGCCCAGTCTTCAGGCTCCGACTCCGGATCGAGCGCCGCCACCGCCCGCGCGAAGGCCGTTTCTGCTTCGGGCCAGTCGCGCCGGTGAACGTAGAACACACCGAGACTGCCGAGTACCGAGGCCCGCTCCGGATCTCCGGGGGGTAGGGCGGCGTCGAGCAGAGTAGTGGCTTCGCGCAGCATGGTCTCGGCGCGATCGAGGTTCCCGCGTTCCATGTAGACGTCGGCCAGGGTGTTGAGCAGTCGGCCACGGGCGGCGGGATAGTCGGCCAGGCGGTCGCGAATGCCGTCGGCGCCGCGGTCGAGCAGCTCGCGGACCGAGAGGTCGGTGCCGTCTTCCGCCGTCGGATCGGCTCCCTGGAAGAGGCCGATCAGGAACTCTGAGACGGCGCGAGCCTCGAGCAGCGCCGTTCTGGCGCTCTCGGCCTCGTCGCGTGCGCGCAGCAGCCCCAGCGTCAAGCCGACGGCACCCGCTCCCAATCCGATGAGCGCGATGAGCGCGGCGACGACGGCGGACCGGCGGCGGCGAACGAGCTTGCTCAGCCGATAGAGGGTCGAGGGGGACCGGGCCTGAATCGGCTCGTGGCCGAGCGCGCGCTCGAGATCCTCGCCCAGCTCCCGCACCGAGCCGTAGCGGCGATCCGGATCCTTCTCGAGCGCTTTGCCCAGGATCCAGCGCAGGTCCGACTCCAGGTCGCGGGCGAGCGCCGCCTTCGACGTGCCGCGGTGGCGAGCCACCGCGGCTTGCTCGTCGCTGGTGAGGGCACGCAGGCAGGTGGCGGGATCCTCGGGCTCGTCTTCGCGCACCCGGCGCACCAGCTCACCCAGGGCGGGAGCGTCCGAGTCGAACGGACGCTGCCCCACCAGCAGCTCGTAGAGCAGCACGCCGAGCGAGTAGACGTCGGTGCGGGTGTCGACGGCGCCAATGCCGGTGAGGGCTTCGGGGCTCATGTAGGCGGGCGTACCGGGGGTGCCGGCGCGGGTGGCGCGGGTGCGCAGCTCGGGCGCCGCGTCGAGCAGCTTGGCGATGCCGAAGTCGATGATCTTGGGGGTCGGCCGTCCGTCGCCCTCGGCCACCAGCACGTTCGACGGCTTGAGGTCGCGGTGCAGAATCTGGCGGCGGTGGGCGTGCTCGAGCCCGGCGCAGACCTCGAGGAAGAGGCGGATCCGCGCTTCGACCGACAGGCGATGGCGGTCGCAGTAGCGGGTCAGCGGCAGACCCTCGAGCAGCTCCATGGACAGCCACGGCCGTCCGTCGTCGGTAGTGCCGGCATCGTAGAAGCGGGCGATGTTGCGATGATCGAGCCGCGCCAGCGCTTCGCGCTCGGACAAGAAGCGTACCCGCGCCTCGTCCGGTAGATGGGCCTGAATGCACTTGAGGGCGACCGGCCGCCGCACCGGCTCTTGCTGCTCTGCCCGGAAGACATCCCCCATACCGCCACTGCCGATGCGCTCGAGCAGCCGGTGCCTGGGGACCGTCAGCGCCTCGTGCGTCTCGCCGCGGTCGGCGGCGACGGCGCTCGGGGGCTCGAGGAATCCGTCGAGCTCAGCGTTGCTCTCCAGGCTCGCGAGGACTTCTCCAACCAGCGTGGCGTCGTCCGGCTCGAGCTCCGCCAAGCGAACGGCGCGCTGCGGTGGCTCGACCTCGAGGGCGGCGACCAGCAGCGCATTCCACCGCCGTTCGCGCTCGACGTCCATCAGGCGTCTCCCGCCGCGATGCTCTCGAGGCGGCGGCGCAGCCAATGCCTGGCTGCCGTCCAGTCGCGCTCGGCGGTGGCCCGCGAGACGCTGAGTAACTCGGCCACTTCCGGCACCGTCAGTCCGCCGAAGAAGCGCAGCTCGACGACGCGGGCCTGGCGCTCGTCGATCCGCGCCAGATCGTCCAGCGCCCGGTGGACATCGAGCACGTCCGGCTGGAGCGCAGGCGTCGGCATGCCTTCGAGCTCGAGCGTCAAGCTGTCGGCCCCGCCGCCTCGTTTGTGGGCGCGGCGTCGCCGCGCCTGCTCCACCAGGATCCGCCGCATGGCCGCCGCCGCGGTGGCGAAGAAGTGCGTGCGCGAAGCCAGCCGGCCAGGATCCGAACCGACCAGGCGCACCCAGGCCTCGTGCACCAGCGCCGTAGGCTGCAGGGTCCGGGGACCGATCTCGCGCGCCAGGCGAGCCGCCGCCAGAGCCCGCAGGTCGGCATAAACCAAGGGGATCAGGTCGTCGAGCGCAGCAGCGTCACCGCCTTGCCATTCGAAGAGTAGACGGGTGATCTCGCCAGGCTCGTGGCTCATCGTGTCCATATCCTCACAAGGAGGGTTGCCGATTCCGTCCTTGATTCATCGACGGCGGGCATCCGGACCCACCGGATTGTGGTGACGTTCGCAGGCCGTATCCTATCGCCTCCGCGAGCTGCGCGGTCTCCGTTGCGCGGTCTCCGTGGCGCAGTCTCCGTGGCTCGGTGATGGCTTCATCCAATGCTACCGTCGCGGCCTCCTAGGTTAGCTCCAGATCTTCGAGCAGCGGCGGTCAGCGCTGGCATCGGCAGCGGAGGGATCGTCGGGATATCCTGCGCGGGTGAGCGTGCGTGGCTTCATCTTACAGCCGACCTACCGTACCGAGAGCGGCAAACCGGTGGTCTATCTCTTTGGACGGCTCGAGACCGGCGAGACGTTCCTGGTGCGCGACAATCGCCAGGTACCGCACTTCTACATCGCAGAAACCGACCGTGAGCGCGCTCGAAAGCTCGGCGTCGAGTCGCTGGCGCCGTCTGAGCGAGTGAACTTCGCGGGCCAGCCGGTGACGCGGGTGGTGCTGCGCAAGCCGAGCGACACGCCACCGCTGCGCGACCGCCTCACCCAGGGCGGGGTGCGCTGCTATGAAGCCGACGTGCGCTTCGCCATGCGCCTCTTGATCGATCGCGGCATCCAGGGCTCGCTGGCGATCCAGGGCGAATGGCAGGCCGGCGAGCGTATCCACCGTATCTACCGCAACCCCGAGCTCGCGCCCGCGGATTGGTCCCCTGAGCTGCAGGTGCTGTCGATCGACATCGAGACCGATCCCAAGATCCGCCGCCTGCTGTCGGTCGCCCTGCACGGCTGCGGTGCGTCCGAAGTGCTGCTGTTCTCTCCCGAGGGCTACGACACGCCGGAGGGTGCGGTCGGTTTCAGCAGCGAGCGCGACCTGCTGCACGCCTTCTGCGAGCGCTTCCGCGAGCTCGATCCCGACGTCGTCACCGGCTGGAACGTGGTCGATTTCGATCTGCGGGTGCTGCTCGAAATGGCTCAGCGTTTCCGCATGAAGCTAGATCTGGGGCGCGGCTCGGGACGGGTCCACATTCGCGAGTCGCGCATGGCGTGGAGCAGCAACGAGGTCATCATCCCGGGTCGCGTCGTGGCCGACGGCATCCACCTGGTGCGCGGCGCCTTCATCCAGATGGGTAGCTACGCCCTGGACGCGGTGGCCAAGGAGGTGCTCGGCGAAGGCAAGGTGGTGATGGCGGTGCCGGGGCGCATGGAGAACCTGCCGTCGGCCGCTCCGGACCGCAACAAGGCGCAGCAGCTCCTCGACACCTTCAAACACGACCGCGAGCGCTTCGTGCGCTACAACCTGACCGACGCCCGGCTGGTGACCGATATTCTGACCAAGCTGCGGCTGCTCGATCTAGCGATCGAGCGCAGTCGCCTCACCGGCCTGCCCGTCGATCGCACCTCGGGCTCGATCGCCGCCTTCGACTTTCTCTACCTGAGCGAGCTGCACCGGCGTGGCGTGGTGGCGCCGAGCGTCGATTCCGAGTCCGAGGGAGTGAGCGCGGGGCTCGGCGGCTATGTCATGGAGCCGGTGACCGGCCTGCACCACAACGTGCTGGTGTTCGACTTCAAGAGCCTGTATCCGAGCCTGATCCGCACCTTCCAGATCGACCCGCTGGGCTACCTGCCGCCGGGCGCGAGCCCAGTCGACGACGACGGCTCCGCCGCTGATCCCATCGTCGCGCCGAACGGCGCGCGCTTCCGGCGTCGTCCCGGCGTCTTGACCGAGATGCTGGACCACCTCTTCCCGCGCCGCGAGGCCGCCAAGCAGCGTGGCGACGACGTCGGCAGCTACGCCATCAAAATCCTCATGAACTCCTTCTACGGCGTGCTTGGCGCCCGCGCCTGCCGCTTCTACCGACCGGAGGTGGCGTCGGCGATCACCAGCTTCGGCCAGGAGGTCCTGCGCTGGTCGATGGGCCGCATCGAACACCACGGTCATCAGGTGCTCTACGGCGATACCGACAGCCTCTTTGTGCTGTCCGGTGAAGCCGATCCGCAGGCCGCGCTCGAGGTTGGACATGAGCTGGCGGAGACCATGAACCGCGACGTCGCCGAATGGCTCGACGAGAAATGGCGGGTCGAGAGTCGGCTCGAGCTCGAGCTCGAGAAGCTCTACCGCCAGCTCATGCTGCCGCCGATGCGCGGCGGCGGGGGTGGCGCTCGCAAGCGCTACGTCGGCCTGGTCGGCGAGGGCGACGAGGCCGAGGTGATCTTCACCGGCATGGAAGTCGTGCGCCGTGACTGGACCGACCTCGCCAAGAACGTCCAGCGCGAGCTCTACCGTCGGCTGTTCGACGGCGAAGAGCTCGAAGAATATCTATCCCTGGTGGTCCACAACCTGCGTCACGGCCGGCTCGACGATCTCTTGGTCTACCGCAAGGGGCTGCGCAAGAGCCTCGATCAGTACACCGCCACCACGCCACCCCACGTCGCCGCCGCCCGCAAATCCTCCCGCAAGCTCGGCCGGGTGATCTCCTACGTCATGACCCGCGACGGTGCCGAACCCGCCGAAGAACGGCGCAGCCCGTTCGATCACGAGCACTACGTCCAGAAACAGATCCGCCCCGTCGCCGAGCCCGTCCTCGCCATCCTCGGCCTCGACTTCGATCGGGTCATCGGCGACGACGGCCAGCTCGAGCTGTTCTGAAGAGGCCGGCACCCGAAGCGGTCTGTCGACACTCCTCATGCATCGATTCATTCATCGAAATACGGTCAGGTCTATGCGCTAACACCTGTTCCACTTCAAATTCGACAGGATCAAAACGTCGATGCCCCTGTTCCACTTCAAATTCGACAGGATCAAAACGTTGATGCCCCTGTTCCAATTCAAATTCGACAGGATCAAAACGTCGACGCCCCTGTTTAATTTAGAGAAAAACAGGATCAAAACGCTGACGCCCCTGTTCAATTTAGAAGAGAACAGGGCCAAAACGTCGACGCCCCTGTTCAATTTAGAGAAGAACAGGACAAAGATGTCGACGCTCCTGTTCCGGAACCGTCTGTAGAGCATGTTGCGCACTCCGAGCTCCCACCTGTGCTGCCTCCGGGACCATGCTTCCTTCGGGACCGTGCTGCCCTTACGTCCGTGCTTCAGTCCTCGTGCGGGGGCTGGCGAGAGGCTCTCAGGCTTTCCGGACTCGGTCTGCGGACCGGCACGGTCATCCGATGATCGAGGATCATCACCGGTTTCTTGCCGCGCATGTAGGTTGGGCCGCGGCTGCGGTACGTCTTGAGGTTTATTCGGTTACCGCAGCGGCGTGGGGTGCACCATTTGCCCGATCGGTTCCTGGAAGAGTCGTAGAACACCCGTTGGCAGGTGGCGTTACGGCAGATCTTGAGGCGACGCCAGCGCCCGGTCTTCACCGCGTCGGACACGATCAGAATCATGCGCGCCAGCACGGCGTGCCAGCCGGATCGCTGACCTTGCAGGAACAGCGCCCCGGCATGATCGAACCGCGGCATTAGCTGGACATCACGCAGCGCCTGGTTCAAACCTTCGATCGCGCTCGCTTCGGTCACCACCCCTCCGCCCGCGGCGATCACAGCGTGCAGACCCTGTCGGACCGTACGTGCACTTTGCCAGATCGGGTCGTTGACTTCGCCGTCCGCCAGACTCATCTGCCGGCGCGCCAGCCAGGTAGCCAGCACCTGCGGGCTGCCAATCCGATCCTCCTCGGTTTCGAGATCATAGGTATTGACAAAGGCTTGAATCAGCCTCAGCTCGCCAGGGGCGGGTAACGGAGGAATGTCAGCTCTCTGTTTTGGCAAGGTTTTGATTATCCTTTAGAGCTTCCACTCTATCACGGCTGAAACCGAATCGATGTTCCTCACGGTCCGGGGTTGGTAGGGAGCTGAGCGTGGTTGTCTGCATTAGCAGAATCGAAGTCCTATTCCTTTGGGGCAGAATAGGGCGCTCAGCGTCAATTTCACTGGCTCGACGGAAATCTCCTCTGCGGGTGAGGGGGCGGGCCGCGCTGGCGGTTTATCAGGGTAACCTGTCGTCATTCTGCGCCAGGTCCTTCCGATCATCGAGGCGAGGATTGCACGACTCGAGCGAGCTCAAGGACTCCCGAAGATTCGACCTCCGGCAACGGCTGGGGTCGGGTGGCATGGGAGTGGTTTATTCGGCCTACGATCGCCAGCGGCGTGAGCTGGTGGCGCTGAAGGTGCTGCACACCAGCGACGCGTCGGCGCTCTATCGGTTCAAGAAGGAGTTCCGCTCGCTGGCGGATGTGGTCCACCCCAACCTGGTCAGTCTCTATGAGCTGGTCGCCGAGGACGGTCAGTGGTTCTTCACCATGGAGATCGTCGACGGCGTCAGCTTCTTCGATTACGTGCGGCCCGCCAAGGGAAGCCGAGAAGTGGGATCCGGCGCGGATGACTCGCCGGCCGCGCCGGCCAACGATCAGCCCGTCGCCACGGAAAGCGGCTGGCAGGAGGACGGTCGAGTGGGCGGTATGCTCGACCCCGATCGCCTGCGCCATGCGCTGCGGCAGCTGGTAGAGGCGGTGCAGGCGCTGCACGATGCGGGCAAGCTGCATCGCGACCTCAAGCCGCCGAATGTGATGGTGGAGCACGACGGGCGGCTGGTGATCCTGGACTTCGGCCTGGTGACCGATCTGGAGCTTCACCGTCAGACGCTCGATAGCGGACTGGCCGGGACGGTCGCCTACATGGCACCGGAGCAGGCCAAGTCGGAGCCCGCGACGCCGGCTTCGGACTGGTATGCAGTGGGGGTGATTCTGTTCCAGGCCTTGACCGGTCGGTTGCCTTTCATCGGCAGCCTGTACGAGGTGCTGGTCGGCAAGCAGGAAAAGCCGGCGCCGTCACCCGCCGACCTGGTTCCGGAGCTGCCGATCGACCTGGTGCGACTCTGCGAGCGGCTGCTGTCGGTGGCGCCGCAGGATCGGCCGACCGGGCCCGAGATCCTCGAGCTCCTGGGACGCGATCTGTCGGAGGTCACCACGAGCTCGATCCCGATCGTCCGCGAAGGGTTCAACATCGGCCGTGACGAGATTCTGGCGGTGCTCGACGAGGCGGTCGGCCGCGCCGGTGCCGGCGAGGCGACGTCGGTCTATATCCACGGCGCCTCGGGGATGGGCAAGACGGCGCTGATCGATACCTTCCTCGACGACCAGATGCGGCACCACAACGCGCTGGTGCTGCGGGGGCGCTGTGCCGAGCGCGAGACGGTGCCTTACAAGGCTCTGGACGGCGTGATCGACAGCCTCAGTCGCTATCTGACCTCGCTCAGTGATTCGCAGGTCAGCGACCTGCTGCCCGAGCGCTTCCAGGCGTTGATGCGGCTGTTCCCGGTGCTGCGGCGGATTTTCCCGCTGCCGCGGGTGCCGCGTCCCCAGCCGGAGAGTCCCGATCTGTTGATCCTGAGGCAGCAGGCGTTCACCGCGCTGCGGCAGCTGCTGGGGAACATCGCCGCCGAGCGCCCGGTGCTACTCTTCATCGACGATCTGCAGTGGGCCGATGCCGAGAGCGCCGGTCTGCTCGGCGGCCTGCTGGCCCCGCCGGACGCTCCGCCGTTGGTGCTGCTGGCCGGTTTTCGCACTGAGGAGATCGAGCGCCGGCCGTTTCTCGCCGAGCTGTTGGCCCGCACCGGCACCGAGGCCTGCCGCCAGATCGAGGTCGAGACGCTGAGCGACGGTGCGGCGCGGGAGCTGGCGGTCTCGTTGCTGGCGCCGGCCGAAGTCGGAGAGAAGGTGCTGTCGTCGATCGTCAAAGAGGCTCACGGCAGCCCGTTCCTGATCGAGCAGATGGCGCGTTTCGTCGGCGTCAACCACGAGGTGCTGACCACCGGCCTGAGCCTGGTCGAGATGCTCGAAGAGCGTATGCGACAGCTGCCGAGCGGCGCCCGCCAGATGCTGCTCACCATGGCGGTCGCCAACCGACCGATCAACGCCACCGTGGCCTACCGAGCGGCTCGGCTCGAGGGCGACCCGCGCAGCCTGGTGGCGAGCCTGCGAGGCGCCACATTCGTGCGCACGAGTGGCTCGGCGCAGCGCATCGAGCTCTACCACGATCGCATCCGTACCGCCCTGGTGTCGCTGATCGACGCCTTTGAGATCCGTCGTATCCACCTTCGCCTGGCGGAGGCGCTGGAGGCGCAGGGCGTCGGCGACCCGGAGGCGCTGTTCGAGCACTACCTCGCTGCCGATGACGAGCCCGCTGCCGCACGCTGTGCGGTGGCGGCGGCGGAGAAGGCGTTCAATGCTCTGGCGTTCGAGCCGGCGGCGCGCTTCTATCGGCGGGCGGTGGAGCTGATGCCGGGCGAAGACGAGCGTCGCGGCGAGCTGCTGCGGGGGCTGGCGCGCTCCCTGGCCAACGCCGGCCGGTCGTCGCAGTCGGCCTCGGTCTATCTCGATCTGGCGGTTCAGCTGCCGGATCAGGCGCTCGAGGCGCGCTGCCGGGCGGCGGAGCAATACCTGCTCGGCGGCTACCTCGACCGCGGCCTGATGGTGGCGCGGGCGGTGCTGTCGGCGGTTGGCCTGGAGATGGCGCGCGGGCCGAAGCGAGCGCTGGTGTCGCTGATCATCAACCGCCTGCGCCTCCGGCTCCGGGGCCTCGAATTCGTGGCGCGGGACGCCGCCGACATTCCGGAGCGTGACCTGGTGCGCATCGACACCTGCTGGGCGGTGACCAACGGCCTGTCGCTGGCCGACGCGGTGCGCGGGACGGATTTTCAGACGCGTCATCTGCTGCTGGCGCTCGAGGCCGGCGAGCCCTACCGCGTGGCGCGAGCGCTCGCCATGGAGGGGTCGTTTCTCGCCACCACCGGCAACCTGGAGCGCGCCGAGAGGATTCGCGATCGGGCGATGGAGCTGGCTCGGGAGGTCGATCATCCCCATGCTCTCGGTTTGGCGACGATGCAGGTCGGCATGGTGGCCTATTTCAAGGGCGAGTGGCGAGCCGCCTCCAAGGCGCTGGCGGAAGCCCACCGCATCTTCCGAGATCGCTGTCGCAACGTTGTGTGGGAGATGACCATGTGCCGGCGGTTCTCGATTGCCAGCCACACCTACCTGGGCGAGATCCACGAGCTGCGCCAGCGGCTACCCCTGCACCTGTCGGAGACCAAAGAGCGCGGCGATACCTATTTGTCGAATGCTGCCCGAGCGCGCACGATGTCCTGGCTGGCCAGCGACGAGGTCGCGACCGCGCTGCGCTACCTGGAGGGGGAAGAGGCCAAGGAAGCGGCGATGGGCTTCACCATTCGGCGCTACAACGAGCTTCTGGCGCGGGTGCAGGCCGACCTCTACCGAGGCGAGCCGCGAGCCGTCTGGCATCAGCTGAGTGAGCGCTGGCCGCAGATTCGACGATCGCTGCTGCTGCGGGTTCGTCTCGCTCGCGTCGAAGCGCTGCAGGCGCGAGCACGGGTGGCGCTCGCCAACGCCGCGCAGGGTTATGAGACGCGCAGCCTGCTGCGCATCGTCAAACGCTACGCGCGGCGGATCGCCCGCACCGAGATGCCCTGGGCCGAGCCGATGTCGGCTCTGCTGCTGGCCGGCGCCGCGCGGGTGCAAGGCGAGCACCGCGACAGCCGTCGGCTGCTGCGAAGCGCCGAGCAGGGCTTCGAAGCGGCCGAGATGAAGCTCTACGCCGCTGTCGCCCGACGGCGCTTGGGTGAGTTGTCGACCGGCGGTCCGGGAGACGAGATGATCGAACAGGCGGATACCTGGATGGGCAGTCAGGGCATCGTGCGTCCCGACCGCATGACGGCGATGCTGGCCCCGGGCTTCGAGGACACCAGCTGCGGTGAAGCCTAGTGCAGCGAGCCGGACTGGCCCGGATCGAGCTCGGCCAAGCCGGGACGCAGGGGTGTATCATGTAAGGGCGGACGCTGATCTGAAGCGCGTCCGTGGTGGCACTCTCGTTGCCTCGCTTTGACGTGATGCCGGTCGGGCGATCACCGGCTCGAGCAAGTCGCATTCTCGATGCCGTTCCACTCGTGTTGTTGTGTTCTGTCGATTATGACTGTGTTCTGTCGATCATGAAGTTGCGAATTGAGCCGCTGGAGTGATCCGCCCAAAGTTCTCACCGGACCGAGGAGAGCGCTCGATGGCCGAAAGCGGCGGCGCGGATCCGCTCGAGTTCTACGCTAGATGGGCTGAGCTGACCCACGTCAGCGAGCGCATTTATCAGCGGGGATTCGACGCCGGGCACGTCCTGTTCGAGGGGCATCATGAGATTCGCAGCCTCGCCTGCGCCCCTCTCGCTGGCTCGAAGGTGCGCCACCTGGTGGTGGCTGGCGACAAGCTGGGCTGCTGGTATGCGGCGGAGCTGAACCTCGAGCAGCCCGAGTCGAGGCGCTGGTGCGAGCTGCCCAAACTGCCGTCGGACGACGCGACGGATCGCGTCATCGAAGACTTGCTGATCGTGGAGCGTGCCTCCGGCACTTCGATCGTCCTCGCTACGCGCGGCAACGGTGCCTGGATCGTCGGGCTCGACCAAGTGGCGCGTCGCCTGACTGCCGATGAGCTCGTTGAGCTGAGTCCCGTTCAGCTGGCGGGCTCGGAGGGCCGGGCGGTCGATCGCCTGACCTACGATACCGCCTCCGGCACCCTGCTGGCGCCTGCGCTCGCCGGCGCCAGCCACGAGCTGCTGCAGTGGTCGCTGAGGGAATCCGAACCGTCGCTCGCCTGGCGTGAGGAGCTGCCGTATCGCATCACGGCGCTGGCGATCGACTCCTCGGACCGCGATGTAGATCCGGCCGAGGCTGGCGACGCGCTGTTCGTCGCCACCGGCTCGATGGAGCTGCACCGTTTCGAGCGTGAACAGCCGGCGGCGCCGTTCCGGGTCACCGCCGAAGACCTGGCGGCGCGACGGCGTGAGGGGAGGCAGGTGTGGTGTGGACGCCTGTCGCCGATCCACCGGATGCGGCCGCTGTCGGAGGTGGGCGGTCGAGATCCTGAAACCGGAGTCTGGCGTCGCACTTACCCCCATCGCGGGGTACTCGCGACCACCCTGCGGCATCTGCTGGTCATCCACGACACGCCGGAAGCACCGGGCCAGGCGTGCAGCCACGCCCGCCTGGTGGCCGGCAGGACCGAGAATCTGAGCCTGTGCGTGCTCAACCTGCCCGAATCTGGCGAAGCCCCCGAGCCGGCGACCGGCTGGCACGGCGTCGCGGTCTCGACGCTCGAGGGCAGGATGCGGATGTTCCGGCCGTCCAGCGTGCGTCGGCCGGAGGCTGGGGGATTCGATCTCTTCCCGCGAGACGTGCCGGAGATGGCGAGCCCGACGTCGTTGATCTCGGGGTATGAGAACGTCTCGGAAGAGATCGTTCCCGACCGCGTCTACGCCATGTGCAGCCTGCCGGTCACCGACTCCGAGCTGCCGGTGGTGATGGGACTGGGCAACCATCAGGTGCGCTGGTACGGCTTCCGGCTGGGTTGGCGGCTGCGCAAGCAGGCCCGCGAGATCGGCCAGCGTTTGATCGCCGAGGCCACGACGCTCGAAGAGCTGCTCGAGTTTCTGCAGCAGGTGGCGCTGTTCTCGGTCTACTGGAAAGATCATCAAAGCGATCCGCACGACTTCGAGACCGACCCCAAGCGCGACAAGCACACGCTGCTCGAGCTGATCCCGCGCCTCGGGCGGGAGTGCCGGTCCGACAGCGAGTGGCGCAAGCTCTTCCTGCTGGTGTGGGACGTGCTGGCGCGGCGCACGCCGCGCTACATGGCGGTGGGCATGATCCAGGCTCTGCGCCGCATTCAGCTCAAGCTGCTGGACCGCTCGCTGGCGCCAGAAGAAAGGCTGCGGCGCCAGGCGGAGATCGAAGCCCACATTTCGCACATTCGGAGGTTCGTGCTCGACCCGGGCACCTACTCCAAGAAGCAGAGCCGCTTTCTCGAGCTGGCCAGCTCGTCGGATCCCAGCCTCTATGACGAGCGCGTGGTCTATCGCTCGATCCTCATCTCGCGTCGGCACGATCCGGTCTTCCTGACCGAGCTCAAGTCGAACGCCACCGGCTTCCTCGGCGAGGTCATCAGCTTCACGCCACTGCCCAGCGCCACGGGCAGGCCGTTTTGGGATACCGCGCCGGAGCGCATGCGCTTCGTGGCGGCGAACTACCAGGGCGAGCTCTGGCTGCTGGACGCGGCCGGCGACGGATACTGCCTGATCCCAGCGCCCGCCGACAACGACAAGGGCTACGTGCGGGCAGCCCAGGTCTTCGGCGAGGAGCTGCTGCTGAGCTTCTCGCGTGGCTCGATGCTGCGATTGCCGCTGGCTCAGATACCGTCGACGATCGCCGCGGCTCGGCACGGTGCCCCGGAAGCGAGAGCAGCGATCAGCTCGGGTGGCTCGGCGAGCTCGGAAAGCCCTGAAGGTTCGGCGGTCCTGTCCAGCTGGGCCCGGCTAGAGCCTCAGCCGATCGACGCGACGGCGTTCTCGGTGATGCCGGCGCAGGGCGAGAGCGAAGCCTCGCACCTGCTGTGGGGGGATTCCCGCGGCCGGATCCACGTCTTGGGTCAAAAGAAGCCTCTGGCGCAGCTCGGCAAGGGAGCCAGTGAGATCAATCCGGAGTCGCTGGCGATCCTGCGCCTCGAAGGATTCGTGGCGAGCTGGTCCGCAGGGCGGCAGGTACCCCTGGTGATCGCGGCGCTCGCCTCGGGTCGACTCTGCCTGCTGCGCTGGCGGCAGGTGGCGGACGGTCCGCGACTCGAGCCGCTGGCAGCGTCCGCGGTGTGTAGCAGCGGTATCACGTCGCTCTTGGTGACCGGCCCCGACCTGCGCCATGTGGTGGTGGCGAGCATCGGTACGGTCATCGGCCTGCAGATCCTGGGTCCGCCTTCAGAGCCCCACCTCGGCCCGGTGTGGGCGTTCAGCACCGGCGACTCGGTGCGCAGCATCCAGCCGCTCTCGCCCGCCGAGACGGTTGGGCAGGGACCGGCCAGGGCGGACCGCATCCTGGTGGGATCTCACGACGCCCACATCTATGCGCTCGACGTCGAAGGGCGTCACCTCGAGACCTACTCGTTCCGCCAAGATCCGTTGCGGCACGATCAGGCGTCGGAGAGCGGGTTCAAGATCGGACTGTTCGTGACCGCGCCACCGCGTCAACCGGAAGACGGACCGGACGTGATGGTGCGGGTGTACGCCTGCGCGTTCGAGAACCGCTTCTGCGGCCTGCGGCTCATCGATCGGCCGGGCATGCTGAAGACGTTCGACGACGAGCTCGTCCAGCTCGACGCGCGTCAGCGCGAGGAGCAGCTGACGCGCTGGCGGGCGTTCCATGTCGAGGAAGGGCACCTGCGTCATCGCTTCATCCGCCAAAGCCTGCGCTACCCACGGGCCGAGACCGCCCAGGTGTTGGAAGCGATCGATTGGCTGCTGGAAGCCGGCAACAGCTCCTACGAGCCGACCGGCGAGATGACGGCGCTGCTGCGTCGCCTGTTCCAGGATCGTCGGGATACCCGGGCGGCAGACGCTCCGCAAGGGTTGCGAGCCATCTTGGCCGACAGCCGTTTCTACTTGGAAGCCGTGCACCTGCTGCAGGAGTGCGGCAAGCGCTGGGATACGCCGGCCTCGATCGCCAATCGTCGCGTACAGCTGTTCTGGATCCGTTCGTTCCTGCGCGAGATGGACGGCAAGCTCATGCTGCGGCAGTGGCTGGCGCTAGGAGAGACTACCGGCGGTGAGGAGCCGAGCAGCCATCCCGAGAGCATCTTGCGGCACTTTCTCGAGCATTCTCATACGCTGATCCAATACAAGACGCTGCAGTACATCGAGCGCATGCTGTTCGGCTGGCCCTGGGTCGGGAAAGAGCGCATGTTCGAACCGGGCGAGGCGCGGGCGAGCGATCTCGACTGGCTGCTCAGGAGTCTGTTCTCGCGCCTGCGCCTGCGCCCCGAGCAGGTGCAGCAGATCGATCCCAGTCCGGTAGTGCTGCAGATCGGTCGGCTTTTGTGCCTGCTGCTGCGCGATCGCCACGTCGATCCGTTCTATCTGACCTATCTGCTGCAGGGCTACGGTCTGCGGCAGGCGATGTATCTGATCCTGGCGGATCAGTGGCAGGCGATGGCGCATGACGACGGGGACGCGGAACCCGAGTCGCCCTCGGAGTCGTCCTCGGAGTCGCCCGACTTGCGACCCGACGAGGTCATCCGGCTGGCCGGCCGGCTCGATCGCGGGCTCGAGGAAGGCGCGCCGCTGGACGAGCTGGTGGGCTATCTGAAGCAGCTCATGGCGCGCCGCTGGCCGTCCAGCCGGGGACCGGACAAGGAATACCTCAAGCAGACTCCAGAGTACCTGCAGACGTTGATTCCGCTGCTGGAAGTGAAGAGCCTGCACGATCTGCGAGACCTGGCGAGTCGTTGGCAGCCGCCACCCGCCGGGCGTCAGTTCTCCTACTGCCCGACCTACGCTAGGCTCGCCGAGCTGCAGCCCCTGCTCGAAGCGGTCCAGAACTACTACCTGCAGAAGTACAACGATCAATGGGTCGATCCGGTGATGACCCACCTGCGGTTCGAGGACTTCGATGGCGTGCGTCGCGAATGGCGGATCTGGCGTGCGGACATCGAGCGGCTGCTGTTGGATCGCGCAGAGGACCTCGCCGCTCGCGAGGCGCGTCTAGTGCAGCGGCTGGTGGAGCATTGGGACGCCATCCTGCTCGAGGCCGAGAACGTCGCCCTGCTGCAGGACTTCCAGCTGACGGTGGAGGCCCACTGCTTCAAAGAGATCGAGCCGGTGTCGCGCTTCAGCAGCGAGGCGCTGGAGGATTTGCGAGAAGAGAAGCTGCTGGCGTTGACCGCCTTCACCAATCTGTTCACCCGGCTGCTGCTGCTCGCCGAGCCGATCGAAGCGGCGTTTCTGGTCCGCAACGAGAAGGAGCAGGCGGTGCTCGGCTATTGGTTCGATGCCGGCAGCCAGCAGCCCGGTGAGCTGCGGCAGATCTCGTCGACCAGCGAGCTGCCGGAGTGGATCGTTCCGGACTGGTTCGAGCTCGGAGCCTTCCAAGAGCTCGGCGCGCGTTCGATCCACGACCGTGCCAAGGCTAGCCACGAGGATCGCGTGTGGCGGGTCAGCACGATCGCCAGCAGCCCCGGGGAGCCCGGCTATCTCGGCTTCTATGTCTTTTCGTGGCGCGACGCGCAGTCGGCCGGTTTTCAGCGCTTCGAGAGCCAGCGGCTGGCGTGGTCGGTGCCGCTGCAGGCTCTGGTTTATCGTCGCGCGGCGGTCGAGCAGGAAGAGCTCAAGGGGCGGCTGTTCTCTATCGTCGCCCATAATCTGGGATCGCCGATCTACCTGATGCGCTCGGACTTGAAGGTGCTGGTCGACGGCCGGCTGGAGAACTTCGAAGAGCACCGTCACGACAAGTATCGGCAGCTGCTGCGCCAGGCGCGCCACATGGACGCGATCGTCGACAGCATCCTCAGCCTGTCGGACCGTGAGATCGACGTCGAGCTCGGGGACGTGGCGGTGGCACGACTGGTCTATGAAGTGGTGCGCACGGTGCGGCGAGAGGCCAAGCCCAAGAACGTCCAGATCGACTATCCCGAGCCAACGGAAGAGCAGGAGCAGGCCAGCATGCTCGTGACCGACGAGACCAAGGTCTATGACATCCTGCTCAACCTGCTGGTCAACGCCGTCAAGTACAGTCCGCGCAGCGGCCGAGTCCGGGTGAGCACCGAGCCGTCGACCAAGGGCATCGAGGTGCGCATCGAAGATCAGGGACCCGGCATTCCAACCGACGAGAGGCCGCGTATTTTCGAGCCGTTCTTCCGTGGCGCCGCCGCCCAGCGCGTCGCCGGCCTCGGTCTCGGTCTGTATTCTGCCAAGCTCTACACCGACCTCCTGCAGGGGCAGATCCAGATCTTCAAGGCCTCCGGTGGCGGTTCGATTTTCGTGCTGTTCTTACCCTACTTAGAAGAAAACCCGGCCTGATCGAGACCGTGAGCGGACGTGATAGAAATCACCGCCCATTGGAGCTGGCCGCAGCCCGTAGAGGATTCTTTTGATCGATGATGAGCTCGAGCCGCGCCTTGCTAGAGGATGAGACGAGAATTTACTCCCAAGCCGTACCTGAGTCGCTTGTACCTGAGCCGCCGCTTGCTAGAGGATCGAGATGAGAATTCTCTTGGCCGAAGTTGTACCTGAACCGGCGTTTGCTAGAGGATCGAGATGAGAATCCTATTGATCGATGACGAACCCGGGGTGACCGACAACCTCGAGCTCTACATGCGGGACGACGCCCATACGATCGAGGTCCTCAACTCCATCGCTTCCCGCCAAGAGCTGGTGCGGCTGCTGAAAGAGTTTCAGCCCGAGGGCGTGACGCTGGATTTCGAAATGGATCCCTCGGGCGAAGCGGTCTACGATTGGATCCGTGCCTGGAGCCGGGCGGTGCCGATTGTGTTCTACACCAAGTATGCGGGTAGCCCGATCCACAAGAACCGCATGCTCGAGATCGGCGCCGCGGCCGATCAGATCGTCGCCAAGGGTGAAGCAGCGCGCGACGTGACGCTGCTGCTGCAGGCGCTTCGGGGCGCTGAAGACTCGGCGGCTTGATCCTCGGCTGAGCGCAGAGCTGCAGGCAGTGGGCGCAGTGGGCGTTCCATGGTAGCTTCCATGGCGTGAGGCGCCCGCTTCACGCCCCAAACAGAATCCCACGACACAACGCTATCTCGAGATAGGAGAGTCGCCATGTCCAAGGCCGTATTGCTGGAGCGCGAGGGTCGCGTCGCCATCTTGACCGTCAACCGTCCGGACAAGCTCAACGCCCTCAACAACGAGGTCCGCGACTTGACGCTGGAGTACCTCGCCGAAATCGAAAACGACGACAGCGTCGGCGCCGTGGTGATCACCGGTGCCGGTGACAAGGCCTTCATCGCCGGGGCTGACATCAAAGAGTTCGAAGGGCGTTCGCCGTTCGATCAGCGCGAGGCGATGCGCTTTCCGCGGGTGTTCGACGTCATGGCCAACTTCCCCAAGCCGGTGATCGCCATGATCAATGGCTTTTGCCTCGGCGGTGGCTGCGAGCTCTCGATGTCGTGCGACATCCGGATCGCTTCGGATAAGGCCCGCTTGGGTCAGCCGGAGATCAAGCTCGGTTTGATTCCCGGCGGCGGCGGTACTCAGCGTCTGCCGCGGCTGGTCGGCGTCGGTCAGGCGATGAAGTTGATCCTCACCGGCGACATGATCGGCGCTGAGGAAGCGCAGCGCATTGGCCTGGTGGACGACGTCGTGCCGCACGACGAGCTGCGCTCTACGACCCTCGAGCTGGCCAACAAGATCGCCAGTCAGAGCCCGCTGACCGTGCGGGTGGCCAAGGAAGCGGTTCGCGCCAGCGAGCGGATGTCAATTGAGGAGGGTATCGTTTACGAACGCGATCTGTTCTGCCTGTGCTTTTCGACCGAGGACAAAGCCGAAGGCGTAGATGCCTTCTTGAACAAGCGTAGGGCTGAGTGGAAGGGGCGCTAGCGTCTTTAGCTGTTCGAATTCCAGAATCGCGTTTTGCGAGCTGTTAGGCCGTTTTGACGGAGCGAGCAAGGGCTGAGATGTTTGAGCGTGTAGGACCGAAACGTGTCGTAATCCTCGGTAAGTCAGAGGTTTACGCATCTACGTGGCGATCCTGCGAGCTCTGAAGCCCGGCGGAGCCCGTCAAACACGGCCGTCTATCGATCGCTTCTTGGACAGAATCTAGCGAGCAAAGCTCATAATGCACAAAGCCGGGAGGCCAATGGCCATCCCGGCTTTACCTGCTGGATCCCGCTGCTCAGCAGCGGGATGCGCTCCCGCTAGAGGTTGATGGCCTTTTCGCCGAGCAGAACGGTGAGGCTCTCAGGCGTGCCGCCATCCTGCCGCTCGAGCGTTACCAAGAAGCCATTGGTGTTGTCCGGCATCGACATGGCTTCCATCTCGGCCGGCGAACCGTCTTTAACGTCGAGGATGCCGCCATCGACCTTGCCTTCATCGGTCATGAACCACAGCCGGTATTCCGAGCCGGGAGCTGGCGGCTCGAGACCGCGCAGGTTGAGGTACCAGCGCTGGTGCATGCCGCAGACGTAGACGATGCCCTCGGGGCCTTTCTTGCCGGTATTGGCGACCCGCCGCATCGGATAGGCGGATTGGGCAACGTTGGTGATCATGTCCAGGCGACTCTGCAGCAGGTTGGCTTGAGCTTGGACGCGGGTAATATCGGCTGAGGTGGCGCTCGCCGGCTGGGCCGCCAGCTGAAGGTGCAGCTGACCGATCTCCTGGCTCTGCTTCCACACCAGAGCGCCCAGGAAGCCCATGCCTACGAGACAGACCGCGAGCATTGCGGCAATCGCCATCGATCCCCAGCTCGAGCTGTTGGCTGCCGCGGCCGGCGGCTGAATCGGCTTGACGGCGGGCAGCTCGCCAGGGGCGCGCCGTAGCGTCATCTCGCCAGAGTCGACAATCGTCTCCGGCTCGCCGCTGACGGGCTCTGCGGTTCCCCCGTAGAGGGTCATGTCATCGAGCTCGCGCTGGGTCTGCGGTTGGGGTGCCCGTGAAGGTGCGGGCTGCGCTCCACTGACTCGATCCAGGATGCTCTGTTTGACGTGAGCGGCGGGCTGTTCGGGCTCCAGGGCATAGGGCAGCAGTCCGAGCAGCTCGGTGTATTCGCGGACGGCGGCTGGGTCTGCCGCGTCTCCTCCCCGCACCAGCCGAGGCTCGTTACCGGTCGCCATCACCTGGCTCATCGCCTGGTCGATAGCCAGATCTTCCGGATTCAGTTCGCGAGATCTACCTTCGTCACTCATAACAATTCTTCGATTTCTGCCTGCAGCGCTCGGCGCAGCTTCTTCATGGCCAGCAAGGTTCGTGTCTTGACCGTGCCCAAGGGGATGCCCGTCGCGCCAGCGATCTCACTCTGGGTCATGCCCTTGAAGAAGGCCAGATCCAGCACCTGTCGCTGTTCGTTGGGAAGCTCCTGCATCTCCCGGCGCAGTCGCTGTCGTCTCTGCTCGAGTAATACGGAACCCATGCCCTGTGGGGATGTATGCGTTTCGTTTTTTTCGTGCTTGAGGGCGGTCAGAGTCCGATCCTTGACTTGCCGGCTGCGCAGTCGGTCGATCGATCGGCTGCGGGTGATCAGAACCAACCAGGTCGACACCGAAGATCGCCCACGATCGTAGCGTTCGGCCTGGTTCCATACCTGCAAGAAAACCTCTTGCAGGATTTCTTCCGCATCCGAAGTCTCGTTGACGATGCGACGCGAGAGCGCCAACAGCAGACTCGAGTAACGCTCGAACAGCTCAGCCAGGGCAGTTTCGTCGCGCAGCGCAATGCGATGCACGAGGTCCAGATCTTCGACCGGTTCAGGGTTCTTCGCCAGGCCGTCCGGCACACTGTCCGCCGACCGGGTACCCGCCGAGATCGTGTCTGCTGCCCGCCTGGGGTGAGCTTCTGGTTGAGTCATGAGAACCGCCGTTGGAGTCTATCCCAATTCGCAGATTAGCACGCTTCCATCAGCGCACTCTGGTTGGACGCCTGGGGCGCGATCCCGGTTACCAAACGCGGGCCAAACGACAGCGGGGTGCTCGTGTCGCGCGCTCGAGGCTGAAGAGCGCCCTGCTGCTCTTTGTCGGTGAGGGCGATCAGGTTACCGCTGAGACCCAAGACAGGCCGCGTAGCGCCCGGCCTCACAACGCGGTTCCGGATCGCGAACAGCGGCGCAATCGCCCCTCAGTAGCGCGGTACCGACGGATCGATCCTGGCGCTCCAGGCGTCGATGCCGCCATCCAGGTTGGTCACTCGCGCCAAACCTTGCTGCCTCAAATAGGCCACCACCTGCGACGAGCGCGGGCCATGGTGGCAGTGCACCACGGTCAGCGCTTCGCGATCGAGCTCTTCGAGGCGTTCGGGGATCTGCCGCATCGGAATGTGAATCGAGCCCTCGATACGACAGAGCTCGAGCTCCATCGGCTCGCGGACATCCAGGACTTGAACGTCCAGGCCCTCGTCGAGCCATTTCTTGAACTGCTCGACGTCGATCTCGAATGGGGTTTCCTCGGCTTGCGGCATGGAATTCTCCTGTGACATTGATGCTTGCTGAAGTTCAGAGGGAGGCCGACCGGCGGGATCGGCGCTCGAGGTGGCATTGGGATCGGTCTCGCAGGGGGCATCGGAGTAGGCCACTAGCGAGCGTATGGTGGGGTGGTCTCCGCACAGAGGACACTCCGGACTCGACGCGAGAGCGATCTCCCGGCTGCGCATGCGCAGAGCGTCGAACAACATCAGGCGGCCGATCAGCGGCTCGCCGATGCCAGCTAGCAGCTTGATCACTTCGTTGGCCTGCAGTGAGCCGACGATCCCGGGCAGTACGCCGAGCACGCCGCCTTCGGCGCACGACGGCACCAGACCAGGCGGCGGCGGCTCGGGGAACAGGCAGCGATAGCATGGGCCGCGGCCCTGCCAAAAGACCGACACTTGTCCTTCGAAGCGTGAGATCGCTCCCCATACGTTGGGCTTGGCGGCGAGCACGCAGGCGTCGTTGACCAGGTAGCGGGTCGGAAAGTTGTCGCTGCCGTCGACTACCACGTCGTAGTCGTCGATCAGCTGCGCAGCATTGCTTTCATCCAGGCGGCACGGGTGAGGCACCAGCGAGATCAACGGATTGATCTCGCGCAGACGCTCCATGGCGGCTTCGATCTTGGGTCGGCCGACGTCGGAAAATCCATAGAGCACCTGCCGCTGGAGGTTCGAGACGTCGACGCGGTCGAATTCCACCAGTCCCAGCGTGCCGACGCCGGCTGCCGCCAAGTAGAGGCCGAGCGGTGAGCCGAGGCCACCTGCGCCGACCATCAGAACCCGCGAAGCCTTGAGGCGTTTTTGGGCTTCCAGGCCGAATTCCGGCAGGGTGAGATGCCGCCCGTAGCGGCGTATCTCGTCCGGCTCGAGGGTCATCTGCTCGGCCAGTTTCGATAGGGTTTCTATGCTCATAGTGCTTCGACGTCTGGGATCATATCCTTCGCGTCGTGTCGCGGCTCTTTTTGCGGTTACGTTGTGAATCTCGGAGCCGCTGGTGCGTAGGTATGGCTGAACGCTGCAATTGATCCACTGCAGGAGGTGACGCGTGTTGCGAAGAATTCTCGTGGTCCTGGCTCTTTTGGTCCTGGCTGGGGTGGGATGGTCGCTGTGGACGCTGCAGCGTGGTGAGCGACTCCTGAGCGCGGCGATCGAGCGTTTCGAACGTGAGGTCGGACCGTTCGACCTGGTGGCCAACGTTCCCGGGGCGGTGGCAGAACAGGACAACGCCGCCCATTGGATCAAAGAGGGCGTGGCGTCGACCGCTCTGACAGACGAGGACCGAGAGGCTCTCAACGAGCTGCTGGGAGTCGACCGTCAACAGGTATCGCCTGGTCTTACAGAGCTCCTGGCCCGCCATGGTGAGGCCTTCGAGCTGCTGCGTCGTGCGGCCAGCGCCGAGGCCTCGTCTTGGGGTCTGGACTACACGGATGCCGAGGCGCAACCCCCCGACCTCCTGCCGGTCTTGTGGGCTTCCAAGCTACTGGCTGCTGACGCGGTCGAGGCCCTGGAAGCCGAAGACCGCGAGCGTTTCGCCGCCGATGCTCGTGGGGTGGCAGCGATACACCACGCGCTCGTCAACGAACCGCAGCTGTTGTTTCAGATTCTCGGGAATCACGTCGAGTGGATCTACCTCGAGGTCGTGCAGCGTGCTCTGGCGAGCCCGTGGGTCGGACCCGAGACGCTGACGCCGTTAAAAGCCGAGCTCGAAGCCCATGAGACGCAGAATCCGTTCCAGCGTACGTTCGCGGTCAAAGCCTCACATCTCAGGCAGATTTTCGATCGATCCCGAGACACAGATGGAATCGGAAGCTGGCTACAGAAGTTCCCTGAGCGGGTATTCATGGCCGAGGATCCGGCAGCGGCTGTCGACCTGTTCTATCGGTTCAGCAAGGCGTCAGACATGCCGGCCAATGAGATCGCAGCCTACGTGCAGGGTGGAGGTTCCCCGCCGGTCACCAAGATTATTGCGGCTATCCTAGTGCCCAACCTGATCGACGCGTTGGTGAAGTATCGGGCCAACGTTGCCTCGCGCAACCTGGCTCTAGCAGCGCTCGACCTGCGGCTGCGGTCTAGCGAAGACGGAGCCTATCCCGAGCTCGAGTCGCTTGTGGCGCTCGACGATCCCTACGGCAGCGGTGAGCTCGAGGCCGCACGCCACGAGGACGGTTCGGTGAGCCTGTCGTTTCCGGCCGCGCTCGCCCGCTGGGCGGAGATGAGCGTGAAGACGGACGAGCCACGGGTGGACCCGCGCTTCGCGTGGCGGCTCCCGGCGCTGGCAGCTACCGGAAGTAGCGCCAGCCCGTGAGGATGTCGCGTTCTTCGAGGATCAGGTTGTCGCCCTGCAACCGGTGATCGAAGGGCACCGGCTTGCAGCCACCGCCACCGTCTTGAACGCCGGTGACCCGAAAGGCCTTGTCGCATTTGTTACAGACCATCCACTCGCCCTGATGAGTGTAGCCTCGCTTGGTCTTGTAACAGATCTCGTTGGCGTCGAAGGCGGTGTGGATGCGCCCGTCGATGTCGCGTGCGACGAAGAACTTGACCTCTTGATTGCCATAGTTGAGGAATCGGTAGAACTTGGCGTCGCCGGGCTTCAGGTCCGAGACCGGCAGAACGACCCGACCGTCCTTGTCCGGTGCAACGCGCTGAAATCCACCCTGGCGAAAGCCGCCGTCGAGCGCATAGTCGGCTACGACGACGAGAGCGGCGAAGAATAAAACGCCGAAAATGGCGTGCGCTGGGCGTACCTTGGCCATAGCAGCATCTTAACAGCGTGGCGAGCGATCTGTGAGGGGCACCGGTGCCGGGCGGCTGGAACGCTCAGCGTAGAATGGTTGACAGACATTTATCATGATGATTTCATAGCATGAAACTTTCAGCCTGTTGACCCACAAAAGCATCATGAGCAACGGGGGCATATGAACATCGTGTCGTCAATCGATTTGAGCTCAGTGCAGAAGCGCTCGAGGGCGGGGATCTTGGCGAGTCTGGCCTTGGCGAGTCTGGGAGTACCTCGGTCGGTCTCCGCGGAGCTCTGCGCCATGGACGAAGTGCCAGCCGCGACCCTATTGATTCCGCATTTCATGATCGACCTGGACGCCTGTGATCCGGCCGGCTTGAATACCGTCGTCAAGATCACCAACGCATCTCCCGAGGCGACGGTGGCTCAGCTGACGTTTTGGAGCGACTGGGGCGCTCCGGTCATCGAGTACCAGATCTATCTGTCGGGTTATGACGTCGAGACGCTGGATCTTGCCGATCACTTCTGCAACGGCAATGTCGCCATCACCGGACCCAACACCAGTCCCCACGGCCACCTCTCCGGCGATCCGGCCATGCTGACGGACTGCGATCTGTTCTTCCCTTTCCAAAATCCCGTGTTGGTAGGGTCTATCCTAGATCGCTTTCGCCGCGGACATACCGGGCAGCCGCTGTCCTCGATCGGTGGCAATTGCTTCGGCGCAACCTACGGCGACAATGTCGCTCGAGGTTATATGACCATCGATGTAGTCGATCGTTGCGCCCTACTATTTCCCCATCAAGGCGGCTATTTTCAAAGCGTTGCCAGCTTTGAGAACCGCCTGCTCGGGGAGTACTTCTATGTCGACCCGGCAACAGGTTTCTATCAGAGCTATCCAGCGATACACATCGAAGCTGACGGCGAAGGGTTGACGTTCGGGCCGGGAGACCACACTTTTTACGGGCGCTTCGTTTCGGGCTTGGCGACCGATCGTCGCGAACCGTTGCCGACGACTTTTGGCGCTAGCTTCGTACGCTCCGAAATCGTCGAAGTCGGAACCGAGCTGTTGATCTGGCGGGAGTCGCCGGGAGTGCTCGATAGCCAAGGTGCGGTATGCGATAGCTCGCCGGGAGAGTTTCCGCTGGCGGCTCCCGAAGCGCTGGCCTTCGACGAGGAAGAGAATCCGTTCGCGGTGTCGCTCGCCGCTGAGCTTCAGACTCAGCGCCTCGTTCTAGTGGACTCCATTCCGCCGTCCGAGACCGCCGGATGGCTGTTGATGGACCTGAGCCATGATGCCCAGGGCGGAGTCTTCAACGATGGCCTCACACAGTCCTGGGCGACGACTCTGACGCCCCGGCTCGATGCAGTCGCTCGCGATCCGGGAGATCCTCCTGCGCCGTCGCCACCGTTTGCCGGCTTTCCTGCGGTCCACCTCGACAACCTTTGTGCCGGCCGAGTGTTACCACCATGAAAATCACGATGTTCCCCCTTCGTCGAGCGCTGATCTTGTCCGCGGCGGCGCTGTTGCTGCCTACGTCTCAGATCCTCGCGGTGCTGTGCGCTCAGGATACCGTCCCCGCAGCGACCCTGTTGATCCCGCATTTCCGAGTCGACCTCGACGCCTGCGACCAGGAGACCGGAGCCGACACCGTCATCACGATTGTCAATACGCGAGCCGAGTCGACCGTCGCTCACATGACGTGGTGGACGGATTGGGGCGTGCCGACCATCAACTTCTCGCTTTACCTCACCGGCTACGACCAGCAGACCATCGACCTCAAGCCGGCATTCTGCGACGGGTTCCTACCGCTGACCGGCCCGAACGTGTTCAGCAACCACGGCAGCCTCTCTGGTCCGCCACCATCATTGCCGAATTGTGAGCTGATCGAGGAGGGTCTGAGCAATCCGCTGCTGACCGGCGCGCTACTCGACCGTGTGCGCAATGGTCATACTGGAAGCTTCGACGTCAGCTTTGGCGGCTGCGCTGGTACTGATCATGGCGACAATATAGCCCGTGGCTATGTGACCTTTGATGTCATCAACGACTGTAGCCTGCTCTTTCCGTCCGACGCCGGCTACTTCCTGGACGTAGCGGCTTTCGACAACGTGTTGATGGGTGAAGTGCTCTACCTGGGCCCCGAGGGCTTCCAGAATGAACCTGCCGTCCACATCGAGGCCGATCCAACGGGCAGCGAGATTCAGCCCGACGACCGGACGTTCTACGGCCGGTACGTCGCGGGCAGCGGCCAGGACCTGCGCGAGCCCCTGCCTTCGATTCTGGCGGCGAACCACAGTACGCTGGCTGCCGGGTCGGAGCTGTTGGTTTGGCGCGAGACCATTGCCACGGCAGCGGCGACTTGCGGCACCCTACCGGCTGGGTTGCCGATCGCGCAGTCGGATTTGTTGGTGTTCGATGAGGAGGAGAATCCGCTCTCGGTCTTTGCTGACGCCGAGCTGGCGACCAATGCCCTCGCTCTGGACGGTATCGTGCCTCCTGGCGTCGTCGAGCTCGGCTGGCTGGTGCTGGATGAACGGCACGCCGGCGTAGAGAGCCTCTACGGTGACGATCGGGCGCAGGCCTGGGTTACCTACCTGAGCGGACCTGATCCGGTGGCGATGGCGAGCGGTCGCGAGACTTTCGTGCTCGACAATACTTGCACGGGTAATGGTTTCGGGTTGCCGCACCGCATCTTCGCCGATGGCTTCGAGTCGGGCGATACGGCGATGTGGACCAACATCTCTCCTTGAATCTGGCGCTCCCTCGAGTGTCTTACGCAAGAAATCAACTCTAGGCCAACGCCGTCTGCCGGTAATATCGGTCCTCCAGCAACTCGGAGGACTCGCAGATGGCACGAAACGAATTCTGCTCGCGACCCGGTCTGCCGCGACCCGGTCTGTCGCGACCCGGTCTGTCGCGACCCGGTCTGTCGCGACCTGGTCTGTCGCGACCCGGTCTGTCGCGACCCGGTCTGTCGCGAGGCATTCTGCCGATCGGCACGTTGGTTCTCGCGCTCGGCTGCGCGCAGCCCGCAGCTCGAGAGACGTCTCCCGCCGATGAGGGTGGTACTCCAGCAAGTGTGGCTGCCCCGGAGGCAGAGCAGGTGGTGCGCATCGCCTGCTTCAACGTCAAGGAGCTGGGGCGTGACAAGCTCGATCAGTTGGAAGACGGGGTTGGCGCCCACCCTCAGCTGCGCAGCGCGGCGGAGATCATCCAGCGTCTGCGGCCCGACGTGCTGCTGCTGAATGAGATCGATTTCGACGACGAGCGCCAGGCCGTCGAGCTGTTTCACGAGCGCTACCTCGCGGTCTCCCAAAACGGCCAGGAGCCGATCTCTTACGCGCATCGCTTCTTTGAAGCGACCAACACCGGTGTTCCTTCGGGGCACGATTTCGACAACGATGGCAAAACCGATGGCCCTGCTGACGCCTACGGCTTCGGCCGCTACCCGGGTCAGTACGGCATGGCGCTGCTCAGCCACCTGCCGATCGATGCTGCCAGCGCTCGGACGTTCCGTGAGTTGAGGTGGCGCGACATGCCCGGTAACCTGATGCCCGACGGCAGTGACGGCAAGCCGGACTGGTACAACGCCGAGGAGACCGAGATCTTTCGCCTGTCGAGCAAGAGCCATTGGGACGTGCCGGTCGAGATCGGCGAACGTACCGTCCACATTCTGGCCAGTCATCCGACGCCCCCGGTCTTCGATGGTGATGAGGACGCCAACGGGCGCCGCAACTTCGACGAGATCCGGCTCTGGGCCGACTACCTCACGGGCGGCGACGCGGCCAGCTACCTGGTCGACGACCGGGGGCAAGCCGGAGCGCTGGCGGCGGATGCGAGCTTTGTGGTGATGGGCGACCTCAACGCCGATCCCTTCAATGCGGAGAACCCCTACGGTCGGACCGCTATCAGCCAGCTGCTCGAGCACCCACGCATTCGCGATCCCCATCCCCGCCACGCCGGCGGGCCTGTGGTCGATCGACCCTACGCCGGGCCGACTGAAGAGCGCACCGCGGCCTACGGTCGCCTCGACTACGTGCTGCCCAGCCGGGACCTCGAAGTTCGCGATGCCGGGGTCTTTTGGCCACCGCCAGACGACCCGCTGCACCATCTGGTCGCTGGCGAGGCGGAGGCGAGCGATCACGCGCTGGTGTGGATCGACGTCGCCTTCAGCGGAGAGTAGCGCCAGCCGTATCGGTAGAGCGATGCCTCAGGCCGGCACGCGATAGAGCAAAAAGAGATAGCGCTTGGCGCGGCGGAACTGCTCGCCGTCGACGATGAAGCGAATTTTGTCGAGCTCGCGCTCGATCCTCTTGCGGAATAGGCGTCGCCCCAGGCGGTAGAGCCGAGGATAGTCCTGGCTCAGAATCTCGTCGAGCATTCCCAGGCTCGGCAGCGCGTAGCGATCGGCGAAGTGATGGGCGAGATCCAGCGTCGGGACCACCTGGTCGGTGACGTCTTCGCGTCGCAGGAGCTCGAAGCCATGGCGCTCCCCTTCGGCCAGGAAATCACTCAGTGGATGGCCGCTCTTCTCGGCCAGATCGGCGCTCTCGTCTTTGATGAAGTAGTCGGCGATCAGCAGGTGTCCGCCCTTGGCCACTTTGACGGCGTTCTCGAAGAAATACTCGAGCCAGATGTACTGCGCCGATTCGCTCATAATGGCGAGATCGTAGGGGTGGTTGGGCTCGAAGTCCTGCAGCCGCGTGAGATAGAAAGGGATACTGGCGCGACTTGTCACCAGCTGCTGCTGATAAGGATCGGGCGACAGTCCTTCGACATTGAAGCCATTACCGGTGAGGCGTTCGGCGAGGGCGCCGGTGCCGCAGCCGACGTCGAGGATGTTCTCGACCCCTTCCGGGATCCAGCTCTCCAGGGTGCGAGCGTAACGCTCCTGGGCAGACTTGAGGCCGTCGAGCGTCTGCGGCTCGCCGTCCCACAGACCGTATTGAAGATGATCGAGTCCCAAAATCTCATGATAGAACCGGAGGCCTTTGTTGACCTTGATCCGGCGTCTGCGAGGGTCAGGCTGCATGGTCTACTGCCTCATGGTCCAACGATGTCACTCTCAGCTCGATGAGCGATATGCGACCTTGCCGCCCACGATAGTGGCGACCACCGAAGCGGTCAGGATCTCATCCTCGGGCACGGTCATGATGTCTTTCGAGAGCACCGTGACGTCGGCGAGCTTGCCGACCTCGAGGGTGCCTTTGAGATGCTCTTCGAAGACACCATACGCAGCGTTGGCGGTAGTGGATCGTAAGGCCTCCATACGAGTCATCTTCTGATCCGGATAAAAGCGTAAGCCATTCGACATCAGGCGGGTAACCGCGGAGTGGAAGTTGGCGATCGGGTCAATGTCTTCGACCGGTACGTCGGTTCCGTTCATCACCACGGCACCGGATTGCATCAGCTTCTGCCATACGTAGGCGCCATCTTCACTGCGCTGGTCGCCAATGCGATCGGGCACCCACGGGCCGTCCGAGGTACAGTGGACGGTCTGCATCGAGGCGATGACGCCGAGCTCGACGAAGCGTGGGATGTCGTCTAGGTTGAGGTGTTGAGCATGCTCGATGCGCCATCTCAGATCCTGCTTGTCCGGATGGGCGGCAAAGGTTTCTGCGAACAGATCGAGCACCTCGCGATTCGCCCGGTCACCGATAGCGTGAATGCACAGCTGCACGCCGTGCTCGATCGCCATCTCGGCCGTCTCACGCGCCGATTCGAGCGGGATTAGATTGAGGCCGGTCGAAGCCGGGCTATCGGTATAGGGCTCGAGCAGCCAGGCACCGCGGGAGCCGAGAGCGCCGTCGATCGACAGCTTGACGCCGCCGACCGCGAAATGGCTGTTGCCCTTGGCGAACGTCTTGACGGACGCCAAGTTGGCGGCCAGCGCCTCGTTGGAGTCCCGGATCATCATCCACAGCCGCACTCCGAGCTTGCCTTCGTCAGCCAGCTGGCGGAGGAGTGCGATCTCCTCGAACGAAGTGCCGGCGTCCTGGAAGCTGGTGACGCCTTTGGTCAGGCACTCCTCTGTCGCCAGCTGTGCCTTCTTGCGTCCTTCTGAGTCGGAGGCAGCCGTGCGGGCGGCTTGGATCAGGCTCTCCGCCTCCTCACGGAACAGACCCATCGGCCGACCCTGGGCGTCTTTCAGAATCTCGCCACCCTGTGGATCCGGAGTCAGGGCGTCGACACCAGCCAGCTGCATAGCCTTGGCGTTGACGAAGACAGCGTGGCCGCTGGCGTGGGTGAGCAGTACCGGATTGTGCGGTGTCAGCTCGCTCAATGACGCGTGTATCGGGAATCCTTCGACATTGGGCTCCGGTACTGAGCTCCACTTGTCCTGGTGCCAGCCTCGGCCCCGGATCCACTCGCCCGGAGCGGCCTCTGCCGCCGCTGCCGCAACCTGGTCCAGGATGTCTTGCCAGCTGTCGGCGAACCTCAGATCGAGCTGAATCTTGGCGTCACCGAGGCTGAGGAAGTGGCCATGTCCCTCGATGAAGCCGGGAATCGCCAGCTGGCCCTCGAGCTCGATCACTTCGGTCGCGTCGCCGATGAAGGCCGCGACCTCCTCATCAGAGCCCAGCGCGATGATCATACCGTTGCGAGCCGCCAGCGCCGAAACCTCCGGATTGCTGTCGTCGACAGTCACAATCTTGCCGCCCCGCAGCACCAGATCGGCAGACTCGACCACCGGCTCCACGCTCGTGTCGCAGCCGGTCAGAATCACCGCGATCAGAAGTATGGCGCAGGCCACCGGCATGCGAGTGGCGGGCCCAAGGCAAGTCGGCGTCGATACGATCTTCATACGGAGAGCCCTTCGTGAAATGATGGTGGGGTGTTGGGCGACGAATCGAAGAATAATAACGCCATTGACGTGCCCATGCGTCAGTCTGTTCTTCGAGCTGGAGATCTCGCCAGCGGACAGGCGAATCGGTCGCGGTATTCGGTCGCTGTATGACGTGAGGCCCAGGAAGCTGCCTAGGAAGACCAAGTGACGCTCAAGATCGCTATCGATGGCCGCTGCCTGACCGACCATTTCCCTGGTATCGGGCGCTATCTCTTCAACCTGTTGCGCAGCATGCCAGCGGTCGCTCGCGATGTCGAGCTCAACCTCTTCGTTTCGGAAGAGGAGCCCAATTCGCGCTTCGAGCTCGAGCGACTCAGTAAGCTCGGCATTCAGCTCATTCCGACCTCTTCTTCGGTGCGCAGCTTGGGGCAACAGTTCGAGCTGCCTCGCCAGCTGCGCCAGTTGGGGGCCGACGTCTTCCACGCACCCTACTTCGCTACGGCGTACCGAGTGCCCTGTCCGCTGGTCGTCGGCCTCTACGACACTATCGCCAGTCGCTTTCCGGAAGTGGTGCCTTCGACCAGGGCAAGACTGGCGGTAGGCGTTGGGACGCGCTTGGCGGCTCGCAGCGCACGGTTCGTGATTACGCTGTCGCGTTTCGCCAAGAACGATCTCGTGGAAACGTACCAGATTCCGGCGGATCGCGTGGTCGTGACCCCGGGAGCGCCGCCTGAAGATTTTCAGCCGGCGACGGACGAAGACATGGCGGAGCTGCAGCAGCGCCTGGGGCTGCCCGAGCGCTTCGCGCTGCACGTCGGCACCAACAAGCCTCACAAAAATCTAGAGCGCCTGCTGAACGCGTGGGCGGAGCTGCAGCGCTCGGCGGATGCCGACTGCGGGCTGGTGCTGGCAGGAGCGCACGACCCCCAGCATCTCGACACCGCCGCCCTGGCGGATCAGCTCCAGCTGATGGGCTTTCGCCAGCTGGGGCCGGTGGCGGAGCGTGACATGGCGGCCCTTTACAGCAGCGCTCGTCTGCTGGTGGTGCCGTCGCTCTACGAGGGCTTTGGCCTGCCGGTGCTCGAATCGATGGCGTGCGGCACCCCGGTGGCGTGCTCGAAGGCCTCGAGTCTGCCGGAAGTGGCCGGGCACGCCGCGGTCTACTTCGATCCGGAAGACTCCGGCTCGATCGTCCAGTCGCTGCAGCGGCTGTTCAAGAATCCCGGCTATCGTCGCATGCTCGGCGAGCGCGGCCGCCAGCGCACTGCCCAGCTCAGCTGGAAGCAGGCGGCACGTCTCACCCTCGATGCCTATCGTCGGGCTGCGAGCGACGACTAGCGTAGTCTCGATGCACGTCGTTCACGTCTACAAAGACTATCCGCCGGTGATGGGCGGTATCGAGAACCACGTCCGTATGCTGGCCGAGGGCCAGGCGCGGCGTGGTCTGCGCGTGACGGTGCTGGTCACTGCCCGCGACTACCGGCCTTCGGTCGAGCGCGAGAACGGCGTGGCGATCATCCGCGTTGCGCGCCTCGGTGAGATCGCGTCGACGCCGCTCAGCTGGCAGCTCATTCGTCGTCTCCGAGGGCTCGAGGCAGACGTCATCCACCTCCAGTTTCCTTATCCGATGGGAGAGGTTGCGGCCCTGCTGAGTCGAAAGCCGCGTGGATTGGTGATCTCCTATCAGAGCGACATTGTGCGGCAGCGCTGGCTGGGGCGCCTCTACCGCCCGCTGATGCACCGAGTGCTGGCGCGAGCCGACCGCATTTTGACCTCGAGCGAAGCCTATTTGTGGAGTTCCAAGGTCGTTTCCCGCTACGCGGCCAAGACGAAGGTCGTGCCGCTCGGGGTGGACCTGGAGCGATTCGCGAAACCCTCGCTGGCGAGTGTGAAGGCGCTGCGTTACCGGTGGCCCGGTCCGCTGATGCTGTTCGTCGGCAGACTGCGCTACTACAAGGGCCTCGAGTATCTCTTGGAGGCCATGGCCCGTCTCGACGCGACCCTGTTGATCGTCGGGCGCGGGCCCATGGAAGCTCAGTGGAAGAGGCTGGCCGCCAAGTCCGAAGCGGCACAGCGCATTCGCTTTGTTGGCGACGTTTCGGACCGGGAGCTGCCAAACTACTATGCTGCCGCCGACGTTTTCGTCTTGCCGTCGAGTCAGCGCAGCGAAGCCTTCGGCCTAGTGCAGGCCGAGGCCATGGCTTCGGGAACCCCAGTGGTCACTACCGACCTCGGGACCGGTACGAGCTTCGTCAACCGCCACGGTGAGACGGGCTGGGTCGTGCCGGCAGCGGATCCTATCTCTTTGGCCAAGGCGATCGAGCGGTTGCTGAAAGACGACAATCTGCGCCATGACATGGGGGCCAAGGCCCAGGCGCGTGCGCGGGCAATCTTCGATGCCGAGAAGATGGTCGACCGTGTCATCGAGGTCTACGGAGAGGTGCTGGCAGCCCCCGGGAAAGCGTCTTTGGGCCTCAGCGACCAATCTCAGGGTCGGGGGCTCCGGGAGGACCATCCAGCTTGAGGATCGCCCAGGTGCCCAAGAGCATCGTGGCACCGGTCACCAGCAGCGCGATCCCCGTGCCGTAGCGGGCTGCCGCGACCGCCAGGGCGGCGCAAACGCAACCCAGCAGGCTTACTCGCAACAGTACTCCCGGCACCGAGATACCGCGTTGCTTCAGGCGGTGCGAGAGGTGATCCTGACCCGGCTGGGTCAGGGGGTTGTAGCCGCGTCGCAGCCGTGACACCGTGACCAGCGTGGTGTCGAAGATCGGTACACCGAGCACCAAGACGGGAACCAGCGCGGCAACCCAGGGCTCGCCGGCACCGCGACCGGTCTCGATCTCGAGCCCGAGGACCGCGAGCAGCAGACCCAGGGTCAAGCTACCGGCATCGCCCATGAAGATTCTTGCCGGATAGGCGTTGTAGATCAGGAAGCCCAGCGACGCTCCCACCAGCGTCGCGGCGAGCTCCGGAGCGAGTCCGTCACGCGCGGCCGACAGGCTGAGGAAGCCGAAGGCCGCTACCGCCGTGACGCCTGCCGCCAGGCCGTCCATATTGTCGAGCAGATTGAACGCATTGGTGATACCGACAATCCACAGCACGGTCAGGACCGCGTCGATGCCCGCCGGCAGCGACAGGTCCGCGAACAGGCCGACCGCCAGCAGCAGGCCTGCGGCAGCTAGCTGGGCGAGGAGTTTGATCGAGACCGGTAGCCCTCGCCGATCGTCCAGCAGGCCGACGAGCGCCACCAGCGTGACCGCGGCCAGGATGCCCCACTGCCGCGTCGCGGTGGCGCTGGTCGGGAGGATCAATGACGTCAGCAGGATCGAGCCGTAGATCGCTACGCCGCCCATCAGCGGTACCGGGTGGCGATGTCGTTTGTGGTCGCCCGGGATGTCGACGAACGACCAGCGCAAAGCCAAACGCCGGATCAGCGGAGTGGCTGCGGCCGCCACCGCAAGGGCGACCAGGAGGCGGATCAGATGCTCGTTCAAGATTGGAGGATAAGGGCTGAGCTCTTGGAATCGCTGAACCGTCGGGCGGTGCGGAGCCTATACGATGACGCGAGCTCTTGATGGCGGTAACCTCGACGGCACAAATGCACCTCGAGGGGCGTGTTATGCTGCCGCTCCGATCCTGCCCGTCGTCTCTTCGGCCTCGCCTAGCTATGGCGCCTTCTCCCACCACCGCTGAGCCTTCTCCAGCAGACGAGCCTGCCGCCGGTTCCCTCACGTCCCTGCAGCGTGGGATCTTGATGACGGTGCTCTACGGCGACCTGTTCGACTATCCGCTAACGAAGGACGAGATTCAGCGGTACCTGGTAACGGCCGGCTCCCAGTCCGAGATCGAAGCTTCACTGGGTGACCTGCAGGCGAGATTCTTGAGTGAGCAGGATGGACTGTACTGCCTGCGCGGTCGTGAAGCGACGATCGCGACCCGCAAACAGCGCCGGCAAATGGCTGCCGAGCGCTGGCCGCAGGCGCTGCGATTCGGCCGCTGGCTGAGTCGCGTGCCGTTTCTGCGCATGGTGGCAGTGTGTGGATCGCAGGCGATGGAGAATGGAGATCGCGACGGCGACATCGATCTCTTCTTGATCACCGCCCCGGGCCGGCTGTGGCTGGTGCAATCCCTCACCATGACGCTGCGGCGGGCGGGACATTGGCTGGGCGTCGAGCTTTGCCCCAACTACCTGTTGACCACCCGCACGCTGCAGCTCTCGGAGCGCAATCTCTACACGGCGCGGGAAGTGGCCCAGGTGATGCCGCTCTGGGGTGAGGATGCCTACGGCGACTTCCAGGCCGCCAACTCATGGGTGGCGAGCTTTCTGCCGCAGCGCGAGCCGTCCGACCGCTGCCGTTGGCTTACGGAGCGGCCCCGTCACCGTACGACCGCGGTGCTCGAATGGCTGCTCGGCGGCGTCTTGGGAGACGCTCTGGACCGAGGGATTCATCGCCTGCTGCTGGTCTACTACCGCTTGCGCCTGCGCCGCCACGGCTGGGGTCGCGAGCAGATCGAGCGCCGCTACCAGCGGGAGCGTCAGACCGTGATCACCGGCGGCTTCGCGACAGCGGTGTCGCGCCGTTTCATCGACCGCGGGTGTGACGTGCTCGCTGGCGCGGTGTCGCGTGACGAGCTCGAACGCTGCTTCTTCGGCAGCTCTGAGAGGACAGCAGCTAGCCAGCCGAATCGTGAGGAGCCAGATCCGCTCTATGCCGGGCTTCTAGCGACCCGCTACGGAGGCGGCCAGTGAGCGCCGGACGCGTGCTGTTCGGGCAGTCTTACTTCCTGCGCTTCGACCCCAAGCTGTGGCAGGCGATGGAGCCGTTCCCGCCGCTCGGCACGCTCTACGCTGCTAGCCTGCTGCGTCAGCAGGGCTACGAGGTGGCGGTATTCGACGCCATGCTGGCAGAGTCCGAGGCGTTGTGGGACGCGGCCCTCGATCGCCACCGTCCGGCCTATGCGGTGCTGTTTGAAGACAATTTCAACTACCTGTCGAAAATGTGTTTGTCGCGCATGCGTGAAGCCGCGTTCCGCATGATCCGCAGCTCGCGCGAGCGCGACGTCACGGTGCTGGTCTGCGGTTCGGACGCCACCGACCATGCCGAGAGTTACATCGCTGAAGGCGCTCAATTCGTCATCCATGGCGAAGGCGAGGCAACGCTCTCCGAGCTGATGAATCGCCTCCAAGAACGCACTGCTACGCCACTCGAGGAGATCCGAGGGTTGACCATCGCAGGTGAAGTGTTGGGCCGCGACACCAACGTGCGGACGCCACCGCGAGCGGTGCTGCGAGATCTCGACGCACTGCCCTCGCCGGCGCGTGATCTGATCGACCTCGAGGTCTACCGGCAAGCGTGGCGCCGGCGTCACGGGCACTTTGCCCTCAACATGGTGACCACCCGCGGCTGCCCCTTTCACTGCAACTGGTGCGCCAAGCCGATCTGGGGTCAGACC
>JBCCEE010000026.1:0-35863 GCA_039030415.1 Acidobacteriota bacterium
CCTCGATCCGGGTTTCCTGGCGTTGAACATACCGGGTGCGAGCTTCGCACCGGGTATGTTGGAGGCGAAGATACCGGGTGCGAGCCTCGCACTGGGTATGTTGACGTTGCAGACAGCCGTATCGAATTTCGAGGTTGGCCGCCCGAGTCAAACCAAACCCCTTTGCTCTATCCTGGTCTGTCCTGCAATAGAGAGCTGCGCGTCCGAGAGGGCTCCGATGGCCATCCGCGAGCATCTGATGGCTCTGGTAAACTGAAGAGCAGCAAGGGAGGAATGCTGACTCCTCTGATTGACCGATTTCAGAGGTAGAGATCGGAGGTAAAGAAATGACGGTCAAAGAGCAGGTGCTCGAAGTCATTGGTCAGATGCCAGATGACAGCACGCTTGACGATATCGGCTACAAGCTCTATGTGATTGAGAGCGTGCAAAAGGGACTGGGCGAGCTCGACCGAGGCGAATACCTCACCCACGAGCAGGCGAAAGAGAAGCTCCAGAAGTGGGTGAAGTAGCGGAGATCCGCTGGTCCAACAAAGCCGTCCTCCAAGTCAAGAGTATCGGCGAGCACATCGAGCTCGACTCGCCCTGGCAAGCCGAGAGAATTGTCAACCTCCTCTACTCTGCGCCTGAGAAGCTTCGCTGGTCGCCACGGAAAGGGAGGATTGTCCCGGAGCTCGGAGATCCGAATCTACGCGAGGTCTCGGTGTTCAGCTGGCGGCTCATCTACCGTATCTTGGATGAAGAGACCCTCGAAGTCGTCGCCGTGGTGCATGGCAGACGGCTGCTGAAGCCATCGCAACTCGGATGACATAGCGGTTCGATGCAGCGACCCGACTCTGGCTTGACCGGTGGACAAGCTCCTAGTCCAACCAAACCCCCTTGGCCTGTCCTACAAGGCTCCGGTCTGTCCTACAATAGAGAACTGCGCATCAGAGTGGGGTGGCGGGACCGCGTTTGACTCGATCACGTGATCAACTTTGATCACGAGTGCACCCCATAGCGTGCTCACAGCAAAGAGGAGGCCTAGGAGCGTGTCGGAGGGGCAGAAACGGAGCGGAGTTCGTTTGACCAAGGAGGAGCGCAAGGAGCTGCTGGCGCAGCTCGAGCGCCAGTCGAGCCGGACGGTGTCGTCCGAGCGCATCCTTCAGCGCGGTGAGCAGGCCCTCAAGAATGGCCAGCTCGACCAGGCCAAGCGAGTGCTCCAGCAGCTGCAGGGTAAGGCAGCCATCCTGCCGGGCTTGGAGCTGTTCAAGCAGCGCGTCGAAGCCGCCGTCCAGGCCGAGAAGCAGCAGACCAATCTCAGGGCGACGGAAGAGATGCTGACGCGCTACATTCAACAGCGCAAGAAGCCCCTGGCCAAGCTCGCCCTGACGACGCTCGTCGAGATGGCGCCGAATCACCCGCGTCGCACCGACTACACCACCTGGGTGGCGGATCTCGATGAGGAGGTGGAGCTCCAGCGCCGGGCCGATGAGCTGCTGGCGGCCGGCCGGGCGGCGGTGATCAGCGGCGATTTCTCCAAAGCCGCCAAGCACCTCGGGACGCTGAACAAAGTGGATCCCGGCTCCCGCGCGACCGAGCAGCTGGAGCGTGAGCTGGCCCAGGCACAGCAGGGGGAGGCCGAGAGCGCCGATATCGAACGCGCCAAGCAGCGCCTCGAAGAGCTGCTGGCGAACGGTGAGCTCGACGCCGCCGAGCAGCAGATGGAGCAGCTCGGGCAGATGGACCTGCCCAAGGTCACGATCGATTTCTGGCGCAAGCGGCTGCAGGATCACCGCAGCCGGGTGCGCGACGAAGCCGAAGCTGCCGAGCTGATCACCGCCTTCGAGGGCCATCTGGCGGTCGGCGCGTGGCCTTCCGCACGCGAAGTGGCGCAGCGTTTCAGTCAGCGCTTCCCGACCAGCCCGCGCGGGGCGGCTCTGTTCAGCCAGGTGAACGATCACGAAGCGGCCCAGCGTCGGCAGCAGAGCCTGGACGAGGGGCTGGCTACGCTCGAGCGCTTCATCGGCCAGGGGGATCGCCACAACGCCGAGCTGGCGCTCAAGCTGCTCGCCAACCTCGACCTCGAGCCGGAACGCCTGGCCCAGCTCGAGGCCCGAGTTCGTTCTCTGTAAGAGAACGAGATACCATCTCGCGATGATCATTAGTGGTTTGAATCAGGAGGTGACCGTCCTCGGGCGGACTTTTCACTTCCAGACCGAGCTGACCCGCAAGCCCGATCTCCACATCCGAACCGAGGTGTTCGTGGGCGGCAAGGTCGTCGCGACCCGCGAGCACCAGCTCCTGGTTCCACCGCCCGCTGATGAGGAGGCGGTGCGATCGGCCATGAAGGAGCAGCACAAGCGGGTCATCGAGAGCACGCTACAGCGCGCCAAGCGCTATCAGGATCGCCGGGGTGAGGCTCCCGCCAGCACCACGTCACAGCCGGCGCCCCACGTACCGAATTTCGATATTCAGCAGGCACGGAATCTCGGCCCGCCTTCGAGCGATCAGCGCGCGGCGGTGGCTTCAGCGATCCGCATCCGGCGTATCTTCGGCAAATTTCGGCTGCGCCTCGGGCTCGGCCAGCCCATGACCAACAGCGAGATCGCCGAGCGTCTCGAGACCGCGGCTCGCGGCTTCGCCTGGATCAAGAGCTCGCCGACGTTCGAAGAGATCCGTCTCGACGAGCAGATGCGGTGTCATCTCGTCGGCGAGCAGGTCGATCAGTGGCTGGCCGGAGACCGCAACCTCCAGCGAGCGAAGGAGATCTGGTCGGGAATCGTGAGGTTCAACGACTACGTCACCGAGATCAATCACCGCGCCGAGCTGGTGGAGTTCGACCACCAGCTGCTGATGTGGACCGCGTTTCAGGTGCGCGACGGCGGCATGTCCGACGCGGTGCTGGATCACCTACAGTGGCTCTCGGGGCGCTCCACCGAGCTCGACCGATTGCTCGACAAGCCCCAGGGCGTCTCTGATGAGACATGGTTCACGCAGCTGTGCGATGTCCTGACCCAGCTGCCGTCCGCCGGCAACTGAACCCTACGGAGCGGCGAGCCTAGAATCGCATCCCGACAACAGCGTCGTCAGCTGACAGGTCGCGCTGGTGGAGCGAGCACGGGCGAGTATGTCTGAGCAGAATCCGCGATCATTGAGTCCCTTGAAGCCCTTTTCCTCAACCGTTGAGCCAAGCTCTAGCGCCAAGGCGAGATACGCAGGCCGCGCGCAGCCCACCTAGCGCGACGGTCTATTGATCGCCGGGGATGCAGCCTAGAAAGTTCTTGCCGCCTGAAATCGCCCGCCATACACTCTCGCGCCATGAATCACCTCGACCGGCAGCGGCTGCTGCACTACGCCTATATGCGGTTCGCCCGCGATCTCGACACTCGCTTCGCCATGCTCCTGCGCACCGGCAGGCTGTCCAAGTGGTACAGCCAGATCGGCAGCGAAGCCACCACCGTTGCCGCCGGTCTCTGCCTGAGGCCCGGGGATGTGCTGAGCTCGCTGCACCGGGATCTCGGAGCCATCCTGGCGGTCTATCTCGATCCGGCCCGCACCTTTCCCGACTTCGGCTTTGGCGAGCCCGACGGCTTGCGCCCGGAGCCCCAAGAGCTGCTGTACCGGCTCTGCTGTCAGCTGCTCGGTCGCGGTGACGGCTTCACCCAAGGCGTCGAGCGCTCGTTTCACTACGGCTATCTCGATGCCGACCGCGGCATCCGCCACATCGGCATGATCAGCCACCTCGGCTCGATGATTCCGGTCGCCGCCGGCGCGGCGTTCGCCCTCAAGCAGGCCGGCACGGATCGCCTGGCGCTCAACTTCATCGGTGACGGCGGCACGTCGACGGGTGATTTCCACGAGGGCCTCAACATGGCCGCGGTGTGGAAGCTGCCGCTGATTCTGGTGATCGAGAACAATCGCTACGCCTTCTCGACGCCGACCTCGGCGCAGTACGCCGCCGACAAGCTCAGCGACCGCGGCGTCGGCTACGGCATCGCGGCCGAGACGGTGGACGGCAATGATCCCGAGAGCGTCAGCGCGGCGATGGCGCGGGCCGTCGCACGCGCTCGCTCGGGTGCCGGCCCGACGCTGATCGAGGCCATGCTCGGTCGCATGCGCGGCCACAGCGAGGGCGATGATTCCCTCAAGGTCGTGCCGAAGGACGAGCTCGAGGTCTACATGCGCGAGGATCCGGTCCACGTCTACGCCGAGCGCCTGGCCACCGGGGTGCTCGCCGGCGACCTGCTGCCGCGTCTCGAAGCCCGTATCTCCGAGCTGGTAGAAGAAGCCGTGGCGCGGGCGGTCGAAGCCCCCGATCCGGATATCGCCACCGCGCGGCGTCCCGCCCTGGCGCCGCTCGACCAGCCGATCGTCAATATCGCTTCGCCCACGCCCGAGGACGAGCTCGACTTCGAGATTCCTCGCGACGTCGAGGACACCGGTGAGCCGCAGCCCGAGACCTATGTCGAGGGCATTCACCAGGCGCTGCGTGAAGAGCTCGAGCGAGATGACCAGGTCGTGCTGATGGGCCAGGACATCGCCGCCTTCGAAGGCGCGTTCCGCATCACCCGCGGGCTGTGGAAGCGCTGGCCGGAGCGAGTGCTCGATACGCCGATCGCCGAGAGCGGCACGCTCGGCATCGCTGCCGGCGCGGCGCTGTTGGGCTACCGGCCGGTGATCGAGATGCAGTTCGGAGATTTCATCTCGTGCGGCTTCAACCAGATGGTCAACGTCATCGCCAAATTTTTCTACCGCTGGCAGGTGCCGTGCCCGTTGGTGGTGCGCCTGCCGGCGGGCGGCGGTGTCGGAGCAGGCCCGTTCCATTCGCAGAACCCCGAAGCCTGGTTCGCCCATGTCGCCGGCCTCAAGGTGGTCTGTCCGGCCACCGCCGAAGACGCCAAAGCGCTGCTGAAGGCGGCTATTCGCGACCCCAATCCGGTGGTCTTTTGCGAGCACAAATTCCTCTATCGGCGGATCAAAGCCATCCTCCCCGAGGCCGACGAGGTGGCGGAGCTGGGCGTCGCCGCCGTGCGCCGGCCGGGCGTCGACCTCACCATGGTCGGCTACGGGGCCGCCGTTTGGACGTGCCTCGAAGCCGCGGAGACGCTCGCCGAGGAAGGCTTCGACGTCGAGGTGATCGACCTGCGCACGCTCGTCCCGCTCGATGAAGCCACCGTCCTGGCGTCGGTACGTCGTACCGGTCGCGCCCTGGTGGTGCACGAGGCGCAGGAGACCGCCGGCTTCGGCGGTGAGATCGCAGCCCGCGTCGCCGACCAGGCATTCGCCTGGCTCGACGCGCCGGTCAAGCGCGTCGCCTATCCCGATCGCGCCGTGCCGTTCGCCAAGAAGCTAGAGCAAGAGCTGCTGCCGTCGACCGACAAAGTGCTTGCCGCGGCGCGCGAGCTGCTGACGTTCTAGCGGGTCCCAGTCTCCGTTTCTTGACTGGTGAAAGGGCCTGCCGAATAGGCTTCACGCTGCTGCCGGGGCGGCTTGGTGGTCGGGGATGAGGGCTTCGACATCACGGACTTGGCGGATACCGTAGCCGGCCAGGGCGACCACGGCGCCGAGTGTGCCGGTCAGGAGGAAGATCAAGGCGAAGCCGGCTCCCGGCCCGGTGCCGACCCAGGCACCGAACGTGCCCGCCAGCGCACCGCCGGTCTGCATCGCCGGTTCGAAGACCCGGTCGCCGAGCACGCCGCCGGCGAGTGCCGCCAGTGGCCAGCTGATCTGTGCGATCAGTCGACGGACACCAAATACACGACCCTGGACGTCAGGCGGCACTTTGGACTGCCAGATCGCTTGATTCGAGCCGTTGAGAATCGGTGTGAAGAGCATCATCAAGGCGCCGGCGATCGCCCAGGTGACCACGCCGGTGCCGAGCCCGATGGCCGCCTGGGCGACCATGGAAAGGCTCCAGCCGAGGAGAACGGCATGCACCTTGCGCGCTGGACCGCCCCAGACGGTGAGCAGCAAACCTCCCAGCAAGGCGCCGACTCCCAGGGCCGACTGGACGCTGCCCAGCACGACTTCGTCATTGTCGGTCCGGGCCAACACCAGAGCCGGCAACAGGACGAAGGCGAGGGCGGCGATCAGGTTGTTGACGAAGAACATCAGCTGCAGCCCGAGCAAACCCGCGTGGCGGCCGATGTAGCGAAAGCCGAAGAGCGACTCTTGCCACAAGCTGCCGCTGGCGGCAGCGCCGGTCTCGGTGGCTTCTGGCTGCGGAATCTTGACGATGAAAAGCGCGCCGACCGCGAATAGGAAGGTGGCGATGTCGAGGATCAGAATGCCGGCGATTCCTAGAGGGCCGAGGAGCACGCCGGCCGCGATCGGTGCCGCGATCTCAGCGGTCGACTGCGCGGTCGACATCATGCCGCTGGCGCGGGCGTAATGCTCCTTGGGCAGCATCAGGGTCATGGCCGCGCCATAGGCAGGGATCTGGAAAGTCTCGAAGATCCCAGTCAACGCGGCGGCGACGTAGAAATGCCAGATCTCCAGTTGACCGGTCGAGACCAAGATCAGCAGCGCGATACTGACGATGCCGGCGCCGACGTCGCTCAAGATCATGACCGTCTTGCGGTTCCAGCGGTCGACCAGAGCTCCTGCCACCGGACTCAGAAAGACGACCGGGGCGAACGAGAAGAACGTCAAAAGGCCCAGGGAAGTGGCCTCGCCGGTGGTCTTGAACGCCCAGAAAATCAGGGCGAATCGAGTCATCCCGGTACCCATCAATGAGACCATCTGGCCTAACCAGACGACGGTGAATCCTTTCATGCCGGCGAGTCCGGTCCCGCCGCCTTGAACATCCATTTGCTGGCTCACGCCTATTCCTCGTCCTTTGGGCTCCGAGTCGGCAGCCCAGTGATGTTGTTGTCTTCGTCGCCGTCGACGGCAGCGTGATCGGGCCCTGGTCTGGACAACGATTCCACGAGGTCGTCTTCGCCGACGAGCTGAGACATGGGGAGCGCCGGATCGGCGACCCCGCGAAGGTAAATCGCACGCAACGCCGCCGCCATCCGCATCGCCGCCGCTCGATTGAACAGCTCGGTCCGATATTCGAGATAGCCTTCGAATCCTTCCGGCTCATCGACCAGGGCAAGGCTTAAATCCTGATCCGCGGTACCGCGGTCGACCCGCATCGGAGCGAGGGAAAAACCAGGGCGCTCGACCACCGGTACCGGCGCCGCGTGAACGACCAGCATCGCCTGGACGATTTCGATCGCCGGCACGATCGCCTCCGGCGCGTGGCGCTCAGCGAGCAGCTCGAAGGGATAGGCCTGGTGGGCAAAGGCGTCGAGCGACGCCTCCCGGATCCGGCGCAAGAGCTCGCGGAAGCTGGGATCTTGCGTCAGATCAACGCGGATGAGCACGGTGTTCAGAAAGCGCCCGATGAGCGGTTTGGTGGTCTCGTCGCGGTCGGAGACGATCGTGCCGACGACCAGATCGCGCTGGCCGGTGAGGCGCGAGAGCAGGACCGCGAAGCCCGCCAGGAGGGTCATGAACAGAGTGACCCCCTCGCTCTGGCTGGTCGTCTTGAGCGCCTCGCTCAGGTCCCGCGGCAGCTCCAGGTGTTGACGTGCCCCGCTCAAGCTGCGGATGGCGCTGTCCGGGTCCTGCCCCGGCCAGTGCATGCGCGGCAGACTCGGTCCCAGCCGGCGGTGCCAAACTTCTTCCAGGCGGGCGCGCTCCGTGTCCGTGAGCCCGCCGCGTTGGCTCGCTGCGTAGCTGCCATATTGGGTCGGTAGGGTGGGCAGGGGCTCGTCCGGCCGCTCATAGCAAGCCGCTAGCTCCTGCGTGAAGACGTCCACCGACCAACCGTCAGCGGCGATCCGGTGGATGGATAGCAGCAAGGCTTGACTGTCCGGCTCCAGGTAGATCAAGGTCACCCGAAGCACCGGTCCGCCGATGAGGTCAAAAGGCTCGTGCGCGTCGGCGACGGCCAGGCGCTGCAGCTCGGCTTCGCGCTCCGCCATCGGCAGGGGTCGCAGATCCACCGTCCGCGGAGCTACCGTGGGCGAGATCCGTCGCGGTCGTCCCGTCTTCGTATAGACGGTGTGTAGGATCTCGTGGCGGCGGGCAATGGCCGTCACGCTCGCGGCCAGGCGGAGCGGATCGACAGCTCCGCACAAACGCCAGGCGAACGCGATGTTGGGCTGTGGCGGTGCCTGCCCAGACGCCGCGGCACGCTCCCACTGCAGGACTCCGTCTTGAACGAAGGACAGGGCGGACGCGTCGGCGTCGACATCAGCTCGAAGAGAGTCTGGCTTCACCTCCAAGCGTTCGTCCGTCACGTCATCGTCCGTCACGTCGTCGAGCAGGGTCGCCAGGGCCGCCACCGTCGGATGAGTGAAGAGATCGGCGGGGGAGAGCGTGCGGCCGAGGGCCGCCGTCAGTTTGGAGGTCAGCTGGACGGCGGCGAGGGAGTGGCCGCCGAGCTCGAAGAAGTCGTCGTGGACGCCGATCTCGGCGAGACCGAGCTGGCGTTGCCACACGGTCGCGATCTGCCGCTGCCGGTCGTTCTGCGGCGCCAGGAAGGGAGTGGTCAACGGCGGCCGAGCTTGACCCGAGACCGCCTCTTTGGTGGAGGTCTCGGGCGTTGTCGAGGCGCTCTTCGTGGCCGCCTCGTCTCCGGGCGCTTGGTGAGCCCTCTCCGGCGCCTCGATCCAGCATCTGTGACGGTCGAAGGAATAGAGGGGAAGCGCGACCCGTCGCCCTCGATGGATCGCCCCCCAGCGCACATCGACGCCGCACAGCCAGAGGTCGGCCAGCGCGGTGCTCAACACGAGCTCGTCGGTGCCGCGGTCGCTGGCTGGCGGCATCGAGGTGGCGATCGCCCGCGGTGCGGGCAGATCTCGGCGCCGCGCCAGGGTGCTGAGGGCGCGGCCGGGACCCACCTCGAGCAGGACCCGAGCGGGCTGCTCGAGCAAGGTCGCCACGCCGTTGCTGAAGCGTACGGTGTGCCGCAGATGGCGGGCCCAATACTCCGGATCGCAAGCCTCTTCGGGCCGGATCCAGGTCCCGGTGATGTTGGAGACGTAGGGCAATCGGGGCGGCTCGAGAGACGTCTTTCGGAGCGCGTCGCGGAACGGCTCCAGGACTGGCTCCATGGAACGTGAGTGGAAGGCATGGGAGGTGTGCAGGGCGCGGTGCTCAATGCCCTCGGCCGCCAATCGCTCCTCGAGCGCCGTGAACGCCTCCGGCGGTCCGGCGACGACGCAGGATGTCGGGTTGTTGACCGCGGCTAGCTCGAGGTCGTCGGTCAGTCGCGTGCGGATCTCGTCCTCGCCGAGGCGCACGCTGAGCATGCGGCCTTCGGGCTGCGCCTGCATCAAGCGGCCGCGGAGGGCGACCAGCCGGAGTGCGTCCTCGGGCTCGAAAACGCCCGCGACGGTCGCCGCGACGTACTCGCCGAGACTGTGCCCGAGCATCGCCTCGGGCTCGATTCCCCACGACATCCACAGCTGCGCTAGAGCGTGCTCGATGACGAAGAGGGCGGGTTGCGCGACCGCGGTCTGCGCCAGCCGTTCGTCCGCCGGGCGCCGATCGCCGCCTGCCTTCAGCAGCAGGGAGCGCAGATCGAAGCCAAGGAGGGGCTCGAGCTGCTCGGCGCCCCGGTCGATCCAGTGGGCGAAGCGTGGCTGGGTCCGGTAGAGCGCGGCGCCCATCTCAGCGTACTGACTCCCCTGGCCGGGAAAGAGAAAGACCACCGGACGATCCCGGTCGCGCTCGCGGCTCTCACGCAGCCCTTGGGGGTCCCGCTCCCCGAAGATGCGTGCCGCTTCGCTGAGGTCGGTCGCGCATACGCTCCGGCGGTACTCCAGAACCCGCCGACCGGTCTGCAGGGTGTAGGCGACGTCGCGGAGGTCGAGAGCCGGATGGTGCCGCAGATGGGTGGCCAGGCGGTCGGTCATGGTGTCGAGGGCATCGCGGCTGCCGGCCGAGAGGATCAGCAGTTGCGGCGAGCGGTGCCCGTTCTCGGCGACTGGCTCTGTCGTCTCGGCCTCCTCGAGCACCATATGGGCGTTGGTGCCGCCGATGCCGAAGGAGCTGACCCCGGCCCTGCGCGGACTGCCGTTGAGCTCCCAGGGCCGGGCCGCGGCGCTGACGAAGAACGGGCTGTCCTCGAGACTGAGCTTGGGGTTGACCGCCGTGAAGGTCGGGTTGGGTGGTACCACGCGGTGTTTGAGAGCGAGCGCCGTCTTGATCAGGCCGACGACGCCGGCGGCGGTGTCGAGATGGCCAACGTTGGCCTTGACCGAGCCGAGGGCACACCAGGGTTCGGCACCGTGCGCCCGGTCGCCGTTCGCGAAGACTCGGCGCAGGGCCTCGACTTCGATCGCGTCGCCAAGGGAGGTGCCGGTGCCGTGAGCCTCGAGGTAGGTGATCGATTTGGGCGTCACACCGGCCATCGCCTGAGCGTCGCGGATCACTTCGCTCTGGCCCTCGACGCTCGGCGCGGTATAGCCGATCTTGAAGTCGCCGTCGTTGTTGACCGCGAAGCCTCGGATCACCGCGATCACGCGATCGCCATCGGCCCGCGCGTCGGCCAGGCGGCGCAGAGCCACCACCCCGGCACCGTTGCCGCAGACCGTGCCTTGGGCATTGGCGTCGAACGGACGGCAGCGACCGTCCGGGGAGAGGATACCCCCCTCCTGGTAGAAGTAGCCGGCGATCTGCGGTGTGTCGATGGAGACGCCGCCGGCGAGCGCCATGTCGCAGGCACCGCTCAGGAGGTCGCGGCAAGCCATGGAGACCGCGACCAGTGACGTCGAGCAGGCGGTTTGAATGCTGACGCTGGGGCCGCGGAGGCCCAGCTTGTAAGACACTCGAGTGCTGAGAAAGTCCTTGTCGTTACCGATCATCCACTGGAAGGTGCCGAGCTCGCGCAGGGTTGCCCGCTGGGGTGCCAGGTGGTTGAGCAGATAGGTGTTCATGCCGGCCCCGGCGTAGACGCCGACCTTGCCGCCGATCGTCTCGCCGCCGGTATGCCCGGCGTCTTCTAAGGCCTGCCAGCAGATCTCGAGGAAGACTCGGTGCTGGGGGTCCATCGCCTCGGCCTCGCGCGGGGCGATGCCGAAGAGCGCGGCATCGAAATCTTCGATCCCGTCGAGAATTCCCCGCGCCCGAACGTAGGCCGGATCTTCGAGCTGGGCCTCGTCGACTCCCACGGCCCGCAGCTCGTCTTCGCTGAAGAACGAGACCGACTCGACGCCGTCGAGCAGGTTCGCCCACAGCTCGTCGACCGTCTCGGCCCCTGGAAAGCGGCCGGCCATGCCGACAATGGCGATCTCCGTGCCGGCTTGTTCGCTCGCCGCCGTGGTCGTCGGTCGCAGGGCCGGCTCCGCGACCGGTCGAGCGAAGCGCGCCAGCAGACGGACGGTCGGGTGGCTGAAGAGATCGACCAGATTCAGCTCCCGCTGCAGAGTCGGGCGCAGCTTTTCCCGCACTTGGGGAAGCAGCAGGGAGTGGCCACCGAGATCAAAGAAGTTGTCGTCGAGCCCCACCTGCGGTACCGCCAAAATGTCGCTCCACACCCGCGCGATCTCCTGCTCGAGCCCGGCACGCGGCGCCACGTAGGTGGCTTCGGACGCCGAGACTTGTGCCGGATCGGGCAGCGCCTGCCGATCGACTTTGCCGCTGGTGTTGAGCGGTAGCGCATCGAGGGTGACGAAGCGACTCGGCACCATGTACTCAGGTAGCTCTTCGCGCAGGTGTCGGCGTAGCTCGGCGGCGTCGGGCTCCGGTCGGGCGACGAGGTAGGCGATCATCCGTCGCTGGCTACCGTCGCCGCGCGCCACGACCACAGCCTGACGCACCGCGGGTAGGCGTTCGAGGACCGCCTCGATCTCGCCTAGCTCGATCCGATAGCCGCGCACCTTGACCTGATGATCGATCCGGCCGACGTGCTCCAGGGTACCGTCGGCCCGCCATCGCGCCAGGTCGCCGGTGCGGTAGAGGCGAGCCCCCGAGCGGCGCGCTGACGGTTGGGGGACGAAGCGGTCGGCGGTCAGGCTCGGCCGGCCCAGGTAGCCCCGGGCGAGCCCGTCGCCGCCGAGGCAGAGCTCACCGATCACCCCGGCCGTTACCGGCCGACCGCGGCGGTCGAGGATCTGGACCTCGGTGTTGTCGATCGGCACACCGACGTGGATCGGGCCGCCTTGGGGACGCAGCCGCGCCACGGTCGACCAGACCGTGGTTTCGGTCGGCCCATAGAGGTTAAAGAGATCGCTCGAGGCTGCCAGCAGGCGGTCGGCGAGTGGGCGTGATAGAGCCTCACCGCCGCACAGCACCCGCAGAGCGGTCTCACCGCGCCAGCCGCTGTCGAGCAGCAGCTGCCAGGTCGCCGGTGTGGCTTGCATGGTGGTCGCTGCGGTCTCCTCCAGGGCCTGGGCGAGCAGCCCGGCGTCGGCCGTGGTCTCGCGGTCGGCGACTACCGTCCGAGCGCCGCAGACCAGGGGCAGGAAGAGCTCGAGGACGGCGATGTCGAAGGAGACGGTGGTGACGGCGAGCAAGGTGTCGCTGGAGGTGAGGCCAGGGCGCCGGGCCATGGCGGCGAGAAAGTTGGCCATCGCGCCGAGGGATATCTGGACGCCCTTGGGCTTGCCGGTCGAGCCGGACGTGTAGATGACGTAGGCGAGCCGCGCCGGCTCGAGGTGACGGTGAGTCTCATGTGGTGGGTCGGCCGCGGGAGCGCGGAGCACGTCCTCAATCGCCAGGTACGGCACGCCGCTGTCCGCGAAGCGCTCGGCGAGCGATGCTTCCGTGAGCATCAGTCGTGGCTGGGCGTCGTCCAGGATCGCGCGCAGGCGAGCCGACGGATGCGACGGGTCGAGAGGTAGGTAGGCGCCGCCGGCCTCCAGGACGCCGAGCAGTGCGCTCACCAGTGGGATACCGCGCTGCATCAGGATCGCGACGCGTGTCTCGGGACCGACCCCAGCGGCGATCAAAGCCGCGGTGATCCGCTCGACCTCGTCGGCGAGCTGACGGTAGCTACGGCGTTCGCCTTCAGCCTCGATCGCCGGCGCTTCGGGCCGCCGACGCGCCTGGTGCCGCAGCGCCCGGTGAGGTAAGAAGGTCTCGAGGTCTCGTCCCGCCGTTCGCGCGCTGTCGTTCCACTCGGTACTCAGCTGATGCTGCGCCGCCGGGGTGAGCAGCGACGGATCACCGATCGCCTGCTCAGGCCGTTCGACGAAGGCCGCCATCAGCCGGCAGAGCTGATCCGCCAGCCGGGCGATGGTGGTGGCGTCGAAGAGATCGACATCGTAATCGAGCTGGCCGCGGAGCCCGTCCCCATCCGGGAAAAAGTCGAGCGACAGATCGTGCTGAGCGGCGCGGATCGCGAGCGGAAACGGCCGCGCCTCGAGCCCTTCGAGCACCAGCTCGGACGCCGGCTCGTTGTGCCAGCCGAGCAGCGTTTCGAACAGCGGCGAGCGACTGAGGTCCCGGGTCGGCCGTAGCTCTTCGACCAGCTCCTGGAACGAGACTCCCTGGTGTGTGTAGGCCTCGTGAGCGGTGGCGCGTGCCTGCGTGAGCAGGCTGAGGAAGGAGTCGCCGGATCGTGGCTGCATGCGAAGCACCAGCATGTCGGTGAAAAGGCCGATGAGCGCCTCGACCTCCGGCTCGCTGCGGCCGGCGTGAGGTGTGCCGATGAGCAGGTCGTGCTGGCCGGTGACGCGGTGGAGCAGCGCCGACATGACCATCAGCGCGGTCATGAACGGGGTCGACCGCGCGCGTCGGCCGAGGGAGATCAGGTCGCTCGCCACCTTCGGTGAGACAGTGAAGACGTGGCGGCCGCCGCGGTAGCGCTGCAGCGCCGGCCGCGGACGGTCGGTCGGCAGCTCGAGCAGCGGCAGCTCTCCGCCGAGCTGCTCACGCCAGTAGGTCAGGCTATCGCGGTGTTCGCCGCGCTCCAGGCCGCGCGCGTGCCAGCAGGCGAAATCGCCGTACTGAATAGCGAGCGGCGGCAATGGCGATGGCTGCCCGGCCTTCGCCACCCGGTAGAGGGTCGCCAGCTCTCGGTTCAGGATCCCGAGCGACCAGCCGTCAGCGACCAAGTGGTGAATCGTCACCACAGCGACGTGGGTGGTGGCGTCGAGGGCCAGCAGGCTGAGGCGTATCAGCGGTGGCCGTTCGAGGTCGAAGGGACGGGCGACCTCGACGCCGACCAGGTCGCGGGCGGTCCTTCGGGCTAGGTCGGGCGGCAGTGCCGTTAAGTCGATCCACGCCGGCCTCAGCGTCCAGCGGGAATGGCTCCGCTGGTGCGGTTTACCGCCCGCGGCGTGAAACGAGGTGCGCAAGCTCTCGTGGCGCTCTACCAGAGCCCGGGCGGCAGCGGTCAGTGCTGCGGGGTCGAGGGGGCCGTGCCACACCACGGTCCGAGCGAGGTTGAAGGCGCTCTGCTCGGGAGCCAGCTGTTCGAGAAACCAGATGCGCGCCTGCGGTGAGCTCAGCGGGATCCGCGCTGCCGCGTCGCGTCGTGGGATCCTGGTCTGGAACCGGCTCCCGCGATCGGCACCGCTCAGCCAGCGGTTGAGGAGTACCTTCTTCGCCGGCGTCAGCTTGGCCGGCGCCAGACCGTTGCGAAGGTCGTCGGTAGACTCGACGTTGGACATCAGAGCAGCTCCTCGACCTTCTCCTCGGGCATCGCCTCCAGAGCTCGCACCATCTCGTCTTCGATCGCTCGTGCCAGGCCGCCGACAGTCGACTCGGCGAAGAGTGTCCGAAGGCGGATTCGGACCGGCAAGGTCTCGTGCAGTCGGGCGAGAAATTGGGTGGCGATCATCGAATCGCCGCCGAGGGAGAAGAAATCGTCGGCAACGCCGAGGCGCTCGACCCCGAGGTATTCTTGCCAGAGATCCGCGATCAGCACTTCCAGCTCACTCATCGATGGGTCGGCAGTCGCGATCGTTGTCTCGTCGGATCGGGCATCGAGAGGTTCATGGGCCGGCAGCTCGGCCCGACGTTCGCCGGTCTCGGGACTGGCGTTGGAATCGATCCAATAACGGCGGTGCTCGAACGGATAGAGGGGCAGGGCGACCCGTCGCCGGGGTGTCGGGTGCAGGCGCTCCCAGTCCGGGGCTTCACCGTGCAGCCAGAGCTGCCCAACCGATTCCATGAACCGAGCTTCGTCGTCCTCGGCTTGGCGCGGATGGCGCAAGGTATGGAGGGTCGGCCTTGTGGGTCCGATGGCGCGGCGGACCAGGGTGGTCAGAGTATTGCCGGGACCCACCTCGAGGAAGACGCGCGTCGGCTCCTCGGCCAGCAGACGAACGGCATCGCCGAAGCGCACCGTCTGGCGGAGGTGGGCGCCCCAATAGGCGGGATCCTGAGCCTCTTTGTCGGTGATCCAGGTGCCGGTGACGTTCGACACGAAGGGGATTGTCGGCGGCTGCCGTCGTACCGTGGCGACGCGGGCCGTAAACGGCTCGACCAGAGCATCCATCGACGCCGAGTGAAAGGCATGCGAGGTCTGCAGGCGTCGATGTTCGATACTGGCGTCGGTCAGCTGACGGGCGAAGGTGGCGATTGTCGGCTCAGGGCCGGCGACCACCAGGCGCCCCGGTGCGTTGATCGCCGCGATCTCCAGCCCTTCCGGCAGCCTGTCAACTAGGGTCGCGGGATCTTCAGACACGGCGAGCATGGCGCCCGGCGTTGCGGAGGCCATCAGCAGGCCGCGCTCGATGACCAGCTCGAGGGCGTCTTCGAGACCGAACACTCCGGCGAGGCAGGCGGCGACGTACTCACCGATGCTATGGCCGACCATGGCTTGAGGAGCCAATCCCTGATCGAACAGCAGCGTTGCCAGTGCGTGCTCGACGATGAACAGGGCCGGTTGGGCGAGAGATGTGTCGCGCAGGCGCGCCGCCGTTTCGTCCGCCGCGATGCCGTTCGGCATCAGGACCGCGCGCAGGTCGTCGGCCAGGCGTGGCGGGCATATCGCCAGGCAGTGATCGACGGTGTCGCGGAAGACCGGAGACGCGAGGTAGAGCCCGCGTCCCATGGCGGGATACTGTGCCCCCTGGCCTGGGAAGAGCCAAGCCGTCGCCGGCCGACCGCCGGCGGTCGGGTTGCCGGTCGAGCCGCCGTTGGCGCGCCGCAGCTCGGCGGCGGCCACCGCCGGATCACGGGCGACCAGAGCTCGGCGCTCTCCGAACTGATGACGTCCGAGCTGCAGCGTGTAGGCGACGTCGGCGAGGCCTGTTGTCGGATGAGCTTCGAGGTGGTCAGCGAGGTCGCCGCTCAGTTGGTCGAGAGCGTGCGACGTGCGTGCTGATAGCACCAGAAGCTGGCAGCGATCTCTGTCGTTGGAGCTCCTGTCTGCTTCGCGCTCCACCGCGCTCGCCTCTTCAAGCACGGCATGGACGTTGGTGCCGCCGATGCCGAAAGAGCTGACGCCGGCGCGGCGCGGCGTGGCCGCGTCCCATGGCCGCAGCTCGGTGGGAACGTGGAATGGACTCGCGGCCAGACCGAGCTCGGGATTGGGCTCGCTGAAACCGAGGCTCGGAGGGATCTGACGGCGGTCGAGCGCCAAGGCGGTCTTGATTACCCCGGTGACGCCGGCGGCGGTGTCGAGGTGGCCGATGTTGGTCTTGACCGACCCGACCGCGCAATAGCCGCGGCGGGCGGTGTCGCGGCGGAAGACTTCGGTCAGCGCGGCAATCTCGATCGGATCGCCGAGATGGGTGCCGGTACCGTGGGCTTCGATGTAGGTGACGGTGTCGGGATCGACGCCCGCTGCGGCCTGGGCCTCGGCGATCACCTCGGCTTGACCGTCGACGCTCGGCGCGGTGTAGCCGATCTTGTGCCCGCCGTCGTTGTTGATCGCTGTGCCCTTGATCACCGCGTAGATCCGATCGCCCTCGGCGCGTGCTTCGGCGCGCCGTTTGAGTGCCACGATCGCTACCCCGTTGCCGCCCACCGTGCCCGCCGCTGAAGCGTCGAAGGCGCGGCAGTGACCGTCGGGGGACATGATGCCCTCCTCGCGGTAGGTGTACCCGGTGTGCTGGGGTACGCGGATCGAGACTCCGCCGGCCAGGGCGATATCGCATTCCCCCGCCCGCAGGCTGTTGCAGGCCAGGTGCAGCGCGACCAGAGAAGTCGAGCAGGCGGTCTGGACGCTGAGGCTGGGGCCGCGCAGACCGAGCTTGTAAGAGACCCGGGTCGGCAGGTAGTCCTTGTCGTTGAGCAGCATGATGTGGAACGGGTCCACCGTCCGCAGACGCTCGGGATTGGTCTGTAGATTGTTGAGCCAGTAGGTGTTGACCCCGGTGCCGGCGAAGACGCCGATGCGGCCCGGATGGCGCTCGGGGTCATAGCCTGCGTGCTCGAGAGCGTGCCAAGCATTCTCGAGAAAGGCTCGATGCTGTGGGTCCAGGATTTCGGCCTCGCGCGGTGAGAAGCCGAAGAACGCCGCGTCGAAGCCGTCGATATCGTCGAGCACGCCGCCGGCCGGGACGAAGTCGGGGTCGTCGCGGCGTGTCGGATCGACGCCAGAACGGCGCAGCTGCTCGTCGTCGAAGACGGTGATCGACTCCACACCCTCAGCCAGGTTTTGCCAAAAGGCTTCGACGTCCCTGGCGCCGGGTAGACGGCAAGCCATGCCGATGATCGCGATGTCGTGGTCGTCGTTGTCCGCGAGCTGTTTCGAGATTCGGCGCGGCGCAGCGGAGGGTCGCGCTGCCGCCTCGCTGTCGCCGTCGAGCCGGCGGGCGAGGCTGGCGACGGTCGGATAACGGAAGAGATCGACGATCGGCAGCTCGATTCCAGGATCTTGGCGCAGCCCTTCCTGGACTCGGGGTAGGAGCAGGGAGTGTCCGCCGAGGTCGAAGAAGTTGTCGTCAGCACCGACACCGTCGACCGCAAGCACGTCGCACCACACGGCCGCCACCCGTCGCTCCAGTGCGTTGCGCGGCGTTACGCCGCGCCGCTCGGACGCGCTGAGAGAACGTTGAGTCAAGACTCTGCGATCGACCTTACCGCTCGGGGTGGTCGGCAGCTCGTCTACCGCCTCGAAGCGCGCCGGAACCAAGTGCTCGGGTAGACGCTCGCGCAGGTAGGACCCCAAGCTGTCTTCGCCCGAAGGGGTGCCCCCTTGCGGCACCCAGAACGCTACCAGTCGGCGATCGCCCGGAGTGTCTTCCCGCGCCACGGCCACCGCGGTCTTCACCCATGGGTGCTGCTCCAGCGCCGCCTCGATCTCGCCCGGCTCGATGCGGAAGCCGCGGATCTTGAGCTGGTGATCGGCCCGGCCGTGAAAAGTGATCGAGCCGTCGGCGGCCCAGCTGGCGAGGTCGCCGGTTCGGTAGAGCCGGCCGCCCGGACGAGCGGTGAAAGGATCCGGAACGAAGCGCTGAGCGGTCACTCCCGGTTGGTCGACGTAGCCTCTGGCCAGGGCGATGCCGCCGAGGTAGAGCTCGCCGGGGACGCCGATCGGCACCGGCGCGAGCTCTGGTGAGAGTAGGTCCGCCGAGGTGCCGGTGATCGGTCGGCCGATCGCCGGCAGGGCAGGCCACGTCTCCGGTGAGCCGCGCAAGAGTTCGCCGGTGACGACGTGAGTCTCGGAGGGGCCATATTGATTGGCGAGCGTCGCGGGCGCGCCGCCTTGGGCGAGCCGGACGACCGCCTCGGTTGTCCGCAGCTGCTCACCGGCGCTGATGATCTCGCGCAGGGAACCGAGGCTCACGGAGCGCGCCACCGCGGCTTCCGCCAGGTGATGGAGGGCGATTGAGGGCATGAAGATGCGCTCGACCTGCGCCTCGGCCAAGCAGGCCAGGAGGCGTTGGGGATCACGGCGCTCGTCGTCGTCGACCATCACCAGCGTGCCGCCGCTGCCGAGGGTCGAGAAGATTTCCTGGAACGAGACGTCGAAGCTCAACGACGCAAACTGGAGGGTGCGCCCACCGCGATCGAGCTCGCTGGCATCGAGCTGCCAGTGGATTAGGTTGGTCAGCGCGCGATGGCTCAAGGCCACACCTTTTGGGCTCCCGGTCGAGCCGGAGGTGTAGATCACGTAGGCCAGCTGGTCGGGGTGAGCCTGAGCGGCGGTAAGGATCGGCGCCGCGTCCTCGACGAGGGAGCACCCGGCGGTAGCGTTCGCCGCGACCTCCGGCGTGTCCTCGACCGCGAGCGTCTCGGCCCCGAGCCCCTCGAGCTCGGAGATCCGGTCGGCGGTAGCGACGATCACCCGCACTCCGGCGTCCCGCACCATGAGCTCCAGGCGCTGGCGCGGATAGCTCGGATCGAGGGGCACGTAGGCGGCTCCGGCGGCGAGCACCCCCAATACCGTCTCCGGCAACGTCAGATCGCGCTCGAGATAGAGTCCGATGCGGTCTTCGGTGCCGACCCCGAGCTGTCGCAAGCGTCGCGCCAGGCTTGCGCCGTGTGCTACCAGCTCGGCGTAGCTGCGCTGCTGGTCGCCGGCGATCACCGCGGCCGCGTCCGGCTCGGCGATCGCCTGTGCCAGGACCAGATCGAGCAGCGGTATCGCGGCGGTCTCCTCGACCGTGTCGTTCCACTCGACCAGCGACTGGTGCCACGCCGTGGCTGGAAGTTCCGCCAGGCGCGAGAGCGGCCGCTCGGGATCGTTGGCGGCGGCGAGCAGCAAGGTTTCGTAGTGGCGTAGCAGACGGGCGACGGTGGCGCCGTCGAAGAGGTCTGTGTTGTATTGTGCCACCGCGCGCAGACCCTCCGGCTCGTCCTCGATCGCCAGCGTCAGATCGAAGATCGCGGCGCCGTTGTCGAGCTCTTCCGGCGTCACTTCGAGCTCAGGAAAGGTCAGGGTGCCACCGGCGGCGTCCTGGAGCACGAAGAGCACTTGGAAGAGCGGCGCGTGGCCGAGATCGCGGTCGGGCTTGAGGGCGTCGACCAGGCGCTCGAACGGCAGATCTTGACGGCTCAACGCGTCGAGGACGCCATGGTGGACGCGCTCGGCCTGGGTCTGAAACGATGGATCTCCGCTGTGGTTCGCGCGCAGCACCAAGGTATTGGCGAAGAAGCCGATCAAGCGCTCGGTCTCGGGCCGGGTGCGGTTGGCGACCGGCGAGCCGACGACGATGTCGTCCTGTCGGGAGTAGTGATGGAGCAACGCCGTGAACCCGGTCAGCAGGGTGGTGAACAGGCTCGCCTCGAGCCGGCGCCCGAAAGTCTCGAGGCCGGTCTTGAGAGCGCCGTCGAGGCGGCGCTGGCAACGGGCGCCCCGGAAGCGCTGCTCCCGAGGGCGCGGCCGGTCGGTCGGCAGCTCGAGAACGGCCGGGGTGTCGGCGAGGTGCATCCGAGCCTGGTCAAGCGCCGTGGTCAGCCATTCCTCGCGCAGCTGGCGCCGCTGCAGCAAGGCGTAGTCGAGATATTGGATCGGCAGCGGCGCCAGGGGCGAAGGCCGGCGGTTGCGAGCCGCTGTGTAGAGCGTCGACAGCTCGTCGAAGAGCAGGCCGAGCGACCAACCGTCGGCGGCGATGTGATGGACGACGAGAATCAGGCGATGGCGCATCGCCCCGAGCCTCAGCAGTCGGGCTCGCAACAGCGGCGGCTGGCCGAGGTCGAATGGCTCGACCGCGGCGTCGAGGGCCAGGCGGTCAGCGGCCTTCTCGCGTCGGCTCTCCGGTAGGTCGGTGAGGTCGATTGTCGTTAGCGTTTGCGGCGGGACGGGCGCGACGCGTTGGAGCGGCGTACCGCCGGCGACAACGAAGGCGGTGCGCAGGACCCAATGGCGATGTAGCAGGGCCTGGATCGCCCCGGCTAGCGCCGCGCCGTCTAGCGGGCCGTCGAGGGTGAACGCTCGAGCGATGTTGTAGAACGCGTTGTCGGGCTCGAGCTCGGCGAGGAACCACAGACGCCTCTGGGCGAAAGATAGGGGCACGTGCAGCTCGTCGTCTTCCGCGGTCCGCCGAATGTCGATCGCCTCGATCGGCGGAGCCTTGTCGGCGGGGGTTGCGGCCTCGATCTGGGCCGCCAGCTCGGCGACGGTCGGCCGGCGTAGGAAGTCGGCGAGGGCGACACCCGCGCCGACGTCGCCAAAGGCCTCGCTGACTCGGAATAGCAGCCGTGTGGCGAGCAATGAATGACCGCCGAGGGCAAAGAAATTGTCGCGGACCCCAACCCTCTCGACGCCGAGGAGCTGTTGCCAGATCTCCGCCAGTAGGGCCTCGATTCCCGCGCGCGGCGGGATGTAGTCGGCGTCCAGGCTCCGGCGATCGATCTCCGGCTCCGGCAGGCGCCGACGATCGATCTTGCCGCCCGGCAGTCGTGGCAGGGCGTCGAGGCGCACGAAGACCGTGGGCACCAGATAGGCGGGAAGCCGTTCGCTCAGAAAAGCGCGCAGGGTTTTGCTGGTCGCCTTCTCAGCGTCACCCTCGCAGTAGGCGACGAGCTGCATGTGGCCGGCCCGGTCCGGCCGAGCGTCGACGACCGCGCGGCCGACCGCGGAGTGGGACTCGAGCATGGTTTCGATCTCGCCGGGCTCGATGCGAAAGCCACGCACCTTGAGCTGTAGGTCGACGCGGCCGAGGAACTGGAGCCGTCCGTCCGCCAGCCACCTGGCCCGGTCGCCGGTGGCATAGAGCCGCGCGCCTGGCTCTTCCGACGAACGGTGGGGCACGAACCGGATCGCGGTCTGGCTGGGTCGGCCGAGATAACCGCGAGCCAATCCTGGGCCGCCGATGTAGATCTCGGCGGGCACATCGAGGGCGACCGGCTCGAGATCGCTGCCGAGCAGGCGCGTTTCGACGTTGGCCAGCGGTCTGCCGATCGGCATCGAGTCGGCGGCCGGCCGGTACTTGCCACCGGGCCGGTCCACCGTTGCGGTGATCGTTCCCTCAGTCGGCCCGTACGCGTTGCGCCAGTCGATCCGGCCCGCCGTGAGCTGCTGCCACTGCTGCCAACGCCGGGCGGAGACCGCCTCGTTGCCGACCACGACCAAACGTAGGCCAGACGGCATCTGCCCGGCGTCAGCCTCGAGTAGGTTGACCCACTCATGCCAGAAGGAGGCTGGCAGGTTGGCCACACTGACCTGCTGGCGCTCCAGCCATGTCAGGCCGCGCTGCGAAGCCTCGAGGCCGGCGGCCGGAGCCAGGATCAGCGTGGCGCCGCGGATCAGGGTCGGGAAGATCTCCTCCGCGGAGACGTCGAAGCTGATCGAGGCGAGCTGTAGCAAGCGGTCTCGCGGCTCGAGGCGATAGCTCTCGATGGTTGCCCGGGCATGATTGGCGAGTGCGCCACGGGGAATGCCGATCGCTTTGGGTTGACCGGTCGAACCGGAGGTGTAGATCAGATATGCCAGGGCCGATGGCTCGGCGGTGGCGAAGGACTCATCCCTGGGTGCGCCGACCGACACCGCCTTCTCGACCTCGAGCACGCCGACGTCGATCTCCGAAAGGCGCCCGACGAGGCCGCGGCGGGTTATGAGCCATTCAGCGCCGGCATCGCGCAGCATCCAGTCCAGACGCGCCGTGGGGTAGCCTGGATCCAAGGGCAGATAGGCGGCGCCAGCCTGCAAGACACCGAGCAAGGCGGCCACCATCTCCGGTGAACGTTCCAGGAGCACGCCGACGCGTGACTCAGGTCCGACGCCGCGAGCACGCAGGTAGCCAGCCAAGCTGTCGGCCACGCTGACGAGCTGGCGATAGCTCAGACTGCGGCTTGCGTCGACGACCGCGATGGCGTCCGGGGTTTGACGACCCCGGTCGGTGATCTGCTCGACCAGACAGGTGGTGTCGAATGCCCGTGCCTCTCCCTGCGCCTCGACCGCCAGCTGGTGGCGCTCGCTGGCGCCGAGCATCGGTAGGGTCGAGAGGGACTGTCCCGGGTCGAGGCACGCCGTCGCCATCAGCGTCTGATACTTGCGGCTCAGGCGCTCGATGGTCGTCGGATCAAAGAGGTCGCGGCAGTACTCCCAGACCATCTCGATCGGCTCCTCACCAACCTCCCGCGCACGCCCGAGGCGCTGCTCGCCGCGCGGGATCATCACCACGTCGATGTCGAACTTGGCCGAACCGTGATGGCGGTAGTGAAGGGTCGCCGGGACACCGCCGAAGGTCAGTTCGGGAATCGGCGCATCATGGAAGCTGAAGAGGTGCTGGAAGAGCGGATTGCGCCCAGGATCTCGCTCCGGCGCGACGACCTCGACCACCTTGTCGAACGGAAGATCTTCGTGGGTGAACGCTCCCAACGTCACATCGCGAACTTGAGCGAGGACGTCGGCAAAGCTCAGATCGCCATGCAGATCGAGGCGCAAGGCGACGTTGTTGACCAGCATGCCGAGCACCGTTTCGCTGGCCTGTAGGCGGCGGTTGGCGACCGTGGTTCCGATCACCAGATCCCGCTGCCCACTGTGCCGATGGAGGAGGACGCCGTAGACCGCGAATGCGGCCATGAAGCGGGTGATCCCGTGCTCTCGGCTCATCGCCTGCAGCTGATCGTAGAGCGGTTGTGGCAACGGACCGCGGACCACCGCACCGCGATGGCTTTGGACCGGCGGCCGCGGACGGTCCACCGGCAGCTCGAGCGAGGGCGGGCAACCCTGGAGCCGCTTCTGCCAGTAGCTGGTGAGTGCCTCTAGGGTCGCGCCACGCAGGAGCTCGTGCTGCCAGACGGCGATGTCGCCGAACTGCGCCGGCAGCGGGCCGAGGGTCGGTGGCGTCGCGGTGGCGAAGGCGTTGTAGAGCTCCCGGAGCTCGCGCAGCAAGACGGCCAGGGACCATCCGTCGTGGACCAGATGGTGCTCGGTCTGGACCAACGTCGAGTCGGTCGGTCCTCGGTGCAGGAGCAGCCAACGGGCCAGGGGGATGCGTCCGAAGTGAAACGGCCGCCGCGCTTCGGTGACCATGCGGCGCTCGGACTCCAGGGCTTGATGCGCGGGCGACAGCGCGCTGAGATCGACCACCGGCAGCGGCACCGGGCACGGTGGTTGGACCCGCTGGACCGGCTCGCCTCGCTCGACTGCGAAGACCGTGCGCAGGATTTCGTGTCGGCGCACCAGCTCGATGATGGCGCGGTGCAGCGCCGAAAAGGAGAGCCCACCGGCGAACTGCAGCGTCACCTGGGTGTTGTAGGCGACGTTGCGGTGGGTGAGCTGGGCCAGGTACCAGACTCGCTGCTGGGAGAACGAGAGGGGTATGGGTCGATTCCGATCCGCAGCCACAAGAGCTGGCAGGTCACGACCGCCAGCAGGGATGTGGTCTGCCAGGCGGTCGACCGTGGGTGCGGTCAGGAAGTCGGCGATCGGTACCTCGACAGAGAAGCTGTCGCGCACCCGCGCCAGCATCTGCGCGATCGATAGGGAATGGCCGCCGAGAGCTAGGAAATCGTCGTCACCACGTATCTCGTCGACGCCGAGGAGCTGGCACCAGATCTCGGCCAGGCGAGCCGCGATCGGGCCTACCGGGGCGGCGGAGTCAGCGGGCGTTTCGCGGTGGGCGGCGAGCTGATCCAGCGCGGCGCGGTCGATCTTGCCCGGGAGAGTCTTTGGCAAGGCCTGGAGGCGGCAATACCGCGCCGGCAGCATCGCCTGGGGAAGCCGCTCGGCAAGGCCCTCTCGTAGGGTCTGCTCGTCCCAGTCAGCACCCGGTTGCGGCACCACGAAGGCGACCAGCGTACCGCTGTGCACGACGACCGCGCACACTGCGACGCCCGGCTGTCCAGCGAGTACGGACTCGATCTCACCGAGCTCGATCCGTACTCCTCGCACCTTGACCTGATGGTCGTCGCGCCCTTGGTAATCGAGGTTGCCATCGGCCTGGCGACACGCGAGATCGCCCGTGCGATATAGGCGTTCTCCAGGCTTACCGCCATACGGGTCTGGCTGGAACCTATCGGCGGTCAGGGCGGGACGATTCAGGTAGCCGCGAGCGACGCCTTCGCCGCCGAGGTGGAGCTCGCCGGTGACGCCGGCCAGGAGCCGCGAAAAATCGCGACCGAGGACATAGGTAGTCGTGTGGGAGAGCGGTTTGCCGATCGATGGCTTTTTGCCGTCGGCCTGGCAGCGGGCGGTCGTGGCGCAGACCGCCCCCTCAGTCGGGCCGTAGGCGTTGATCATCCGCGTGCGTGGCGCCCATCGACGCACCAGGGGCTCGGGACAGGCCTCGCCAGCGACCACCAGCGTTTTCAAGGCCGGTAGCGGTATATCTGGCAGGGTGGCGGCCAGAGACGGCGGCAGGGTCACGGTGGTGACGGCTTCGTCGTCGAGGATTCGTGACAATGCGGCCGGATCCGCCGCCGCGTCGCGAGGCATCAGAACCAGCGTCGCGCCGCTGAGCAGTGAGGTCAGGATTTCGGCGACGGACGCATCGAAGCCGAGTGCGGCGAACTGCAGTTGACGGCGGCCCGGTCCGACATCGTAGACCTCAGCGAGAGCTGCGGCCATGCGACAGGCGCTCTGATGGGTGATGGAGACGCCCTTCGGTCGGCCGGTGGAGCCCGAGGTATAGATCATGTATGCGAGATTGCTCGCCGTGGCACGGCGCCGCTCCGCGCCTTGGGTCGGTGTCGTGGACGTCGGTTGGTCGACACGTATGACGTGACGGCAATTGCCGGGCAGGCCACCGCGGCGATCGGTGATCAGCACCTCCACGCCGGCGTCGGTGAGCATGGCTGCGAGTCGCTCCCGTGGGTAGGCTGGATCGAGCGGCAGATAGACGCCGCCGGCCTTGAGCACGGCCAACAGCGCACTCACTTGCTCGACCGACGATTCGAGGAAGATTCCGACCACGACTTCGGGACTGACGCCGGCGGCGAGCAGGTCTGGGACCAGACCTTCGGATCTCGTCTCGAGCTCCTGATAGGAGATGCGACGACCGTCGCCCACCAGGGCGATGGTCGAGGGCCAACTGGCGGCACAGACCTCGAAAGCACGGTCGAGCGTGACACAGCCTTCCGCCGTGGATGTGTTTGTGTTGAGACGAAGGTCTTGGTCTACTGAAGCTGTTCTCGATTCTCGGTCGATCTTTGGGACGGAGTCTGCAAGACGACCGCCCTCGGACGAGGCGGCACCGTCTGGACGAGGCTCTTTGTCATTTCCAAAAGCCATTTGGAGATTCCCGGAGTAGCTCGAGCGCTGATCAGTTTGCTGGTGTTCAAGGGCTTTGTATAGATGTATGCGCAAGTTGAAATCTTCAGATACAATACAGGATATGCATTATGCCTGGCCCTGGTCAAGCATTTTCGCCCGAGCAACTCAGGAGCTTCACGATGAGAGACGTTCTTGCAGACTTTCGACAGGGACTCCGAGCGATGGGCAGGAATTCGGTGGTCACTCTGGCTGCAGTTCTGTCGCTGGCACTCGGTATCGGCGCCAACAGCACGGTCTTCTCGCTGGTCTATGCGGTGTTCCTAAAGCCGTTGCCGCTACACGAGCCAGAGAGCCTGCATGCGATGTACACCGTCGACGAGCGCTTCCCGGGCTTCTCCCCGGTGTCCTGGCGCAACTACGAGGACTTCCGCGACCAGAACGAGGTTGTGAGCGGACTGGCTGCCTTCATGGCCACGCGGCTCAATCTGTCGAGCGGCGGCGAGCCGCAGCAGGTGGTCGGCGAGATTGTCAGCGGTAACTACTTCGAGGTGCTGGGGGTGCGGATGCAGCAGGGGAGGACGATCAGCCCGGCGGACGACCAGACCTTGGGCTCACACCCGGTCGTGGTTTTGAGCCACAGCCTGTTCAGTCGCCGATTCGGGGGTGACGAAGCTCTGGTCGGGCAGACGATTCAGCTCAACGGTCGGCCGTTTACGGTCATCGGCGTCACCGCGCCGGGCTATCGCGGAACCAGTCTGCTGGAGGGCACCGAGCTCTGGGTCCCTCTGGCGATGTATCAGCAGGTGCTCAACGGACCGTTTCTTCGCTTCTTCGAGGAACGTCGTGCTCTCTTCTTGAATACCGTCGGCCGGTTGCGCGACGGCGTGACGCCGGCCAAGGCGGCTGCGGCGATGCAGACGATCGCGCGTCGGCTCGAGCAGGCCTACCCGATCGATAACGAAGGGCGCAGCGTCACTCTGATACCGTTGACGCAGGCGACCATCCAGCCCGAGATGCGCAGTGGCGCGGCGCGGGCCGGCGCGGTACTCTCGGTCACTGTCGGCGTCGTGTTGCTGATCGCCTGCGCCAATATCGCCAATCTACTCCTGGCTCGTGCCAGCGGACGGCGTAAGGAGATCGCCATGCGACTGGCGCTCGGTGCCAGTCGAGGTCGGCTGGTCCGTCAGCTGCTCGTCGAGAGCCTGCTGCTCGGCTTGGTCGGCGGGATCGCTTCCCTAGCGCTCTCAGCGCTGGGGGTCCGCCTGCTGTGGGCGTTCCGTCCACCGATGCTCGAGCAGGCGGCGATCGACCTGTCACCGAACCCGGTGGTCTTTGTCTTCACCCTGACGGTTGCGGTCACCAGCGCGGTGATCTTTGGCCTGGTCCCGGCGTTGGCCGCGACACGCCTGAGCTTGGTCTCGACCCTTCGGGGTACCGCGGAGCCGCCCAGCCGTCTGATCGGCGCTTTCGGTCTTCGCCAGCTGATCGTCGTCCTGCAAGTCGCCCTCGCCTTCGTCGCCCTGGTGGGTGCCGGGCTCTTCTTGCGCAGCCTGGGGCAGGCTCAGAAAATCGACCCTGGATTCGACGTCGAACCGCTCTTGGCTGTCTCCTTCGACATCGGGGCACAGGGTTACGATCAGGCCCGCGGCGAGAGCTTCTACGACCGTCTGCTCGAACGGGTCGCTCGCGCTCCGGGCGTTGAGCGTAGCTCGCTGGCGTCCAACATTCCCTTGTCCAACGTCGGTGGATTCCAGCGCTCGATCACGATCGAAGGCCAGGAGCCGCCGCCAGGAGTCGACGGCATCTTCGTCGTCACCAACGTGGTAACGCCAAAGCACTTCGAGACCACCGGTATCGAATTACGTTCCGGTCGTGATTTCAGCGACTTCGATCGAGTGGACAGCGAGCAGGTGGTGATCATCAACGAGACCATGGAAGACCACTTCTGGCCGAAGGAAGGAGCGGTTGGGCAAGGGCTGAGCTTCTTCGGCGACGAGACTCCGCGGCAGGTGGTCGGAGTGGTGGCGGACAGCAAGAATTTCACCCTCGGCGAGACACCGCAGTCGACTGTCTATCTGCCCTTGCAGCAGAGCTATGCCTCCGCGATGACGCTATTTGTGCGCGCCGCTGGTGATCCGGCGGCTCTGGTTGATCCGATGGGCAGGGCGGTCCAGGAGATCGATCCTAGCTTGCCCTTGATCCACACCTGGACGATTGACAAAGTTCTCCAGCGCTCACTTTGGGCGCCGCACCTGGGAGCCTCCTTACTCCAGGTGTTCGGCGGTCTCAGCCTGATTCTGGCGGTGATCGGTATCTATGGCGTGATGGCCTACATCGTCTATCTGCGGCGTCGCGAGATCGGGATCCGGATGGCGATCGGGGCCGGCAGACCGAAGGTGCTTTTGATGATCCTCGGGCAAGGGTTCCTGATCGTCGGTATCGGCATACTCGTCGGCATGGGGGCGGCCTTCTATCTGAGTCGCAGCGTCTCGAGTCTGCTCTACGGTATCGGGCCGGTCGACATCTCGACCTTCCTCGCCGTCGCGACGCTCCTGGCGGTCGCTGCTCTGGGTGCACTCGCCGTGCCCGCGCAGCGAGCTATCCGGCTCGATCCGGTCCAGGTGCTGCGACCCGAGTAAGCAACTTCCGGCAGATCAAGACCTGACGTAGGTGAGCTTGCTCGAGGGGGAAGCCGCAAGCTGAGTCGAGCTAGTCCGGGGCTTCGACGACACCGTGCCGCAGGGCGTAGCTGACGACCTGGGCGCGGTTGTGCAGGTGCAGCTTGTCGAGAATGTTCCGCATGTGGAACTTGATGGTGTTCTCGCTGACGCCGAGATGTTTGGCCAGGGAGCGGTTGGTGGTGATGCCCCGAACCATGGCTTCCAGGACTTCCTTCTCTCGCTGGGTCAAGGCGTCCGGGTCTTCTGCTTTCGTTGCCCCGGTACGAGGGTTCTTCAGCTCCGTGAGGAGCCGGCGCGCTAGAAACGGCGTCAGGGCCGGCTCGCCGCGGGAAACTCCCTCGAGCAGCGAGAAGAACCTTTCGGCCTCCAGATCTTTGAGCAGGTAGCCCTCGGCTCCGGCTTTGATCGCTTCGAAGAGATCGTCGTCGTCATGAGACGCGGTCAGCACCACGACCTTCACGTCGGGTAGCTCCGAGGTGATGACTCGGGTGGCCTCGAGGCCGTCCATGTCGGGCATGGTGAGATCCATCAGGACGATGTCGGGAGCCGTCGAGTGGGCGATATCGACCGCTTCCCGGCCGGTGCCCGCGAGCCCTACGACTTCGTGCTCTTGATTTTCGATACAGCGAGTTTCGATCAGGCTCTTGAGACTGTCTCGAAACAACAGGTGGTCGTCTGCAATGACTATTCGCACGTTGGGATCCTCGTCCTCAAGCAGGTTCGGGCACCGAGTACTCGACACGAACACGCGTGCCGCGACCCGGCGCAGTAACGACTTCGAGACATGCGCCGATTTCTTCGCATCGCTCTTGCATGGTGATCAGGCCGAATTTCGGTAGGGCGCCGGCCGCTGAATCCGACGACTGACGCAGCTCGAAGCCGACGCCATCGTCCTCGACCTCGGCGACCAAGCGCTTCGGCGTGAGCGTCACCCTCAAAGCGGCCTGCTTGGCCTGGGAGTGTTTGCGCACGTTGGCCAGGGCTTCCTGCAGGATCCGCAGCAGCTGCAGCTCCGTCGTGGAGCTGTAGCGGGCGCATCCCGAGATCTCGAGCTCGAGCGGAATAGTGCATTGATCCTGCCAGCGTTCGGCAAAGTCCTTCAGGACGCGAGCCAGATCATGGTCGTTGTCGATCGCGGTGCGCAGGCCGAGGATGCCTTCTCGCACGTCGGCATAGACCTCGCGAGCCGCCGCCGCCATCTGGTGCAGGTGCTGGCGAGCCGGATCGATCTTGCCGGCCGCCATCAGCCCGTCGATGACTTGAGCCTTGGTATTGACGTAGGCGAGGACCTGCGCCTGGCCGTCGTGCATCTCGCGGGCCAAGCGCAGGCGCTCGTTCATCACCGCGAGGCCAGCGACCTTGGCGTGAAGCTGGGCGTTGTCGACCGCGATCGCCGCCTGGGCGGCAAAGCGGGTCAGGATACTCTCGTCGTCGGTGGTGAATTGGGAGGCGTCCACCTTCTCCGACAGGTAGAGGTTGCCGCGAAACGGCTCCTGACAAATCACGGGAACTGCCAACAGTGAGTGCATCTTGGGGTGGTGGGCTGGGAAGCCCGCGGACTCCGGGTGGCTCTCGATCTCCTCCAGGCGCAAGGGGTGACCTTCGGTCAACGGCAGCCTGAGCAGACCCTTGCCGTGGGGCGGGTCGCCGATCCGTTGCTGGGTCTCGAGGTCGATCCCCGAGGTGACGAACGTTTCGAGCGTGTTCTCCTCGTCATAGACCGCCAGGGCTCCGTACCGGCAGTCGAGTAGCTGCCTCGCTTGATCGACGATCTTCTGCAGCACCGTATCGAGCGACAGGTCGGCCGTGATGTCGAGGCCGGCCGAGCGCAGTGCCTTGAGCACGCGGTTCTGACGCTCCAAGCGCTGCAGCAGCTCCTGGATCACCATGGCGACGGCGCCATAGAAGCACACCGCGCCCGCTATGACCACGCCGTCCATTACGAGTCTTCCGGTCCATGTCGTCACCAAGTTACCCAATGCCCAGCGCGAGTACTCGAGGACACCAAAGATGATGAGCGGTCCAGCGAGTAGAAATCCTCTGAGTTGCCTGAAGCTCAAGACACCCTCTTTCCGTTCCATCATAGATCTGCCGAAGGCCTGGGGCACCACGCCTTGGGGTAGGCACCATCGCCTACGAGACTACCCGCTTGCGGGTTGTCATCGCGCCCGATCGAGCACAGATTTCATAGCCAGGATGAGGCTCAGGAATCTGCACTACCGCGAGCGAGGCCTCCGCTTCTTGCTCAGCTTGATTCTGCTCCTGATCGGCTGGTCTGTCGAGGCGGAGCGCTGGATCTGGGTGATTCCGCTGCGTCTCATCGCACTCTACCCACTTCTCACCGCCGTGACCGGATGGAGTCCACTCAGGTCCCTCGCGGCTTCTTACGATGTCCCTTGGCGCAAGGACGAAACGGAGGAATAAACGGTCGCAGCCAGTGTCTTTTTCCGAGCCGCAGCACTACCCGTTCGGGTAGTGGGTCGAGAAGCCCACCCCTCGGGGTGGCCCGAGAACCGTCCGAACGCGCGTGGGGCGCGTCTTTGAACCGTCGTACTCTGCTGGCACACCACGGAGAAGAAGATGGAACGAGATGTTTCGAAATCCGAAGCGCCTCGGCGCGAAGCGTTGGAGACTGCCGGGCGCTGGGGGCTGGTGCTCGGCTTGACCGCGGCCTACGGTACCTTCGCTTCGTACCTGGTGCGGTTTCTCTTCCCCTCGGGGCCGGCCGATCGCGGCTGGATGTACGTCGCTCCGCTAGCCCGCCTGGGCGTCGGCGACGCGCTGCTGTTCAAGACCCCCAAGGGGGCCACCGTCAACATCGCGCGCCAGGCCGAAGACAACGCCCCGGAGGCGTTCATCGCGCTGTCGTCGACCTGCCCTCACCTCGGCTGCCAGGTGCATTGGGAAGCGCAGAACGACCGCTTCTTCTGCCCCTGCCACAACGGCATCTTCAGCCCGGATGGCATCGGTATCGGCGGCCCTCCCGGCGACGCGGGCCAGAACCTGCCGCGCTATCCGCTGCGGGTCGACGGTGGGCTGCTCTATATCGAGGTGGCGGTCGACGAGCTGGCGATGGGGTCGGGGGAGATTCTCGACGGCGTCGACGGGCCGCCGGGGCCAGGCCATGATCCCTGCCTGTTCGCCTGCGCCGTGAATCCACAAACCCGGAGGGCTTGAGGCGTGGCGAATCCAGCGAGCTGGGTGCAAGAGCGGATACCGGTCTCCGGCGAAGATCTGCGGGAGCTGACCAACGAGCCGGTACCGAATCACCTCAAGCGCTGGTGGTTCGCCCTGGGTGGCACTCCGGCCTACCTGTTCGTCGTTCAGATCGTGACCGGCATCTTGCTGGCGGTCTACTACAAGCCGGCGGCGGAGACGGCCTACGAGTCGGTGCGCTTCATCACCGAGGAGGCCGCTTACGGCTGGCTGCTGCGCGGCATCCACAAATGGGGTGCCACCTTCATGATCGCCGCCGTGATCCTGCATCAGATGCGGGTTTACTTCACCGGCGCCTACCGCAAGCCGCGCGAGATCAACTGGATGATCGGCATGTGCATGCTGATCTGCACGCTGATGCTCGGCTTCACCGGCTACTGCCTGGTCTACGAGCAGCTCTCCTACTGGGGTGCGGCGGTGGGAGCCAACATCGCCGGCAGCGTGCCGTGGGTGGGTGAGTGGATCAAGCAGGCGATGCTCGGCGGCGACGGCTTCGGCCCCCACACCCTGCCGCGCTTCTTCGTGCTGCACGCCGCCGTGCTGCCGACGCTCCTGACCCTGTTGATCATCCTTCACATCGCCATCATTCGCGTCCAGGGCGTGACGGAGTTCGAGTTCGGAGACGAGCCGCCGGACAAGCCGAAACACTTCAATTTCTTCCCCGAGCACGTCATGAGCGAGCTGATGATCGGCCTGGTGCTGATGATCGTGCTCACCGCGCTGGCGTGCATCTGGCCGGCCACCCTGGGCCCCAAGGCCGATCCCCTGACGACGCCCGAAGTCATCAAGCCCGAGTGGTTTTTCTACGTGGCGTTTCGCTGGCTGAAGCTGTTCACCGGCACGGTGGCGGTGCTGTCGACGGGGTTCATCGTCTTCGTGATGTTCGTGTGGCCGTTCATCGACGATTGGATCCGGCGCAAGACCCGCTTCACCGAAGCCAGCGTCTGGATCGGCATCGTCGGCGTGCTGGCGATCATCAGCCTGACGGTTTGGGAAGCGCTCGTAGCGCACTGACACGTTTCTGATACCGGTTTCGAGAGCAGCAATGCGAGACAAAGGACTGCGAGGCCTACCGTGACTCTCAAAGAAAAGCGCACCATTCTGATTTTGTTGTCGGGGCTCTTCCTGGTCTCTCTGATCTTCGTCCAGAAGCTCGAGGTCACCCGCCGGGCTCAGGAAGCGGGCCTCGAGCAGCATGCGGTGGCGATTCCGGCGAGCTCACGGCAGTGCGTCGACTGCCATACCCAGGGAACGCCGGGTATCGTCGATCATTGGGAAGGCTCGACCCACGCGGTCAAGGGCGTCGGTTGCATCGACTGCCACAAAGCCGAACCGGGCGATGCCGATGCCTTCAACCACTACGGCTACACCGTCGCCTCGATCGTGACGCCGCGGGATTGCGCGGTCTGTCATGGCGAGGTGGCCCGGGAGTTCGAGAAGAGCCACCACGCGGCGGGGGGCAACATCCTGGCGTCGCTCGACAACTTCCTGGCCGAGACCGTCGAAGGGGCGAGGCAGCCGTTCAACCCGCATTCGCCGACGCCCGGCAAAGCGGTCGACATGGTCAACGGCACCGCCAGCGCGTTTCTGGGCTGCCAGCAGTGCCACGGCTCGAAAATCGCCCTGCTCGCCACCGACGGCGGCATGATCACCGTCGACGACCTGCAGCCGGACGAGAACGGTCAGCCCACCAACCTCGACGCGCTCGCGCGGGTGCTCAAGGACGACCAGGGCAAGCCGCGCTTCCACACCGGCACCTGGCCCAACACCGGCATCGGCCGGCTCAACCTCGACGGCTCGCGCGGCTCCTGCTCGGCGTGCCACAGCCGCCACGACTTCTCGTCGCGTCGCGCGCGTCAGCCCGAGAACTGCGGCAAGTGCCACCTCGGACCGGATCATCCGCAGAAGGAGATCTTCGAGGAGTCCAAGCACGGCATCGCCTACCGCGACCTCAAAGACGACCTCAACCTCGACGCCGAATCCTGGGTGCTGGGTGAGGACTACAGCGCCGCGCCGACCTGCGCCACGTGCCACATGTCCGGCCACAGCCGCAATGGCGGCCGCATCACCCACGATCCACGCGAGCGCATCTCGTGGACCAACCGGCCGCCGATCAGCATGGTGATGGACACCGACGTCAACGGCGACATCGTCAAGGCGACCGATCCGACCGAGCGCCGCAGCCTGATCGCCGACACCGCCGAAGCCAAGCGCACGCGCATGAAGGCGGTGTGCTCGCATTGCCACACGCCCGACTACATCAACGGCTTCTACCAGCAGTATGACGATCTGGTGATCCTCTACAACGAGAAGTTCGCCAAGCCGGGCAAGGCGATCATGGACGTGCTCCACAACGAGGGCCTGCTGACGCCGACGCAATTCGACGAAGAGATCGAGTGGACGTGGTTCTACCTGTGGCACCACGAAGGGCGGCGAGCGCGCCACGGCGCGTCGATGATGGCGCCGGATTACACCCACTGGCACGGCATGTACGAGGTCGCCGAGCGCTTCTACATGGAGCTCATCCCGCAGGCCCGGGAGGCGATCGAGCACGGCGGCGGTCCAGGCGCCCAGCGCGCCACCCAGGTCATCCAGGACATCCTGGCGCGTCCGGAGCACCGCTGGTTCGAGGAAGGCGCGGGCGAACAGATGGCCGAGATCAAAGAGGCCATGAAAGAGCGCTACGGCGAAGCCAACGTCCGCAGCGACTCGGGCAAATAGGTGTGACGATGACCCTCGACCGTCGAAAATTCCTGGTGGGCTTGGGCGGCGGCTCCACGGTCGCAGCCTTCTCGTGCGCCGATCGCGAGCGTGCGGCCCAGATCGATACGCGGGGCGCCGAAACCTCGGCGGCCGGCTCGCCGAATCTCGCCTGGTCGAAGGCGCCGTGCCGGTTCTGCGGCACCGGTTGCGGCGTCGAGGTCGGGGTCGCCGACGGCCGCGTCCAGGCGGTGCGCGGTGACGAGGCCAATCCGGTCAATCGCGGCCTGCTGTGCGTCAAAGGCTACCACCTGCCGGCGTTCCTCTACGGCGCCGATCGCCTGACGCAGCCCCAGCGTCGTCATCCCGACGGGCGGGTCGAGACGATCTCGTGGGACGCGGCGCTGGACCTGATCGCGGAGAAATTCTCCGGTGCTCTCGAAGCCGGCGGCCCGGAAGCGGTGGCGGTCTATGGCTCGGGGCAGTGGGGGGTGCACGACGGCTATGCGGCCCTCAAATGGGTCAAGGGCGGTATGCGCTCGAACAACATCGACCCCAACGCCCGGCTGTGCATGGCGAGCGCGGTCATGGGTTTCGTCACCCAGTTCCAATCCGACGAGCCGATGGGCTGCTACGAGGATTTCGAGGCCGGGGACGACTTCGTGCTGTGGGGCAACAACATGGCTGAAATGCACCCCGTGCTGTTCAGCCGCATCCTCGAGCACAAGCGCCAGGATCCCAATGTGCGCCTGGTCGATATCGCCACCCGCCGCACCGCGACCAGCCACTACGCCGACCTCTACGTCGAAATGAAGCCGGGCTCGGATCTGGCCCTGGCCAACGGCATCTTGCACCTGCTGGTGAAGGAAGATCGCGTAGATCACGCCTTCATGCGGGAGAACGTCGTCTTCCGGCGCGGCATCGAAGACCTCGAGACCATCGGCTATGGGTTCGCCGGCGATCAGGCCGAGCGCTACACCTTCAAAGATCAAGCGACCGAAGCCTCGTTCGAAGACTTCAAGGCGTTCCTCGCCGACTACACGCCGCAGCGCGTGGCAGAGATCACCGGCGTGCCGGAAGCCCAGATTCACGCCCTGGCGAAGCTCTACGGCGAGCCGAACCGCGGCACCGTCAGCCTGTGGTGCATGGGGGTCAATCAGCACGTGCGCGGCACGTGGATGAACAACCTGATCAACGACCTGCACCTGATCACCGGCAAGATCAGTCGACCCGGCGCCAATCCCTTCAGCCTCACCGGCCAGCCGTCGGCCTGCGGCACGGCGCGGGA